>JAZRXV010000122.1:0-25933 GCA_045600405.1 Candidatus Cryptobacteroides sp.
CGTAGTCCCGGTGAACGGGAAAATCTCCAGGCTGCATGCTTCAGGGTCCGTATCGAGGTCCGCCTCCACACTGACGACATTCGGCAGCGCCTTCACCTTCTCCAGCATTCCCGCCGTGAGAGGCATCGAAGGATAACCGGGGAGAGCGGGGTCGAAGTACAACTCCTCCAGGTTGAGCCCTAGTTTCCCGAGGACCTTGCCGTTGATACGCTGCCCGGTCGTCACGACCTTATATCCCAGCTGCACTCCGGCATACACCGTCTGCTGCACTCCGTTGATCCACACGAGACCGTCCTTCACCTCAAGGGTATCCCCGGCGACCGCCACGCATCTCTTCACGTAATGGTCCTTCTTGTCGTTCGGCCTGACGATCACATCGCCCAGCCCCTTCACGGCATCACGGCCCATGAAACGCACGAGAGAGTGGTAATCCTCCACAGGAGCCTTCCTCAGCACGGTATCACCGTTAGGAAAGTTGAACACCACGATGTCCCCGTTGCGGACATTCCTGAATCCCGGAAGACGCCTGTACTTCCACTGGACTGAAGTCGAATACGACTCTTTCTGTCCTATGACATTGTGCGTAAACGGGATGGTCAGAGGAGTCTGTGGCATCCTCGCGCCATATGTCAATTTGCTTACAAAGAGATAGTCTCCGGTATAGAGACTGCTCTCCATCGATGAAGAGGGGATCTTGAAGGACTGGAACCAGAAAGTATTGATGAGCGTCACGACCACCACTGCGAAGAGGATGGCATCCACCCAGTCAAGTATCCAGTTGAGGAATTTGCTTTTGGTCTGTATGCGCTTCCGTCCCACCTTCTTCAACTAAGCCTTTTTTATTTTACAGAATTGATGATTGCTTCGAAAGCCTGAGGATTATTCATGGCGAGGTCAGCGAGAACCTTGCGGTTGAGACCGATGTTCTGCTTTCCGAGCTGTCCCATGAACTGTGAGTAGGACATACCGTACTGGCGTGCGGCCGCATTGATTCTCTGAATCCAGAGAGCGCGGAATGAGCGCTTCTTTGCTTTACGGTCACGATAAGCGTAGGTAAGACCCTTCTCATAGGTGTTCTTCGCTACTGTCCAGACATTCCTTCTTGCAAGGAAATTACCGCGGGTTCTCTTGAGAATCTTCTTGCGGCGGGCCCTTGAGGCTACAGAGTTGACTGATCTTGGCATAATTCTACTTTTTTAAAGAACCAACATTTCCTTTACACGGTTGTAATCCGCCTTCTCGAGGAGAGCGAAATGATCAAGATTTCTCTTACGCTTCTTGGTCTTCTTGGTGAGGATGTGGCTGTGGTAAGCATGCTTCCTCTTGATTTTGCCCGATCCGGTAAGCGTGAAGCGCTTTTTGGCACCGGAGTTCGTTTTAAGCTTTGCCATTGTTTAAAAAAATTAATTGTTAGTATAATCTGTCCGCACACGCGGATCATTTCTTTTTGTTAGGCGCAATCATCATGGTCATGCGCTTGCCCTCGAGCACCGGCATGTTCTCGGCGCGTCCGAACTCCTCAAGTTCAACGGCGAAGCGGAGCAGCTGCTTCTCGCCCTGGTCCTTGAACATGATGGAGCGTCCGCGGAAGAATATGGAGGCCTTGACCTTGGAGCCTTCCTGGAGGAACTCCTGCGCATGCTTCAGCTTGAACTGGAAATCATGCTCATCGGTGTTCGGACCGAAACGTATCTCCTTGATGACCACCTTGGTGGCGTTGGACTTCATCTCCTTCGCCTTCTTCTTCTGCTGATACAGGTACTTCTCGTAGTCGAGTATCTTGCACACTGGAGGATCGGCCTTCGCGCTGATCTCCACCAGATCCAACTCGAGTTCATCCGCCAGCTGAAGCGCCCTGGCAAGTGGATATACACCGGGCTCAGGGATATTCTCCCCGACCAGGCGCACCTGCTGAGCAGTTATCTGCTCGTTTATGTTGAGCTCATTCTCATCCTTCTTCTGAAGGCGAGGATCCGGTCTGCGACCTCCTGGTCTGTAGGTCGGCTTCGGTCTGTAAGGTCCAGCGATAGTTAAATCCTCCTAATTTTTAAGTTCTTCAGCAACTGCTGCTTTGATATAGTCTGCGAAGCCGTTCACGGACATGCTTCCCTGGTCGACACCTTCGCGGCGGACAGAGACAGTCCCTTCAGCGACTTCCTTCTCGCCGACTATCGCAATGACAGGCACTCTGAGCAGGGATATCTCACGAATCCTCTTGCCAAGGGTCTCATTACGAGAGTCCACGGAGGCGCGAATTTCGGAATTTTTCAGCAAAGTACAAACTTTTTCAGCATAATCTGCATATTTTTCGCTGATTGGCAGCACTTTAACCTGATCCGGAGCGAGCCAGACCGGCAGATGACCTGCGGTATGCTCGAGCACGACGGCGGTAAATCTCTCGATTGACCCGAACGGAGCGCGGTGTATCATGACCGGGCGCTGCTTCGAACCGTCGGCATCCGTAAACTCGAGGTCGAACCTCTCAGGGAGGTTATAATCGACCTGGATGGTACCGAGCTGCCACTTGCGTCCGATCGCATCCTTCACCATGAAATCAAGTTTCGGGCCATAGAATGCAGCCTCGCCGAGCTCGACCACGGTATTGAGGCCCTTCTTCGCCGCTGCATCGATGATGGCCTGCTCCGCCTTCGCCCAATTCTCGTCGGTACCGATGTACTTCTCCTTGTTCTGAGGGTCGCGGAGGGAGATCTGAGCCATGTACTCCGTCATGTTCAAGGTCTTGAACACATAGAGTATCAGGTCAATGACCTTCTCGAACTCCTCCTGGAGCTGGTCCGGACGGCAGAAGAGATGCGCATCGTCCTGGGTGAAGCCGCGGACACGCGTAAGTCCGTGGAGCTCACCGCTCTGCTCGTAACGGTACACGGTGCCGAACTCCGCGAAACGGAGAGGCAGGTCGCGGTACGAACGTGGAGAGCTGCGGTATATCTCGCAGTGGTGAGGGCAGTTCATAGGCTTGAGCATATACAGCTCGTCCTCCTGCGGGGTATGGATAGGCTGGAACGAATCCTTGCCGTACTTTGCCCAGTGACCGGAAGTGACATAGAGGTCCTTCGAGCCGATATGAGGTGTGACTACCGGGAGGTAGCCGAGTTCCTGCTGCTTCTTGCGGAGGAATGTCTCGAGGGTATAGCGCATCTGGGAGCCGCGTGGCAGCCACAGAGGCAGACCGAGGCCCACCCTGCCGGAGAAGGTGAAGAGTTCCATCTCCTTGCCGAGCTTGCGGTGGTCGCGCTTCTTCGCCTCCTCGAGGACGGCGAGATACTCGTCGAGCATGGACTTCTTAGGGAAGGTGACACCGTAGATACGGGTAAGCTGCTGGAGGCTTTGGTCGCCCTTCCAGTATGCGCCCGCCACGGAAAGTATCTTCACGGCCTTGATGTCGTCGGAATGCTTCACGTGCGGACCGCGGCAGAGGTCGGTGAAATTACCGTTCTTATAGAAGGATATATTGCCGTCATCGAGCCTGCTGATGAGGTCGATCTTGTACTGGTCACCCTTCTCGGTGAAATATTTGAGTGCATCCGCCTTGGACACCTCCGTGCGCTCGAAAGTCTCCTTGCCGCGCGCAAGTTCGGTCATCTTGGCCTCGATAGCCTTGAAATCAGCCTCGGAGATCTGACCGTCTCCAAGATCCACGTCATAATAGAATCCGTTGTCAACAGCCGGACCTACCCAGAACTTCACGCCGGGATAGAGAGCCTCCAGAGCCTCTGCCATGAGATGTGCGGACGAGTGCCAGAATATCTTTTTGGTCTCATCGTCTTCCCAAGGGCGGACGGTGCCATCGGTAAATGCAATAGTCAACATACTTTTATCAATTTTTACTAACCTGCAAAGATAGGAAATTTTTCTATCTTTGTAATTGTTATGGCAGAGAAGAAATCAATATGGAACGACGCGGCCGTACCTGGTCTCGTGCTCGGCGGTGTCGCCGCAGTATATTTCATCATCAACACGCTCACTAGCCGCATTGACCCGGACAACATGGCAGCCACGCTCATGGGCAGCGGAGCCGTCATGATCCTGTGGCTTGTCAAGTTCATACTCTGCATCTGGCTGATGAAGCGATTCATGAAGGCACAGTCCGCCAGGTATCCGGAAGCGTCCAACAACGACATCTTCCGCTTCGGCTGCGCCGTGGCGCTGCTCTCGGCCATAGTCTATTCCGCAGTATATCTCGCCACTGTGGAATTCATCACACCCGACGTGTTCGACAAGGCGCTCGACGTCATCAGGGAAAGCCCTATGATAACCTCGGACGCCATGGACCAGATCGAGCAGATGATACCGAAGCTGCCTGCCATGACCTTCTTCTGGAACCTCTTCTACTGCTGGATCTTCGGCACCGTGCTCTCCGCCATACTGTCACGTAACATACCTTCCTCAAATCCTTTCGAAAACCAGAACTAATGGACATATCAGTCATAGTACCGGCCTTCAATGAGAAGGAATCCCTGCCCGAACTCACGTCCTGGATCTCCAGGGTCATGCAGGAGCACGGATTCAGCCATGAAGTCATAATCATCGACGACGGCAGCAGCGACGGCTCATGGGAATGCATCAAGACCCTCGCGGCGGCCGACAGCACCATACACGGCATACAGTTCCGCCGCAACTACGGCAAGTCGGCGGCGCTCTACTGCGGTTTCGACAAGGCGCAGGGGGACGTCGTCATCACCATGGACGCAGACCTTCAGGACTCCCCCGACGAGATCCCGGAGCTCTACAGGATGATAAAGGAAGACGGCTACGACCTCGTGTCAGGATGGAAGCAGCACCGCAAGGACAACAAGCTCACCAAGAACCTTCCTTCCAAACTGTACAACGCCACGGCCCGCCGCATCACGGGCATCAGGCTGCACGACATGAACTGCGGCCTCAAGGCCTACAGGCAGGACGTCATCAAGAGCATAGAGGTTTACGGTGAGATGCACAGATACATCCCGTACCTCGCCAAGAACGCCGGATTCACCAACATAGGAGAAAAGAAAGTCCACCACGAGAAACGCAAATACGGCAAGAGCAAGTTCGGCATGGAGCGCTTCATCAACGGCTTCCTCGACCTGCAGTCACTGTGGTTCCTCAGCACCTTCGGCAAGAGGCCGATGCACTTCTTCGGCTACTCCGGACTGCTGATGTTCCTCGTCGGATTCGTCATCACCGCCTGGATCATCATCCAGAAACTTATCCTCCAGGCACGCGGACTGCGCTTCCGTGCCGTCACGGACCAGCCGCTCTTCTACCTCGCCCTGCTGGCAGTGGTGCTTGGCGTGATGCTCTTCCTCGCAGGATTCATCGGAGAAATGATAGCGCGCAGCTCCAACGACCGCAACTCATATAACATTAAGGCAGAGCTCTGATGAGCCCTGCCTTTTTTTATCGTCATGCTGAAACCGTCATGCTGAAACCGTCATGCTGAGACCGTCATGCTGCGATCGTCACGCTGAGACCGTCATGCTGTGATCGTCATGCTGAACTTGATTCAGCATCTCCACAGATTGCGGATCAAGCCCGCAATGACGAGCTTGTCCGCAATGACGGGAAACAGGCCTAGTCGTTGTAGCTAGGCTTCACGAAATCAGCAGCCTTCAGATAGTCCGCGCTCTCCTGACAGGTGCGCAGGATATCACCGTAGCTTGAACCCTCCATCTCAACCACGAAATCCTTCATGCCGGCAATCTCGTATGCATTGAAGATGGCATCAAAGCCAACCTTGCCGCTCTGTCCGACCTCGGCCACATCCTTGATGTGAAGGCAGGTGAAACGACCAGGATACCTCTTGAAGTACTCCACAGGGCTCACCCTTGCGTTGTCGGCCCAGTACACATCCATCTCGAAGAAGACGTAATTCGGATCCGTGTTCTCCACCATGAAATCATAGATGACGGTATCCTCGAGCTTCTCGAATTCATGAGAATGATTGTGATAGCCGAACTTCATGCCCTCAGCAGCGCAGAGCTTGCCGATCTCATTGAAGTAGTCGCAGGAAGTCTTGAGACCCTCAAGAGTCTTAGGGATATAGAAGCTAGGAGCAACGATGTAGCGGCAACCGATAGCCTTATGGGCTGCGATACACTGCTTCCACCAATCCATCTTGGCAGAGAAATCATGCTTGGCGATCTCCTCATCATTGAGGTTGTTCATCGTGTGGGTTGAGATAGCCTTGAGGCCGGCGGCCTCGAGGTCAGCCTTGAACTGAGCCGGCTCGAGTCCGAAGAACTTGCCATCGCTGTACCAGCAGGTCTCGACAGTGGTATAGCCGAGCTCGGCGAGCTTTGCGAAGACAGTCTCGTGGTTCTGTGCATATTTCTCATTGCTTCCAATGAGATCCCTGACGGAGTAAAGCTGGATGCCTATCTCTTTCTTAACAGGCTCGGCGGCCTTCTCGCTGCAGCATGAAGCGAACATTGCAACGGCTGCCATGAATAAAACTAATTTACGCATACTATTACTCAAATACCTTTACACGGATGTTCCTGAACCATACTACATCACCGTGATCCTGGAATCCGATATAACCCTCGTGATTCTCACCGCCACAGTTGTTGAGGAGCTCGAAAGCGAGAGGCCATGCCTCCTCGCTGAACTTGCTGGCCTGAAGCATCTCGGTCCAACGCGGGGTCCAGAGATGATACTCGACCACATTCTCATCATTCTGGGAATGAACGACAGTGCCCTGGAATACCATGATACCACCCTTGTTCCACTCGCCGAAAGGCTTCTGGTTCTGAGGCTTTGCAGGGATCATGTCATAGAGGGATGCAGACTTGCGGTTGCCGTCCACGCCGAGGAATGAATCCGGATGGTTGGCATTGTCAAGGATCTGATACTCAGGAGATGAGATATAGATAGGCTCGAACTGGGTCTCGCCCTTGTCGTTCTTGGTAGTGATCTCCTGTGCAAGGTCGAACACACCGGAATTGGCAGCCTTCTCAACCTTCCACTCGAACTCGAACTTGAAGTTCTTGAACTTGTGGGTGAAGATGATGTCGCCACCGTCTCCTTCCTGGGCCTCACCGCCGCCGGTACCGTTGAACTTGATGCAACCGTCCTCGATGATCCACTTTGAAGGGACGTGATCCTTTCCATAGCCTCTCCAGCCATTGAAAGTCTTACCGTCGAAGATTACATAATATCCGTCCTCGTCAACCTTGAGGGTTGAGAGGTCGATCTGCGGATTCTCGACAACCTCATATGCAGGAGCTCCGCCGGCCGGCTCGGCCTCGGCGGTCTTCTTGGTGTTGTTGCCGCAGGAGACTGCGAAAAATGCAAGCGCTGCTACAGCAGCTGCGAAAAATACCTTTTTCATATTATGATATGTTTGGTTTCGGATTAGTCTTCCGGCATGTCAGGGAGTGACCAGCCTGCACGATAATTCTTCTTGATGAGGCTGTTGGCGTACTCGTTGGCATCCACAGGGTCGGTCCAGTCCTTGTTGAAGGTCGGGTGGCCGTCCTCAATGGTGAAGCCGTCCTTGATGCAGGTCCTGAGGGTAGCGCCCTTAGGAATATTGGTGAAGCGCATGTTCTTGCCGTCCCACTCGAGCTCCTGATTGAGGCCCTGGAGTCTGACTGCGAGCACACCCATTGCGACCATCTCGTTGAACGGACCGGCCTCGCTGAAGTCTGAAGCGCTCTTTACGCGTACTGAAGGATCCTCCTTGCAGGCGCGGATCCAGTCCTGCTGATGTGAAGTCTTGATCTCGCGGAGGACGTGAGGGACCTCAGGGTCGCGACCGGAGAGAAGATATGGATTGACACCGTAGCAACCGCAGATAAGGGTGTCCTTGGTTCCGTGGAAGATGACACATCCGCCGGCATCGTTGAGATCCTTTCCGGCAGGAAGTCCCTCAGGACGCTCAGGCTTGATACCACCGTCATACCACCAGACCTCGACCTCAGGCATGGCGACCTTAGGCATATTGTCGCGTGCAGGGAAGGTGAACTTGACGGCCTGGGCTGAAGGACAGCAGTCGGTCAGGAGGAGCGTAGAGCTACCCTGGACCTTGGTAGGATAACCGAGCTGGAGGCCCTTGAACACAGGATGAAGGATATGGCATGCCATGTCGCCGAGGGCGCCGGTACCGAAGTCCCACCAGCCGCGGAAGTTCCACGGAGTGTAGATCTTGTTGTACGGACGCATAGGAGCAGGTCCTACGAAGAGATCCCAGTCGAGGGTATCAGGAATAGGATCGGCAACCTCAGGACGGTTGAGGCCCTGTGGCCAGATAGGACGGTCGGTGAATGCCTCCACCTTGGTGACCTCTCCGATCTCTCCGTTCCAGATCCACTCACAGATCTTCCTTACGCCTTCGCCTGATGCGCCCTGGTTACCCATCTGGGTGGCCACGTTGTACTTGGCGGCGAGCTTGGTGAGAAGACGTGACTCATAGACGGTGAGGGTGAGAGGCTTCTCGCAATAGACATGCTTACCGGCAGCGAGTGCCTGGGCGGCGATGACTGCATGTGTGTGGTCAGCGGTAGCGATCATCACGGCATCAGCCTCGTCAAGCATCTCATCGAACATCACGCGGTAATCCTTGTACCTCTTTGCGTTAGGATAGCGGTCGAAGACGTGCTTGGCGTAGTGCCAGTCCACATCGCAAAGGCCGATGATATCCTCGGTCTCCATCTCGCGGAGGTCAGAGGCGCCACGTCCGCCGATACCTACTGCAAGTATCTTGAGTTTGCGGTCGAGAGGTGCAGGAGCAGGCTTCTTCTTGGTTTTTGCGTCAAGCATTGTTGGAGCGACTGCGAGCCCTACGGCTGCTGTCGAACTGATCTTGAGGAAAGATCTTCTGGAAATTTCTTTTGACATAACTATATGGTTAATTGGTACACTTTATCTGGGAACCAGCCTGGACTTCGCAGCTCTGGTGCGGTGACGGAGCCTCGCGAAAAGCCCCCTGCGGCGGCGCCTGTGGCGCGGCTTGCGGCCGTCACCGGCGAGTTTCACGGCCTCCCCGTTTACTATCATGGTATAAATGTCCGTCCAGGAAGGGATACCTCCCAGATTACGGTCATCAATATAAAGATCAGCGCTTATCTTGCGTGACACCCCACTGCCACTCCAGTCGGCATTGGGATACTCGGCGTTGACGGAGTAGAACTCCAGCCCCCTCTTGCGGCAGTATTCGACGGCTTCATCGAGAAGATTTTCCTCACGCACCGTCCACAGGATAATCTCATGACCGTCCTCCTCAAGTTTCCTCAAGGTCTCAATGGCAAAAGGTATCTCACTTCCGATGGCAGGATAACGATGGTTGACAATCGTTCCGTCAAAATCTACTGCAATTCTCATATCCTTTTATTATTTTTCTTCCTTTTCAGCGGCATCGGCCTCTTTTTCACCATAGCCATAACCGTAGCCGTAGCCATAACCATAGCCGTAGCCGTAGCCATAGCCGTAACCATAGTTGGAGCCATAGCGGCGACGCATCTGAGAGCCGTTGAGTATCACACCCATATTGTTGAACTTCTTGTCCTTGTACATCTTGTCAAGAAGACCGAGCATACGGCGGTCGAGGCGGCCTGCGCGTATGACGAACAGAGTGATATCCACCACACGGTTAATGACAGCAGAGTCGGCGACGATATCGGCAGGAACGTTGTCTATGATGATGTAATCGTAATTCTTGCGCAGATCCCCGATGAGTTCGTCCAAGCGCTCACGACGGAGGAGCTCCACCGGGTTAGGCGGAATCATTCCGGCAGGCACTACGTCCACTCCGGGGATGACATCCTTACGGAGTATGTTTTCAAGAGGGAGACTAGAGTCATAGAGATAGTTGGAGGCTCCCTGAATCTTGTGGGTCAGCTTAAGCTCCTTGGATAGCGAGCGCTTGCGGAGATCGAGGTCAATAAGGGCAACCTTCTTCTGGTTGTCGGCATAGCAGGCAGCCATGTTGAGGGCGATGAAAGACTTTCCGGAATCCGACACGAAAGATGACATGGTGATGACCTGGCAGTTCTTTTCCTGAGCCTTCATGAAGTCCACGTTGGTGCACAGCATGCGCAGGGACTCGGTGAAGACTCCCCGGGACTTCCTTTCGTACTTCACCGGTATGCCATTGTACCCCGAAGAGGACTTCTTCTTTTTCTTACGGGACTCGAACTCCGGCACCTCACCGGCGAACGGCACATCCGTGGTCTCCTCTATCTCCTTGCGCGTACGCACCTTGTTGTCAAGGAAGAGTCGTGCAAGAAGTATCACGAGAGGAATGAGGAAGCCCAGGAGCAGGCCCATCATCATCATCTTCCTCTTGTTGGGAGAAATAGGGGCCCATGGGCCCTCCGCCTCATTGAGGACACGTGCATTGTCATCCACCATAGCCCTTGCCAGGGCATTCTCCTCACGTTTGTTGAGAAGGAAGTTGTAGAGGCTCTCCTTGATGTTTCTCTGCCTCTGGATGGTGATCTGCTCGCGGGCCGTGGCAGGCATTGCAGAGAACTTGGCCAGAGCTTTCTTCTCTTCTGCGGAAGCGCTCTCCTTCTTCAGATTGAGATTGGCGATATAATTGTCTATGGAGCGGATTATATTCTCCCTCATCGCCGACATGGAAGTGCTGAGGCCTTGGACTACAGGACTGTCCGCACTGCTGTCCGCCATCAGGCGGTCCCTGTTCATCTTGGTGAGGTTATACTGGGATATCTGCCCCTCTATATTGAAATCATCGAGCCCCATATTGGTAGGGATCACATCGTTGATCTTGGCAGGATCATTGAGATAGCCCTTCACATAGTCCGCAACCCTCAGTTTGGTCTCATAGTTGGACACGGAATTCATATAGGACTTGGTATCCGCCAAATATTCGGAAGCTGCGGCATTGGCATCCAGCATCACGTTCTTAACCTTGAAATCCTCAAGCTGGGTCTCCAGTTCCAGAAGTTCGGCTTCTATCACCTTCAGTTCCTCATCTATGAATATCGCCGACCTGTCAGCCACCAAGTTCTTCTCTACCACAGCTTCTTCATTGTAAACGATGAAAAGCATGTCCAGAACATCAATGGCCCTGCGACGGGAGAAGTCCTGAAGGTTGAATGCCAGCACATCACCGTCAGAAGGTCTGATCTGCATCCTGGCGAGGAATCCCTTGGCGGCCGCAGCAGCCGGAGTCCTGGTCACGTAGATCGGTTTCCCGATATCAGCCTTGGTAAACTCCCTCGTAGGCACCAGCACCATGCGTCCGTACATAGTTCTCAATGTATCCCCCAGGTTCACCATACCGTCACCGGATATGCCGAGACCGGTGGCGGACACCGTTTTCTGGTCCTTGGGCACTATCGTGAAGGACTGGGTATTTCTCTCGTCCTCTTCGAAGAACACCGCCTTTACCGGAGTAGTGGTGTATAACTCTACCCTGCGCAATTTGTCATCCACCATATAACTCACGTTGGCATCCAGACGCTTCATGACCTCGGTCATGAGTTTCTTGGACTTGAAAGTAAGTATTTCGTTGGATGTGCTGGTCTTGTTGAGCAGGTTGTTGTAGCTGTCAAGACGGGCCGCTATCTTGGTGTTCGACGGATTCTTAAGCATGATGGAAGCGTCGGCCCGGTATATGAAGGTGGACTTCGAGTATTTATACGCCGCTATGCCTCCGCATATGACTATCGCTAACAGGAACCAGTACCAATAGCCGAGCAGATAGAAGAAAAGGTCAAGCAGGTTGACCCCTTCTCCGGATCTCTGATTGTTTGATGAATATGCTGCCATAAAATTTAATTCTTATTGAGTCCTGTCCACACCAGAATCATGGTCACAGTCGATAACGCAGTCATCAGAATTGACGAATATTGGACAATCTGGGTCACACTGCTGTCCAGTTTGTTCCTGCGCGGCTTGGCATAGACGATGTCGTTCTGCTGGAGATAGAATGCCGGGGAATCGAAGCAGGACTTGGAAGTCATATCAAGACTGTAAACCTTCTTCCTGTTTCCCTCCTGCCTGATAACCCACAGATCCTCATGCATGGCATAATCGTTCAAATCGCCACATCTTGCGATGAGTTCAAGCATGCTGATGCTTCCTGCCACCGAATATATACCAGGACTCATTTCTCCAAGAACAGTAACGTTGAAATTTGAGAATTCTATGCTTACCACCGGGTCCTTCACATAGCCTTTGGCCTTTATCTGGCCCGCTATGTCATCCCTCAGTTGATCCAGGGTCTTGCCCTCGGCATAGATATGTCCGAGCACAGGGAAATCGAAAGTGCCGTCCTTTTCCACAAGGTACTCGGTACCAAGCACGGATGTAGGTGTGACATCTATTTTACCGGTGCTTAGGTCAACCACATTCTTCGGACCAGTGATATTGAACGGTGCAGCCAACTCAGGAGTACTGCACGTCACGTATATCTTGACCTTGTCCCCCTTCCTTATCTTGGTGTCGGGAGCATCATTGAACTCATATGTGGTGAGCGGCTCCATATCCTGCAGATATGTGATACGCTTGTAGGCGCATGAGTCCAGAAGGACTACGCATGCGGCCAGAACGACGAATAATGATTTATTGCTCATATAGGTACTATTTATCAATTTATCATGCAAATATAGACATTCAAAATTTGCTATGAAAGAGATTGGCCGAAAAATCTCCTCAATCTTCCTCTCACGAGTCCGGCCCAGGTGCGGACGAACCGGCCCGGCACCAGACGGAGCAGCAGGCTCGCCCTCTTGTGGAAGCCCCCGAAGCGGAAATCCTTGTCCAGCCCGAAGTTACCGTCCTCAAGCACAAGGTCGAGCAACGAGGCGGCCCGGCCTTCGAGAGCCATAGGCCCTTCCCCCACCTTAAGGGAGGTCACCAATTCGTCCAGGACCTCTGTCCAGGCTTCAAGGCCGGTTTCCTTCAGCAGAACCCGGTATGCAGGGATGCTCTCCTTATGGAAGTCGTATGCCATGGCCAGGTCGCATATCTGCCTAAGGCCTATCCCCGCCACCATGACATGATGAAGGATATGCATGTTGAGCATAAGCATGACGCCCTCCGGCCCCTCCGCCTCCAGGCCGTGCCTGTGATGCTCCACCATGATGCCGCCAAGCACATAGTGCAGGTCCCCGTCGCTGTCGGTCTCGGTCCTGCAGCCGTTCTCATGCACGGCGGCAAGCGCCCTTCTCCAGTCATCCTCGGTAGGCATCCACCAGTCTATGTCGCCGCAAAGCCTGTGCTTCGGCTCCGGATACATGACCGCCACGGTCTGCCCTTTTATCTGCACCGCATTGATACCTCGGTTGCGCCAGGCATCCTCCTGTATCTTCACGATACCCGCTATCCTGTCGTAGCGCGCCACCAGCAGTTCCTGTTCTCTGGTCCACCGCTCCCTCAGATATGCAGGGAAACCGGCCTCGGGAGGGAGCTTCAGGATTGCATCCAGCATCACTCCCTGCACGGTCTGCCTGCGCGACAGGGCATAGAGCTCAAGCCACTCGTCGGAAGAGAGATGCATCTCTCCCGGATCCCCGCCCCACAGTCCTATCCTGAGGAGGGTGAAGAATGACTCCAGCACGTTATAGTTCATACAGTTTGAGACAGCCTTCTATCATCCTGTCGTAAGTGAAATTATCCTCATAGCGCTGCCGGGCGTGTCCGCAGAATCCGGCATAGACCTCATCGTCCGAGCATATCTTCAATATCGCATCGGCCAGGGCATGTGCATCCTCGACAGGCACATTGATACCGGAATATCCGTCCTCGTTGACCCAGCTCACTCCGGAGCCCGGAATCTTCGTAGCCACCACAGGCCTGCCGCAGCTCATCGCCTCCACCTGCACTATCGCAAATGCCTCGGTGCGCCATATGCTGCTCAGCACAAACAGTTTGCACCTGTGGAACCATCCCGGGAGCTCCTCATCCGACACGAATCCTATGAGCCGCACCGAAGCGCAGCCCTCCATCGCATTAACCTCGTCCGCCACCGCCTGCAATTCATCATGCAGAGGCCCCTTGCCACCTATCACTATCTCGTACTCCTCCGGCAGGTACTTCGCCGCCTCCACCAGGTACCTGTACCCCTTGTATCCCACCAGGCGTCCCAGGGAGAACACTACCTTTTTATTCCCCCCGTCATTGCGGGCACCTTCGCCATTGCGGGCCTGACCCGCAATCCCCGCAAAGCCCACTCCCTCAACACCAATAGGCAGATACGTCACCTTGTCCTGCACATCCTTCAGGAACGGCGACTCCGCCACATAGACAGGAGTCGTACCCACTATCAGATCCGCCCTCCTTACCAGCCAGTTCTGGAGCGGCATGTACAATTTCAGCAGCCCCTGCTGCTTGAGTATGTCGCTGTGCCAATGGAGCACAACCTTCCCCCTGTAGCCTGAGAGCCGCAGGGCAAGCGCAGCCATCGGATCAGGATGATGGACATGTATTATATCGTAGTCCCCGGCGATCCTCCTCAACTTCCATATCATCCCCGGGGCTATCATGGTCGCCGCCGCCTTCATCCAGGCCTTCACGAGTATCAGCCTGTCGTCAGCCATATCCCCGGCGGAGAGTTTCTCATTGTACGCGCAGAGCATCCTGCACTCCACGCCCCTGGCGCAGAGCCCCCTGGTGAGGTCCCACATCACCTTCTCCACCCCCCCGCGTACGGGGTAGAACTTACCCAGCTGCAATACTTTCATTTCTCATCAAGACATTTACGCATCTCCTCCTTCAGCGCCTCGGCGTCCGTCGCAGGGAAGAACACCGCTTCCGCGGCCCCTGCGGACGACTCATGCGCATAAGGCAGGTCGGCGAGCAGCATACGGCCATTGCCGGCAGCGATATATTCACTGATAGGCAGGCTCCAGGTCTCGACCCTCGAAGGGAAGACCAGACGGGACGCCGCCCTGTAATATCCGAAAAGTTCCTCCTTGGACATGAATCCATGGAAATCCACGGAGTCCACATCCCCCCAGCAGCGGTACAGCCATCCGGCGTATCTGTTCTCGTCCCCCCTGACGGTCAGCACCACCTTGAACCTGTCCTTCCCCACCTCAGCCTCCAGCATCCGGGCCGCACGGCAGAGGGTCTCGAAGTTCTTGTGGCAGTCAGCAGTGGAAGCGTAGAAAAAGAGCGGCACATCGGAATGTATCTCCGCAGGCACGATGGCATCCACCGCAGGCATCGCCGGCGGGATCACGCGGAACTTCTCCCTCGGCACGCCCAGCATCCCGGACAGCGCATCAGCGAACCAGTTCTGCTGCACGATAATGTTGTCGTTGCGGTGCACGTTGATACGGTACGCAAAGCGCGTGAACATCGAGAACAGCGGGATCTTCGGGTCCATGGTCCAGTCCCGGAAATTCGTCTTGAGGAACGGGAATGAGGTATGGCAGTACACCTCCTGCATCTCCGCATCCACCCTCGGGGTGGTATCGTGCATGGAGAGCCAGAGCCATATCCTGCGTCCATCCTCCGCCGCTATCCTTTTGGATATCCTGTGCATGGTGACATACTCCGCCCAGAGGCGGCAGCCCCAGCTCCTGATGCACCACGGCATCTCTATGTATTCAATGCCGGGAGTATCGAACAGCGAGCGCTTGTGAACGAGAGCGACTATCCGGCAGTCCCCCGCATGCTCGGAAAGATACTGCAGGCACTGCCTCATTATCGTCAGGGTCCCTCCCTTGCGCAGGTTCACCCCGGACACCACTATAGTCCTTCGAAGAGATCCGTCCATTGTTTCATTATAGCCTCTTCGGCATATCTCTCACTGGCCCTGTAGGCCGCAGCCCCCATGCGCCTGCGCATTGCCTCATCAGACATCAGCAGGCCGAGCTTCTCCGCCAGCGACACCACGTCACCCTCCGGCACGAGCAGTCCGTCCACTCCATCGGTCACCACGTCCAGCGGACCGCATTTGCAGGTGAAGGACACTATAGGCAGACCGGCCGACTGCGCCTCTATCAGCACCATTGGCAGGCCCTCATAGCGGGAGCTCAATGCCACTATCGATGAGTCCAGATATTCATTCAGCATGTCGTCCGACGGTCCGAATATGACGCTTCCGCTTATCCCGAGTTCGAAAGCCTGAGACTCGAGCTGCGCCCTGCACTCCCCGTCCCCGGCTATCCTGAGGGTCCATCTTTCACGCACATCCTCCGGTATGGCCTTCCATGCGTCCAGCAGCCTCTCCATACCCTTCTGATAGGCATAGCGTCCTACCGCCAGCACCTGCCTGCCATCAAGCGCAGCGGGCTCGGGACAGGTGAAGGTCTTCGCATTCGGTATCACCATGATGTTCGGCATATCCCCCCAGTATCCCCTGTCCTCGCTGGTCAGGACGACGAATTTCTCGAAGTTCCTGACTATCCTCGCATCGTTGGCGCTCCGGAGTCTGTCGGCAAGGGCCCAGAGGCCGCTGCGTGCATACTGCAACCTCTTGAAGCGGCTGAAATGTATCTCCAACACCTTGTGGCTGCCGTCCTTGATCTTGGGCAGGAATGCCGCGTCATTGCAGAACATGGACACCACGATATCCGCCTTCTCGCTCTTCAGCAGCCCGGCCAGACGCCTGCGGTGCCTTATCTGCTTCAGCGGATAATGCACCAGCTTGTCGATAAAGCTGCCGCCGTTGTTCTCCTCGTAGTTCACCCCGAGGTCGATATGGCGTATCCCCGGCTCGAATGCGAACGCCGGCTCGCGCCCCATCTGGTCGGTGGTGACCACGAGTATGTCATATCCGTGCCGCGAGAGCCAGTTCGCCTTGTTGGCCAGCACCCTCTCCATTCCCGCCGGTCGGTACGTGCCGGCTATGAGGTAAATGAGTTTCATAACTGAGTTTCCGGAGTCGGGTTTTCCATATAGACATGATAGTACGCCACACACATGAGCAGGGCGAAAATGAAGAAGCAGTCGGTGGAAACCTTGAACCATACAGCGAAGTTCATAGCCAGAACACCTAGAATCAGCAACCAGGAGTCCCGATAGAATTTCAGACACACATTCCCACAGTAAAGAATGAGAACAATGAAGAGAGCGAGACCGACTACACCGAACATATATATGAATCGAAGGTATCCCACATCAGTATTCATATACCAGCCTTCCGTAAACTTCCCCAAGAAGTTCGGATCCCAAGCCGGGTTGTTGAAATATCCGTCCCCTATCATCCATGTCTTGAAATTGTCCGGCCAAATATACATGTCCATCAACTTGTCATTGGAGGCAACACTCCATTGTCCGGTCTCCACAAGACTGAAGAATCCTTCGAAACCGAATCGGAGGTTCTCGTGCATCACCTCATTGGTGTTGTAGAGATACGACATTGCCACCACCACCAAGGCTATGATACTGAGCAGCCAGGTCCACATCTTGATCCTGGCATAACTCATGGTCGTTTGGAAACTGGCAGCCTTGATCAGGAAATATACGAGGCCTATGATGCTTCCAACCAGGGTGGTCCTCGCCACCATGTTTCCGGCTATGGTAAGGTCTGCAAAAGAAAGGAAACAAAGCGGAGCCCACTTCACAGGCTCTCCCGTCTCGTCGTCGAATGCCAGGTATATGGCCAGGATACAGGCTATGGCATACCTGATCCCCCCAGTATCCAGAGCCGTGGATTCACCGATACCGTACAGACGGTCCACTGAGTCAAGCCACTGGGTCCCGGGCGTGAAGAAATGTATGAAAGCATCGACAGGAGCAAACATGTTTCCGAGTACGGCAATAGTTGCCTGGAAAGCACTGATTATCACCACATACCTCGCCAACAGCCTGAGTGACATGGCCCCATGCACTGCACTCACATACTTCACGACGAAGAAAGCAGCAAAAAGCCACACGAGCATGGACATGAAATAAGTCACATAAGCCGACTCCTGGGTATTGTTGTAGAGAGTGGAGAAGAAAGCCATCAAAGAAATGGCAATGCTTATGAACAACAGACCGAAGAACTGCTTCGGCAGGGATACACCCTTCCGCTTGAAACTGAAGAAAAACGCCGCCAAGCCAAGAACTGCAAGCAGCATCTTAGTGTTCAGGCCCCTGATAAAATTCAGGTTTGAGGAGAAATAGAAGAAATCCACCACTACCAGCACCGACAAATATTTAAGCGTCTTCCACATACTCTGTTATTTGAATAATACTCCATACACGAATCTATACACCAATCTATAGTACACGCACACATACCACCACTGGCCCTTCGACGCCATCCACTGAAGGACTCTGGTCCTGAAAGGCAACTCCCTGTTGACCATGGCATAGGCATTTGACTCCGGATACCACTCCTGCCAGCGAAGGTGGTCTTCCTTGCTGTCAGATATAAGGAACGGCAGTTTGATGCCGAGTTTGAAAATCCCGATATCTGTGCTGATTCCCGCCCCGAAACGCTCCAGCAGAAACTTCTCCGTCCTGTCCACATTGAATTTGATATCATCCAGGTGCCTCTGGGAGAAGGTATTGGAATATGCCTCCGCATTGGTCTTGGCATAGTGGTAAAGCGCCTCCTTGACATGAGACACCTTGGAGGCTCCCGCAACCAATTGTATCACCGTCATATCCTCCCCCATCGAATGTCCTTCCGGAAATACGATCCCATCATACAGGCGGCGGCTGATGAGCTTGTTCCACACGTTGTACTTCATCACCCCTCCGAGGAAGCCCTTCTTCAAGACTTCTTCTGACGTTTGATAATCAGGATTCGGCATGTACCTTTCATTCTTCTCGAAAGACAGCCAGAAATCACAATACACGAAATCCGAGCCATCCGCCGACACGGCGGCATACATTTTCTCAAGCAAATCCGGTTCCGTCCAGTCGTCACTGTCACAATGATATATATATTCTCCTGTTGCAACTGCAAGTCCGGTATTACGTGCCGCGGGCAGTCCCCGGTTGCCCTCGTGGGTGAGTATTCTTATGTCCCGGTCCGGATAGCGCGATACGACATCCCTGACCACGGCCATACTCCCGTCGGGAGATGCATCATCCACGATGATGAATTCCACATCCTGCAGCGTCTGCTCCATCAATGAAGTGATGCAGCGCCCAACAAATTTCTCGACCTTATATACCGGTACGATCACTGAAATCCGGCTCATTCAATCTGTCTTTTATCTTTTCCACAATCTCAAGGTCCCCGCCACGCAGTTTGCGTGCAAACCATCTAGGAGAAGACACCATATCATCTATATCCTCCTCACAAATATCCAGCAGAGATCCATCCACCCATTTGATAAACCTCTTGCAGCCTTCAAATTCATCGCTCAAATCATAAGCTCTGTCCCTGAACTCCGAATTCCAGAGAAGGGTCTGTACGAACATCTCGTCCGGGACGAAGGTCTTGCGGAAAATCCTGCAAATATACGCCCTGTTCTCCAGAATATATCCTATGAACGCGGATGTCGCACTGAACCACTGAGGTCCCTTCCTTACATCCTCATGGTGCCTGCGATACCCTACAATGTCCTGGACTTTGAGGAAAACGGCACGCAGAATTTTCTTCAGCAGCGGAGGGTTCCTGAAATCATCAGTAAAAATGAACTTATGCTGGGTCCGCCGATCCACCTCCCCTTCAGCCGGAACAGAGAATCCTACGTATTCAATCCCGGGATGGCTGTCGCACCACGCATGTATATAGTCCTGAGTCTTGACAGGCACATCCACTCCGGACAGCAGATGGTAATACGAATACCGCTCAGGCGCATACGCAGCATCGAACAAAGCGAGTTCGGCCTCGACCATCGAATAATCCGCCCAGAACACCTTTACACGCTCCTCCAGCACAATCAGCTCCGAATGGCTGGCATGAAGCTCAGGGACAACACCGGAGTTGGCGTCCCAGTGCACATAGATATCGTTGCGGCAGTCATCCAGCAATGACACGAGGCTCTGCAACAATTCGGGATTGCTATGGGCGAGTATCAGGTATGCGTGCTTCATATTTCTTGAACAATCCGTCGATAAACGCCTTGAACACACGTCCAAGTTTCTTAAGCATATTCTTCTCTCCTCCGAAGACTATGCCCATCAAATACATTTTCGTCGTATATAGTATGCACTTGATACTCACACCCGCAGGGTACTCTCGACGCATCCAGAGCATATTCCTGAACATAAAGTAATACGTGGATGGAGAATAATTATATGCAGTGCAGCCGAACAGGCCTTTGCTCTGTGTACCGAACTGCTGTTCCATTCTCACTGCCACCAGTTGAACAATCCTGTACCCGTTTGCCCGGGCCCATGTACAGAATTCGCCATCCACCCAATAAATCTTGTAGTCTTCTCGAAATCCACCCAATCTCCGGGCCTCAGCCACGTTAAGAAGAGAACCTGACGTTATGACGGTTTCAGCCTCGACCACATCTTCGTCAGATTTGACCGTGCCATTCACATTGGGAGCGTATATCACTACCTTTGGATCATATTCCTTCCTTCGGACATACGACACCATCTCAGGGAAACCGACATAATGGGAATCCTGATCCATAGTAAGAAGATAGTCATATCCACCCTCTGCACACATCGAAAGCACAGTGTTCAAGGGTCCGGATATGAATTCATTTGTTTCATTTCCGCAGAGGACAGTCTTGCCTATGAACTGGGCTGGAATCTCAAAGCTTATTTCTGAATTACGCCAAAGATAAAGCACATCCACAGCATCATAGATGGCAGCGATATCCGCCAGCAGCAGATTCCTGTCCGGATGATAAGCGATGATGACAGCGGCTATCTTCATAACAGGCTACCATTTGAAGTTTTTTTTCTCAAAACGGCCAAGTGCTTTCAGAACTTTCTTATAAACCGCCCTATAATAATATACGACAGTCGTCTTCAAAGACAGGTTCCGCTTTATATACCCGGTATAGGCAGGGGAGATCTCCGTCTGGAAATCAAGCCTGTTCTGATCGGCCACATGAGGGAATGTCGCATATAGGGTAACGCCTGTGCGAAACATTGCATACCAGTCATCAGCCAGATAAGTAGGTCCAAGAGTCAGAACTCTTTCAGCCGCCGCCCGATTGATAAAATACGCCTGCGAACAAATCGCCTCCCGTACTCTTGCCAAGCGGTATTTCCCAGACAATGGCTTCAACGCCCTATACCAATAATCTCCGGACAGGATTACCAACCTTGGTTTATCTGAGCACAGCAGTTCTCCCAACTTCTCAAACACCGGTTCCAAATCGTTGTCCTGAAAGAACAGGTCATCTTCGCATATCAAAGAATATTGCGCATCGCTTGCTATGAACTCCTGCAGACACTTCCTATGGGACATCGTACAACCGGCTTCTCCGGGACGCAGGACACGTCCGTATCTTTTGAATGCCCTGTTCTGATCGAAACATTCGGAAAATGTTTCCGCTTCCATATGCCGTCCATCCACGGCTTTGACGAAATGAACATCCATATATGGAAAGGATGATAATATTCCTTCCATATAGACTTTCCGCTCTATAGAATGTTCAAGATTGATAACATAAGTTGGGAATTTCTGCATACTCTATAATGTGTCTTCTATTTTACTTATCAAAGAATTGTTCCGGGTGAATTTCCTGGCAAACAGGCAGCCTGACCCGACTATCGCCTCGAAGTCCTGTTCATCCAGAACTTTCGGGCTGAAAATACGGAACTTCATGAAAAGCAGGTGTTCATCCTCTGTCCATCTGATGCCATATTTCTTAAGCATATAGGGGACAAAGAATTCATCACAACAGAATGTATGGCGGAATCTTTTCACTGCTTCTCCATGATTAGCCAGAAGACAGACAACGGCATCTTCCGAAAGTGAACACCACTGACTTGCCTTGACATCAATATCTTTACAATTCCGCTTCGGGAGCCATTTCTGAAAGAACAGAATCATGCGCCACAGGATGTTGCACAGTCTTTGGACAACAGGACTTGATGAAGATTGTCCCCGCACAAAAAAATGGCGTCTGGCGAACTTGTATTCTATTTCCTTTTCTGTGGTCTCCATTGGAGACAGAACGCTGCATTTTTCCTGCCCGTCAAAAAAATCATGGATTCCGTCCTGATTCTTCAATGGAAAGTGTACTCCGGAGATTATGTGGTAGAAAGAATATCCCCCATGAGCCGCAGCCAGGCGCAGGAGCCTGTATTCAGCCTCCATTAAAGACGTATCCCCCCAAAATGTAGGGATCCTGTCTTCCAGCACCTCCAAACGGCTTTTGTGGGTTTTCAAGGACGGGAGTTCCCTGACACGAGCATCAACATGAACGTAAATGTCGTTTCTTTCATCATCCAACGCCGTCACAAGACGGCTGAGGACCTCGAACTCATTATGAGCCAGTATGAGATATGCGTGTCGTCCCATCACTTTTTCAAATTGGAAACAATGGTCCTCACCAAGGAAATCAGCCCTTCATATTTAATTATACCTATCATCCTCGTGAATCCCGGTCTTGATTTCTTCGGGACGAACTTGAACTTATGCTGTTGTGTCCGGCCATATATATCCACCGGAGAAACCCATGATGCATCGTAATAATGGATGGTATATGTATTCTCCGTTATTTCAAACTCATGGGTTATAGGATCGCTCGGGTAGAAATAATCCTTGGGAAGAATAGTGATATCCTTTATTGTCTGGAGGGTATTGTCCGGCACGAAGCCGTACTTCAGACATATATTCTTGAACCTTCGACCGATGACATCGGTATTGAAAGTACCGTCCGGCATTTTGAAATGCTCCGCCTTGTACATCTCAAGGAACTCCTTGTAGATCGGGCTGCCCGGCTCGCAGGCAAGTATCCCCATCCCTATCTGGAATTTTGATTCAAAGGCCGTGAATCCTGAGCTCTGCATCAACGGATCAAGAGGCTTCAGGAGTTCGACATCAGTGTCGAAATAAACACCGCCGAAATTAGCCAGGACCCAGACCCTCGCCACATCCGACACAAAAGCCCATCTTTTAGCGTTGTAGGCTTCCTTCACATAATCGCAGAACTCCAGGTTGAAGTTGGACTCGTCCCAACGCTTAATCTCATAATCCGGGCAGAACTTCTTCCAGCTCTCAATATATCCCAAAGTGGATTCAGGAAGAGGCTTCCCACCGAACCAACAATAGTGTATTATCTTAGGAATCATTAATTCTCTTTTTTTCCAAATACAGGCAGCAGCGATAATAGACGAGCAATAATATATGCCGCTAAAAAACTGATACTAAACTCAACGATCAAATTTACCACAGGATGAAACGGGAGCAATTCAAAAGATAGATTTGATGAATAATATTGAGGATTATTAGCTATCGAATGGCCGCATAAAACGAGCAAAGTATTCCTTCCAAGCCAGCCACTTTTAATCCTGCCCCTCCTAACTACAACCATAATCATACAACACACCAACAAAGTGGTCACTATCCCGAATGAGTCGAAGGAAACTTTTCCAACAGATAGCATTGTTTGGCATTTCAATATATGGAAAGCACATAGAATGGTAATCACAACATAATAAAACAATGGCAAATTGGACATCCTTTCTATTATATTGTACTTCTTTGCCAAAGACCCGGAATATATGAAAATAAGAGAGAAGATTCCTGATTGAAGGGATAATGGCAAACGGATATAACTGACTGATATCCGAGATGCTATTGCCAGAAGGATAATCAAAAATGCTTTTTTAAATTCCGATGAGGTATAATTATCTATTATGGAATAGAACAAACAGGCCCAGAACAATGCTAGGAGGAACCATAAATAAACTACCACGGGAATATTGCTAAACAAGGCATCCCCACCTTCCCATCCGCTACCCCATAGGAAACGGATCAATGTTTCCTTTAAGACAAGCCCAAGGCTACACTCCCCACATAAAGCCAGTAATGCGACTTCCACCATACTGATTACTCCTACTGCCATATAAGGGAGCAAGTATGCTCTGCTATATTTTCGCCAAGCATCTTCAAATCTCATTTTCTTTATGAAGAAGCCGGAAATAACAAAAAACATAGGCATATGGAACGAGTATATCGCTCCACTTAGATGAGGAATTTTCGCAGTCCAATAGCAGTGTCCCAAAATCACCAGGAGCATGCAAATGGCTTTAGTCGCATCAATGTATTCAATCCGTTCTTTCATTATCGTCTCAAGTAACAGTTCATCACCATTCTGTACAGAAAAGCATTTTTCAATAGAAAAATAAGTTTCTCACTCGGCCCCAATTGATGTTTCCTCGATTTGAAATATTCTGACAACACAATGAATGCATCATCCTTATAATTCACCTTATTCCCATCGAGCATCACATATTTGATGCCGTTCAACTTGGACTTGTTGACAAGATAGACAAGTTCATCATATCGTGTCAGCGATGCACACTTTGAAAGGAAATGGGATTCCAATTGATTAAAATAGTATTTTTCATACGCCCATGTCCTCTTGAATATCTTGGTCACGGATTGAGGATTGGACCGATTGACTTCATATATTTTGTCGGTGATTACCTTGACCGACTCGGAATTCAATGCAACCATAAGGTTTATCAGCAAATCCTCACCCATAGCCAACTTCCGTTCCAAATGATAATCTACATTCTTGAACGTCGATGCCAGGAACAATTTCCCCCATAAAGCCGGGGCTATCGTACCGGACAGAAGCTCCACCATATACTGCTCCTTGTCAACAATGCGATCATTCTCCCCCATTGCAATCACTGACACACCGTCCTCAACATGAGAAAGAGCTCTCTCCATAGCATCGAGGGGCAGAGTGTCATCTGCATCGAGGAAAAAGAAATAGTCGCCCGATGCGTTATCCACAGCCGTGGCCCGGGCCACATTCACCCCTCCGTTCGGCTGATGCCAGACCTTGATACGCGTGTCGCCCGCAGCATACTTGTCACATACCGCAGCGCTTCCGTCAGTCGAGCCGTCATCTATGACAAGCAGTTCCCAGTTATCGTATGTCTGACCAACGACACTGCCAATAGCAGCGCTCAAATAGCGTTCTCCGTTGTAAACGGGTATCACAACGGAGACAAAGGGCCTCTTTTCTAAACAATCCACCATTATCCTATACTATCTCCAACAAACGAAATCGCAGATGCAAGCAGCTTATCCTTGCTGCTCCAACGACTTCTGCAGGAACATGACGCTTTTCTGTCTCAATCCTGCCAAATTTTCCCTGACAGGATAAAAATCAATCAGTTCATTCTCCATGGCATCTTTGCTTGATGACGCAATCAAACGAGAACTCAGTCCCAGCGCATCAAATAAAGTGATAAACCTATCGGCCCCTCTAGCCTTATTGATAAATGTCGCAAACTGCTTCTCGAACAGAATGGAGAACACACTGCCATGGAATGAATCAGTCACGACGAATTTCGCATCCCTTATAGCAGACAACCAGTCTTCCACGGAGCAATCAGTTTTATCTTCCACCGTCAGCATCCTGACAGGGAGACCCGTCCTGAGCGACATTGACTGGACATATCGGTTCTTGCGCTCCGACGGGTCCAGAATATAGGCCGCAATATACTCGCGAGGACGCTTGGACACTTCTGGGATCAACCTGCTGTAATCCTCAGCATCCAGCAGAAGAGTCGGATCAAGCACAATCTCTGCATCCTTCCCCAAATGCTCCAAGCACATGCTACGGGCGCTCGATTCACGGACAGACACCGCCACGAACTTTGATATCAACGCCCTGCATGTATCGGTAAGTTCCGGAGGATAATTCCACCTCTCCACACCGAAAGATGCAGCATACGCCATCTTGGGGCAATCATAATCCGAGGCAAAGGCAAGGAACATATCCTCGATATATGGATTGTACTCCTTTCTCCACACCTGATCGCTCCCGACTATCAATGCCTCGATCCCAAGACTTTGCAGTTCCTTCGATGTATATCGCTCCAACTTTCTGGACAGGGTGATATTCTCCCTTACGAAACTATCAATCGCTTCCGGTCGTGGCAGAAAATGATGATATTTTTTCAGCGGATGCCA
>JAZRXV010000123.1:0-19700 GCA_045600405.1 Candidatus Cryptobacteroides sp.
CCTATCTGAACTCATTTTCCAACCATTAATTTTGATTAGCCGTAAAGAATAGCGTTCATGATGTCACGAAGTGAATGTTTTCTTGCTCTTTCTTGCGGATTGATGACTTTTTCAATAACTTGCCACTGTTTATCAGTGAGGTTAGTTGAGTATTCAATATTCATAACGTAATTGATTGAATACCATTAAGTTACGAATAATTATTCGATTAGCCTACTGATTTTCAATAAATTACGCCTCTATATAACATTACTTTTGATTCATTTCAAAACAGGTTCTAAATGGTATAGATTCTTTTGTATTTTCCATATATTTGTCGAAAACAGGTAAATTCATTGCGATGAAAAGATTATTGCCATTATTGATTCTCGTTCCCTTCTTGCTCTTGTCCTGCAGTAAAGATCCGATAAATCAGAAGGATTACGGTTATGCCACCGTCGGCTCGTTCGAAAGATTGGAATATTTTCCCGTATATACAGAGGGCTGTGACGTTTCAACCAATGTCGAAAACGTCGTGGAGTTTCCTGATTTCAATATGATCAAAGCCGAAATGGAGGAATCCAATTTCGCAATCAGCGCCATAGGAGTCTTTATCCTCGAAAAAGTCGGGACAGCCATTGCAAGTGCGTTGTTGAGCAAGGCCTTTTCTTCTGCCAAAGAGTATTTTTTCGGTCCGGACGAGGCTACGAAATCAATGAGAGCACTTTCGGAAGTTGCCGACCAGATGGAAGCGAAGATGACTGAGCTTATGAGGATTGCAGAAAAGACGCTGGTGATTGCGGAAGACGATCGTTACAATACTATCCGCAGTGCATATATCGCATTCCAATCGAAACTTGCAAATATCACATCGCTGAACAATCTGTATACCAAAGGTCTTAAGGAAGATATTTCCGAGGCGGAATTGACGGAGCTGATCAATGAATGGGGGACGAATCTGGTCAACGGTAAATATGCGAAGGATAATCTGAAAAACCTGTGCCAGGACCTGCAGGAATTCTACTACATGTATGATAACAGGAACAGGAATCTGTTCGCCGTCTATGATATGTTTGTTTCATGCAGCACACCGTGGGAAGCGTTGGGCTATGATATCAGGGACAGTTTCCGTGCCACGATTGCCGCAGAATTCGCGAGGACAATATATCTTACAAGCCTTTATTACAAGATCAACGAGCCGGAAAACGAGCAGGCGCAGAAAGATTTCATGGCCATTGCCGACAATCTCAAGGAATACTTGAAAATGGACGGAAACGAAGTGGTCCGAAGAACGGATGTGGTATGCCAGATCCAGGGCGCGAGGTTTATTGCCAAAAAATTCACCTCCACGTATGGCCAAAGAAACGTCATCAGTAAAAATCCCTTCCCGGCAAATCAGTTGAAGGAGTCGGAACTCAACGCCATCATCACATTCTACAAGAATCAGGGAGTGGATGACAACTTCACCATTATTGACTGTCTGAACGAAGGTGGCGCGAATATCATCAAGGAGCATGATCCCAAGATCGTGCTGTCCAACACTGTGTGCCAATATAACATTGGTTCCATATTTCCTCCTAAGGCCAATATCAGTATCTCACATTTTGCGAAGAATGATTCCGTGATATCATACAAAAATGCGGAAAACAAATTGACCTTAACGCCGGACTGGTATCAAGACGGAGCAGTACTATCCTACATAATGAGCGAGCATTTCATAGTAGCTCCTGCCGGCATCACTCGATAAAGCGATTTCTCAAATTAAATTGTCTGAACAATGAAAAAAATACTTTTTATTTTCATACCGGTTCTGTTTATCTGGACATCGTGTGAGGATTCTTTGGAGATTGAAGGGTATAAATGCCCTGAAAAAGTAATAATTCCGGATTACAACGCAATGATCACGGATGGGTGTGAAAAAGCCTGCGACATCGACCTGCTCCAAGTTGAAAATGAGAGTTTCTGGGACAATCTCGGGACCAATATTTTGAAGTCAGTTGCCGGCGGCATCATCAGTGCCGGCACAAAGACCGGAGTGAACAAGGCGCTGGATTACTTTTTCGGAGACGAGAAGACAGAAATACTGAACAAGGTCGTGGGACAGTTCAACAAGATTAACGCTCAGATGGGCCAGTTGCTCAATCTGTCGGAGGAGACTCTCAAGATTCTTGACGAAGATCGGTACAACAGACTGAAGACCGAATTTGTGGACTACAAGGCGGAACTCTTTGCCGCAGCCAATGTCAACAACGGATTCATAAGCAGGATCAAAGAGAATATTACGGACGAGGAGTTGAAAGCTCTTATCAAGGAATGGGGCAATACGCCGGTAAACGGCAATGTCGCCAAGATTGAACTGAACAATCTGCTCAACAGGCTCTTCTCGTTTTCCTACATGTATGGCGGCAAACATAGGAATCTTTTTGCGGTGTATGACATGATTGTCTTCCAGAACACGCCCTGGGAGAAATATGGGTATGACATCCGGGATGCTTTCAGGGCATATACTGCAGCCGTCCTTGCCCAGACCTTTTATTTGACAAGTATCTATTATCATTATTTGGACAGGTCGGGAGAATCCCAGAAGGAATTGAAAAAGAGTGCCGATCTGGCTATTGAGTACTGTGAAAAACATGGCAACAAAGTCGAGCGCCGCGATGATGCGGTTTGCCAGATCAGGGGCGCGCGGGTTATTATCAAGAAGCTCGTTAAAGCAGATGATTTCTGGCCACATAGCCTTTATGATTATCCCTTCCCGGCAAATCAGTTGGACTCGTCGGCGATCAGAGCCATCGTCAATTTCTACAGGAATCAGGGAATGGGTGACAACTTCACCGTTATCGACTGTCTGAACGAAGGAGACCTTAATCTCAGCAAGGAGAATGACCCGAAGATTGTCCTGAAACAGACCGAATATAAAGTTTGGGAATTCTATCCCGGAAAGCAGTCGTCTGTTGCCACTCTCAAATTCACCAACTTTGCGAAAGATGATCCTATAAAATCATATAGCGGTGCCAAAAAAGAGCTATATCCAGTTACTTCAATAAATAATTACTACTACTACCATATGACCGAAAATTTCATAGTTGCCCCGGATGGTGTCATCACATATGACGATTTCGATTAGGCATCCCATAACACGACGAGGGACAGTCAAGCGGCAAATGATTTTGCCGTCGAGATTTCATCATAAGGACAAGTAACTGTTGTGAGTTCAACTCAATAACTATCATCTCTCAAGTCCTTTCCTATTGAAATTACATCGAAAAGGACTATTTTTGTACTTTGAACTGAAAATCAGCAAGTAACATGACAGTCAAGACTGACAGCATCAACGACATCCGTCTCCGCTACAGGAGTCCGGAAATCACAGTGATTGAGGTGAAAGTCCATAGTGTGCTCTGCGCAAGCAACGGTCCTATGGGCGAACACGATTACGGGGACGGTGGCTTTACACGGGAATAATAATAATTAGAAAAAGAACGATATGAGAAGAACTGCGATATTTGCAATCGGTCTGATATTGGCAATAACATCAGCGGTATCCTGCAACAAGGCGGATAATGTAGACAAAACGGACAATACAGATAATGGAACAGTTTTATCCAATAGTGGGAAATCGGTTATCAACGCTGTAGCCGTGGCCGTCGGCAGCGATACCAAGACCCATAATGCCGTCTGTTATGAAGTTCTCTGGGATGAGAGCGACAAGTTATTCGTAACCGATGGCAAGAATTCGGACAACTTTACCCTCACTGCCGGTGCGGGAAGCACCAAGGGCACATTCTCGCAGGATCTTGATGAAATCTTGAATCCTTCCAAGGAGATGATATCCGGTGATGTGGAGATTTTCTCCCCGGCATCCCTGAAAGTTGGTGACGATTATGTCTGGCCTGCTTCTCAGACCGCAGACCCTCCTGTTCCGATGTATACCAAGGGCACCATCTCAGGAAGCGGTGAAGAGAAAGTTTACTTCTCCAGCCTCGGCTCCGTGCTTCAGATAGTTCTCACGAACTCTGAAAAAAGTATAGGATTGACCAAAATCAAACTGTACGATGGAGACAAGCCGATGAGCGGAGAGTTCATAGTCGAAGACGGCCAGGCTGTCATCACTTCGACCGACAAGTCGGGCATAACCGTAAATCTTGACAATGTCACAATAGGCAATGCGGCCAAGTATTTCAACATATCCGTTCCTGCAGGGAAGTACGAAGATCTCCATCTTGAATTCACTTTCGATGACGGCCGCACCCGCAAGATGGCCTCCACCACAATGCCCGAGATCGATCTTAACACCGTGGCGAAGATAGCCATCTATCTGGATATATCCCGTATGCCGAAAAGCATATCACTTAACTATAAAAAACTGGATTTGATACCCGGTGACGAATACAAGCTGCTCAAGGCGACCGTTCTCCCTGAAAATGCGGAAAACAAGAACGTCATCTGGAGCAGTTCGGACGAGAGTATCGCTACAGTGGACCAGAAAGGCAAAGTCACGGCTCTGGCACTGGGAAATTGCACTATTACGGCAACGGCCGCGGACAGCTGGCTTACTTATTCCTGTGATTTGACTGTTAATGAATATCCTTCCGGAGCACTTCCGGCAAAGTTCAGCGTATCCGATACCAAGAAGGTTTATTTCTCCACGGGTAATATGTATCACGGTACCTGGATATATAACAGATGGCATAAAGAAGGCTTCTACCTGGAAGATTGGCAATGGCAGAGGCAGCCTTCAAGGGACAGTCTCTGGAGGAAGGATCACAAGATTCATTTTTACTGGAGCAAAATCAATATAATCTCTTGTTGGCAGCATTATTACAGAGATGAAAGCCACGCGACCGTTGACGATATCTTCTTCACGAACCTGACGGAAGACACTCCGCATCCGGACTTCAGCGTCATCATCAATGACGTGGAACGGAAAGGCGAATGGCGCACCCTTTCCACCGAGGAATGGGAATACCTTTTCAGGAAAAGAAAAATGACCTACGACAAGCCGAGATGTACCAACTGGTTTTTAGCAATCAAGCTGGCGGACGGAGAGATATTCAAGGGGATATTAGTCTATCCCGACGATTACAACGGGCCTGAGATAGATAGGGAACATAAGGAAGAATGGCAAAAGTTAAAATGGAAAGATATCCATGATGCAGGTATTTTATTCCTGCGGTCCTGCGGCATCCGCGAAGAAGACAGAGTGACGAAAACTGAACTTGCTACGGGCGAGATCGGCTGCTACTGGACCTCTAACTGCAGTAAGACGGATAGAACACAAGCGAGCAGTCTGTATTTCCAGGATATGACAAATCCTTTCATACCTGATTCGGGAATCTATACTGAAGATACATCATATCGCGGTACCGCCCGTAATGTGCGTCTCGTCAAGGATGTCTATGAATAGAAGAAAAAGCAAAGGCCAGATAGGAATAAGATCGCTTTGAGAAATAGCCCTCTCCGGAACAAAATGCCGGGAGGGCTATCCTTTGACAATCAAAAAAAACATAAAATGAACGAAGAACAACAGACTCTCTACGTGTCTCCCCAGGTGAAGATAGTGGAAATCAAGGTTCAGTCTATCATCTGCCAGAGCGGAGGCCCATACAATGACCCGTTCGGCGGCAATGATAAAGAAAGTATTTAACCCATGGAGGAAATCAAAATGAAAAGGATCATTTCTATAGTTTTTGCCACGATGCTCGCCGGCCTTGCCATTTCCTGCCAGAAAGAGGCTTCTTTGTCCGGGAATACAGTTGCTTCTGTTAAGTACACATTCAATATTTCTGTGAATGAACAGTTCGGGTTTGACAGTGACGCTTCGACAAAAGGAGGCCCTCAGAAAACCTATAAAACCGCATGGGCAAGCGGTGACAGGATATTCCTTTTCTTCAAGCCGACTGACGGGAGTCTCCTTGATGACAGCTACGCCACACTTACATACAACGGAAGTTCCTGGGATGGAGCAGTAACCGAGGGCCAGTCAAGTCTTGGGGAAGGAGGAACGTTGTCGGCAATATATGTATATAATCTGGGCAGCAGTGTAATGCCTGTATTCTCTGACGGCAAATGGACTATAGCAAGCGGCAATGTGTTCTACAACTGCCAGACCGGGGTTTCCTACGCTGTCTCCGATAGCGAAATCTCTGCGTCCCTCAATCTTGCGGCGCCCACCGATTTCGTTCAGTTCTATGTATATGGTACATCGGACGAGCCCCTGACCTGCGACAAGGTAAAAGGCTGGAAGGATGTAGCCATCGGAAGTGATATGGCCTTCAGCAACGCCACCTGCACCGGATATATGGACGGCTTTGCGAACAGCGGCAACTCATATTATAAGGAATTCTACGGACGCATCGACAATGGCGGTATCTCGCTTAAAGGTGTAACCTGTAATTTCAGCATGGCAGTGAACGGCAAAGTGTATGAGCACACCGCTGCCCCGAGCACAGATGCGAGGAGTTTCACTATGAGTGCCGACACCTGGACAGAGGCTCCCGGGCAACTTCCCGGCCTGTTCTCAATCGCGTCAGGAAAGCTGATTCGATTCTCACAGGGCAACCTCCTATATGATGTAAATGCGACAACAAACAAGTGGAAATTCTACGAGAACCAGTATGACTGCGCATCAAGTTATGAGCCCAATATCATCAGCCTTTTCACTTGGGGATACAACGCGACGAAGTCCATTGTCCCTGACGGAAACGAATCCGACAATGTCAGCATAACATCAGGCAACTTGTCTCAGGAGCAGGACTGGGGTTCTCAGATAGGAGACGGCAATACCTGGCGCACGCTGACGAAAGCCGAGTGGCAGTATCTGTTCAACATGAATAATACTTATGGAGAAGATAACCGTTCAGGTAAATACAAATATGGTGTTACAGTATGCGGTAAAGCAAATTGTGTTGTGCTCCTTCCTGACAATTGGCAGTGGGATGCAAGTATTGTCGGGGCAGATTGGCAGACCGATTACCCTATAACATCAACCCAGACATCTCCAGTGACTTGGCAGACAATGGAAGAAGCAGGAGCCGTCTGCCTTCCCGCTGCTGGCATCCGCGATGGTTCCGATGTCAGCAATGTCCTTGACGGCGGCATCTATTGGTCGTCGACTGCGGACGACGAAAGTTCATCGTACCTCGTGTACTTCCACAGCAGAGCTGTCAGCCCTGACGAAAGCGGCCTCCGCTTCCGCGGCTGCAGTGTGCGCCTAATTACAGAATCCGAGTGAGTGAGCAGAAGCGTCTGGACTTAGTCACCAAAAATTTGACAGCCAGGAACAACACCTTCATCAAATTGAACTCTTCCGCAAGAAGGACTCCCATGGTCAGCCCCTCACCTTGTCGAAGTCGACAAACCATCTGAATGCGAATTTCTTGGTTTTCATATTATCTCTTTATATTGTTTTTTCCATTGTTCACAAGTTCTTCGAGACGATCGAATTCTGAAATGAGGGCTGACTTTCCCGCATCGGTTATCATGTATAGTTTCCGACGGCCGTCAGTTTCAGCCGACTCGCCGGCAGGAACAATCCATCCTTTGTCAAGTAAATTTGAAATTGCACCATAAAGGGTACCCGCTGAAAGTACAAGTCTTCCCTTGCTGAAAGTTGATGTCTTTTGCATGATGCCATAGCCATGAAGTGGCTCCTGAAGCGCCAGAAGGATGTAGAAAATCGCTTCTGTTAGAGCTGTGTTAGTGAAAGGAATCGTGAAATGCATGAAAAGTCTACGGCCTTGAGAGAATTTACATCTCAAAGCGGAAATCGTAAAGCTCACATATAGACTTGTCCTGTACAGGGGAGTCGAAGATGAAGAAGAGAGCGTGTTTGCCTTTGATCTTTTTCAGTGTGTCCGCGTTGGCGCGGACCTCGACTATCCTGTCGGATCTTTTATCACCCACCTTGAATGATGCCACCGGCATCCCGCCTCGTGCCTCGGAAGGGGCATCCAGCATGAGGGTGACAGTACCGGGATTTCCGTCAGCCTTGATATGGGCGGTGAATTCTATGTGGGACGCCTTCGCCGTCCTGTCGAAATTTAAATATTTGTATCCTACTACGGACCCTGATGTGTTGTTTACGACGGGACAGAAGGGCTGCTTGAGGTTGAAGGGACCGGCATATGAATCCGCCTCGAACCTGGTCGGTTTTATATAAGAACCGGTGAAGAAGAAATTGGAATCGTCATACCCTATGCCTTGGGGATTGGTGAGGTAGCATGCCCATCCGGCTGCGGAAACGCTCAAAGGGTCAAGTCCTTCTTCACGGAAACCCTCAGAATTGTATTCGCCTTCGCTGATGGTCACTTTGCCGCCCTTGCCTTTTTCGACCTTGACATCCACGCGGGCCACCATGGCTTGGCGTGAGTAGAACTTTCCTGTCTGACGGTGGTAGAATAACCACCACTTGCCGTCTATCTCGCAAAGACTCCCATGAGTGTTTCCGAAAGGAAAGGCCGTATATATGGGATTGCCTCCGGCATCTGTGTCGCGGGCCCTTCCGTCAATCAGAGTGCCGCCATATGTAAAGGGGCCGAGCGGACTGTCCGAATATGCATATGCGAGGGTGTAGAATGCAGCCGGAAGCCCGAATTCACCTTCATTAGTGTAGCGGCTGTAGATGAATACGTATTTGTCCTCGATCTTTCTCATGGAAGATGCTTCGTAGAAGCGGAAAATTCCTTCCTGCTCACAGCCTGAGACCATGTCGCTGACTATCTGACAGCCATCTTTTACAGTGCACATGGTTTCAGGGTCAAGTTCTGCTCCGAAGGATCGTATGCCTCCCCAATATCCGTATACCCTGCCATCATCGTCTATGAAACAGGCCGGGTCGGCACCAACCGATCCGACGCCGCGGCGGGGATTGTCCTTGCTCCAGTTGCATGCTTCGAAAGGACCGTCAGGACGTGAACTCTTGGCAATCAGGGAAATACGATCTCCGTTCCGGTCACGGGCGCTTGGGAACAGGAAATACTCCATCTTCCCGTCCTTCCCGCGGCGTGCGGCTACATCCGGAGCGAAAAGCCTGTCGCCCTTGCCATCTTCATTAAGAGGGTTTCCGTCACGGTCATAGACGGACTTGAAGATCACTCCGTCATACCGCCAGGCGCTCAAGTCATCGACAGGTGCAGACCAGACCACCTGATCGCGACCGCAGTGTCTGACAATATCAGTATCATGTGATCCATAGATGTATACCCTGTATTCTCCCGGTTTGTCCGGGTCTTCAAAAACGTATGGTTCTCCGTCAGGGATGTATTCCCAGAGGGGAAGGTACGGATTCTGTGCGGCGGCTGATGTGGTTATCAGCACCGCTGCCAAAAGGAGAAAATATGAAAAGCGTTTTCCCATTTTTCAGATACACAATAAAACTATCAAATATAACGTTTTTCTTACGATAATCCCGGACTCATTTCTTCAGATACGGTAGAAGGTCCAGATGGTCCATGAACATCTGCTCACGGGTCCTGTCAGGATCGCCGATGGTGACAGATACTTCCCTATTGTTCACTCATATCGGGTATATGGCGGCCGGAAAGAATAAATGTTTTTTTCTTATCTTTATGAATATTTTACTTGTCGAACATAAAGCATGAAAAGGTTATTATTGCTCATAGGATCTCTCCTGATCCTTTGGAATACGGGGTACGGACAAAACAGCAGGCTGAAGCCGGAGAGAGAGATCGCGGGGATATGGGAATGTACGGTCGGCACACCTGAGAAGATAGTCCCGACCTCTGTGAGGAATTTCCCTATAAAGGAAACTCGGAACTGTGTGAAACGCTGCCCCGTGCGCGTCCGTGGCGGCTTGCAGAAGGACACTGCGGTATTCTGCATACCGGTGGGAGCCGATGAGAATTTCTACGGCCTCGGGCTTCAGATGAGCACCTTCAGGCTCAACGGCCTGAAGAAGAGGATACGGGTCAATGCCGATCCCGCCACCGATGAGGGGGATTCGCATGCTCCTGTACCGTTCTTCCTCTCTACGGCAGGATACGGCATATTCATCGATACTGAAAGGTATGCGACCTTCGATTTTTCTGAAAAAGGGAAGATCACCATATATGTGCCGAGAAGCGGTGGAGCAACCATGAAAATATTTGCCGGGCCGACCATGAAAGAGGCCCTGGCGCGATATAACATGTATTCCGGAGGAGGTTGCAACCCGCCTGAATGGGGGTTGGGTCTCTGGTACAGGGTGGAGAAGAACTTCAATGACAAGGAGGTCCTTTCCATGGCTGCGGAGTTCCGCGAAAGGGATTTCCCATGCACCGTATTCGGTCTTGAACCGGGATGGCAGACGGCGGCCTATTCCTGCTCGTATGTCTGGAACAGGAACTTCCCTGACCCGAAGGCATTCGTGGACGGCATGAGCGCAATGGGATTCAAGGTCAATGTCTGGCAACACGCATTCATCCATCCGTCATCCCCCATACATGAGACTATGAAACCGTACAGCGGCGACAACTTGGTATGGGGAGGTCTTGTGCCGGACTTCACCCTGCCGGAGGCCAGAAGGATATTCAGCGACTACATGGCGGATGTCACCACACGCATAGGTATCAGCGGATTCAAGGCTGACGAATGCGACAGCTCCGACTTCACCGGAGGGTGGTCTTTCCCTGTCGATGCCCGTTTCCCCGGAGGCGCCGACGGAGAGCAGATGCATTCCATGTTCGGGCTCCGCTATCAGGATACCTTGCTGGAAGCCGCTGAAAAGGCGGGCATCGACACGTACGGCCTTGTAAGGAACTCCGGTTCGTTCGCGGCTCCGTATCCATTCGTATTGTACAGCGACCTGTACGACCATCGAATATTCATCAACAGTGTGGCACAGGCATCTTTCAGCGGACTGTTGTGGGGTCCGGAAGTAAGGGAGGCCGCGAATCCTGAGGAACTTCTGCTCAGGATGCAGACAACCGTACTCTCTCCTCTCGCCATGGTCGATTCATGGTATCTGAAACACCAGCCATGGAAGCAGGTGGACAGGAATCTCAATAACGCGGGAGAGTTCATGCCGGGCTGGGAAGCTCTCGAAGCCAAATGCCGGGACCTTGCCAGATTGCGCGAGGAACTTGTCCCTGAGATAAAGGAGGCATTCGAAATCTACTCCAGGACAGGCATCCCGCCGTTCCGCGCCCTTGTCATCGACTGGCCGGACGATCCGGCGGTTGCGGACATAAACGGACAGTACCTGATCGGTGACCATCTTATGGCCGCTCCTCCATCCTACGGGGAGAAGGAGATAAAAGTATATTTCCCGGAATCAGGGACAAAATGGGAGTCCTACGACGGTTCTTCCACGTTTGAAGGAGGGTCAACAGCCATACTTCCCGTCTCCGTGGATATGATATATCTGTTCCGGAAGCTCCCGCGCTGACGGCAGGATTCTACCGGGCTTTCAAAGTATAAGGCATACTGTAGCGTCCGGAAGGAAGCTTGACGGCGCACTTCAGCACCTGTCCCTCACCGATGGTGATCGGCCCGCCATGGTAGAGATCGCCCTCATACTGAGGATCCGAACCGTCAAGGGTGATGTAAATCTCAGAACCGTCAACCGGAAGTTCAAGGGTCACAGGCTGTCCGCTCACCGCCTCCTTGAGTCCATAAGGCTCGGGGATCCTGAAAGGAGCCTGATCCCTGTCAAGCGCTGAGAGCACGGTGGTCATGCGCGTACGGAAGTCATGCCAATCCTTCTTCGAAGGGTCGGACCAGCCGATCTCCGCGGTAGCGAGGCCTCTCGGATAAGTCATGTAGGTAGCCATGTTAGGGTCGTGCACGAACTCTCCCCATAGATTGGCCTGGACACCCATGATGTATCTGCACTGCTCCTCATTGAGCTGAGGGTCGAAAGGCTCATATCCGTACACTCTCTCGAGAGGAATGTAGCCGCCGATGTTGAAAGGCTCGATGGAATGGTCTTCACTCTGATAAAAATCGATGTACATGTACTGGTATGGACACATTACTACCTTGTGCCCCGTGCGGGCGGCCTTGATGCCTCCCTCGACACCACGCCAGCTCATGACTGCAGCTGACTGTGCAAGTTCCGCGCCCTCGAGGATCTCGTCCCAACCGAGTATCTTGCGTCCCCTCTCCTCGCAGAACTCACCCATGCGCGCCGTAAGCCAGCTCTGGAGCTCACGCGCATCCTTCATGCCCTCACGCTTCATCATAGCCTGGCAGTCAGGGCATTCAAGCCAATGCTTCACAGGAGCCTCATCTCCACCGATGTCAATGTATTCTGACGGGAAAAGGTCTATGAGTTCGCCGAGGATGTCCTTGATAAGTTCGAGCGTACCGGGTTTGCCGATGCAAAGAACTTCTTCCTTGACTCCCCATTTGGTAGGCACCTGCACCTTCTTTCCTGTGCAACCCAATTCCGGATGGGCTGCAATTATGCACTGGGTGTGACCCGGAAGGTCCACCTCGGGGATGATGGTCACATGGCGGTCTTGAGCATATTTCACTATATCACGCACCTGCTCCTGGGTATAGTATCCGCCATTTGGTATTTTGTCCTGATAGTTCCAGTCCTTCTGAGTGCTGTTCCTCCAAGCAGCGGTAGCTGTAAGTTCCGGATGGGACTTGATCTCGATACGCCAGCCCGCATCCTCGGTAAGATGCCAGTGGAAACGGTTCATCTTGAATCTGGAGAGCATGTCGATGTATTTCTTCACATACTCGACAGAGAAATAATAACGTCCGCAGTCGAGCATAAGTCCGCGCCACTCGAATCGGGGAGCATCCTTCACCGTGATAAAAGGGATCCGGGTACCGTACTGGTCCATGAGCTGCTGGAGCGTGCGCATTCCATAGAAAAGCCCGGCTTCGTCACCAGTGATCTTTACTCCCTTGGCATTCACCGTGAGTTCGTATGACTCAGGAGCGGCGGAAGGATCGAGTTTGAATACGATACCGCGACCTTTCTTCACGGTCACGCCATATATGTCATCAAGATATTCCGACATGATGTCCGCTGTGGCGGCGCATTGTTTCGGAGCCTTGACCCTGCACACCGTACCGACAGTGTACGTCCCGTCTCCGAGTTCCATGGATGACGGGATCGGAATCAGGTTCTGCGCTGAAGCAAACGGGGCTACAGCAAAGATCAATGCAGCCAGAATCGTTTTTCTAAGGGAAAAAGAAATCATATGGTTAATCATTTTAGAATTTCAGGGTTAAATATAGCAAATCCCTCCTTTCCTGACGACCCTTCCTTTCATCATTTTTGATAAATTTGTACAAAAACACTTTGCAGCATGCAAATACATCAACTGACATCGTTCACGGAGCAGGACTTCCAGGACCTGGCCGGACTCATGAAAGAGCTTTCCGACAGACTCGACTTGACAGAAGAGCACCTCCGGAATGTCGTGACAGCCCCCGGCACACACATGTTCGTTGCAAGGGAGGGCGGAAGGATCATAGGATGCGCCACCCTCTGCATATATGAGGCTCCGTCTTCAAGGAAAGGTGTGATAGAAGATGTCGTGGTCGCTCAGGAATTCAGGGGCAGGCATGTCGGCCGTACTCTCCTCGAGCACATTCTCAGGACGGCCCGGACCCTGGCCCCTATCGAGCTCCAGCTGACCTCCAAGCCAGCCCGCATCGCAGCCAACGCCCTCTACTCCACCCTCGGCTTCACCAGAGTGGACACCAACTGCTACCGCATCAAACTCTGACAGTCCTCACCTATCTTCCCGGATTCCCGTCCACAATTCCGTGGGATACGATAAAGTGTTGACACACATTAAAGAATTGACGAATTATGGAAAATAATATCAGGATACTTGTCAAATGCGTGGCCATTGCCGCTATGCTTGCAAGTGGCATTTTCACTCTTACGGCGCAGAATGATTACTATTCCGGGCACAATACCATCACAGGGAATACTATTACATACGTGATTAAACACAGTTACTCCTTACTTGGCCTGCATGACATAAAGGATGCGACATATGGGAAGATTGCCCATTATAACAAGACCGGGGAACTCATCTCAATCCCGTATCCGTATCAGATGAATGTCCAGGAGGAGGACCTCATCAGTATGATAAAGCAGACCTTCACAGCCGCCGATATCCAGAAGTACTCAAAGAGTCACGAAAAGATAGTGATAGTATTGCGTATCAATCCTGAGTCGAGACGGGTAATCGGGCTGGCATATTGGCTGAATCACAAAAAGGACAAAGTTCTGCTGGGGATACCTGTGAACAAATTCGAGGACCTTGAGAAGCGGATAAGGGCCGGATATGTCCAGAAGGTCATGCCGTCTCTTGATATATCACACTTTGAAACGGCCTTTGCCTTCAGGTTCAGCGAACTGCTTCCGTAGTGGGGCATCGAATAATGAGAACCCCGTTTTCGAATATTGCTGTTAATCAATGTCTTACAAATCGGCCTATGTACTCAGGTACATAGGCCGATTTGTAATTGCTTGAGAGTTAAATATTTATAAAAACGCTCGTTTTGCAGCGCAAAGATTTTCCGCTTTAAGCGTCTCCGCGTGGACGCATTGACTTGCTTTGATGATCCATCTACGTGGACGTGGCCGATGCATAAAGAAAGCAGGTGGTCATTTGCAGAAACTCGCCTCCCAAGCCTCTAGCCCCTCACCCGACGGACAATGCCCCTTCCGTCATTGCGTGTTTCCGTCATTGCGGGCTATGACCCGCAATCTGCTGTGGATGCCGGATCAGATCCGGCATGACGGGAAAGAAAAGCATGACGGGAAAGAAAAGCATGACGAAGAAGTGTGGCTTCTTTTTGAAATTCGTCTGCCACAGTGAAGTGCCATATGCGTCATCAGGAGATGATTTGCGTGGACGTCTTGCAGAAATTGTCAGATCGTCCACGCCGAATGCCCCTAGGGAGGAGTTTAAGCCATGCAGGCGTGGCAAACGAATTTCATTTGCAATAACGCGCCATCCAACCTCAAGCCACTCGCCAGGCATTTCCCCGGAAGGGGCTTTGTCCGCCTGGGGAGTGGCTTGAGGTTGGGAGGCATCTTATCGGAAGGGGCATTGTCCGTCGGGCGAGGGACGTGAGGCCGAGGATATTTTCCGCTGACCACCTTGCACCTCCTGTCCACAAACACCCCCTCCTTTATGGATGCCAGCGTCAACTTGACTTTCCCGTCCACAATCACCCCCTCCTTTGTGGATGCCACAAAAAACAACTACCTTTATCCCTCAGATAACACCATCAATCATGACGACATTCATAGGCATAGCGGCAGTGCTGCTGATATTTGGAATTATCATCCTTCTGGGCAAGGGGGACATGCTCATAGCGGGTTTCAACACGGCATCCAAGGAAGAAAAGGAGAAAATCGACATCAAACGGCTCCGCCTTCTGACAGGGGGCCTCTGCATACTCCTGGCAGTACTTATCGTACCTTCCCAGATTATCATAGAAAAATCCGGCGAGCCACGGACGGCAACCATGCTTGTAAGCGGTGCCGTGGTGATACTCGCCGGAATTGCAATCATCCTCGCCAACACCTGGGCGAAGAAAGACTAGACCTGCATTATCTTCCTGCAGGAGCGATCGTTATGCTCCAGCTCTCTTCCTGAACAGGGAAAATATACTTGTCCATAGGTTTCGGACCGCATGAAGCGCCTCCGAGACCGAGCTGACGGAGATCGAGATTGAGACAGATCTCCTCCCTCGGCTCCTTGATATTGTTGATACGTATCTGACCGTTGCGGTGACGGGCGAACTCAAGGTCCTCCCAATCATAATGCAGGGCCTGCACGAACATAGGCACATCACCGGAGAACCTGACTCCCTTGCCGCTCGCATCGGTGAATTCCACCCAGCGGACGTCTGACTTGTAGCCATTGTCCTGAGGCCTGATATATGGCTCGTACTGCTCAGTCACAGTAGAAGCATAGCGGCCTATGAAGCTGCCGGTCTTGCGGTCCACGTAATTCTCCCAAAGTCCGCGTCCGTACCATGACATATTCTCGAGACTCTTGTCAAGCACCCATGAAAGGCCTAGACGAGGCAGGACCTGAGGCATATGTCCGTATGGAGTAACGGTATTTGCCATCGTCACGGTACCGTCAGTCGCAAACTTCCAGACAGCCTTGTGCGCAAATCCTGCGGACTTGGCACCGGTAGCATCCACATATGCGGTGACCTCGACAGAACCGTCAGAATTCTTCGCAACATCGATCTTACCGCCATGGTAGTTCATCTGGGTAAGGCCATAAGCATAGAACGCACCGTCCACTCCCTTAGGAGCGCCTCGACCGTCCCTGAGCCAACCGTCATTATCGACAAGGGCACGCATGCAGGTGACCCTAGGACCGGCAGCAGCGCCGGTCTTCGCATCAAGGATCTGCTTACCGTTCACGGCAAGTGAGACCACATTTCCGCTCTTGCGGCAGAACACAGCCTTGATGGCACCGTCAACCACGGTGATGGTCTTCTCGTCCTCAGTGACCTGAGGCTTGACAGAAGCGGCCTTGGAGGCCTTTGCAGGAGCATCGTTGACCAGAGCCAGCTGGTCAGAAGCAATGACGTGACCGCGGTCCGCCCAGATGGTAGGATTCTTAAGTTTGAAATATACGTTCACGAAATATTCCTTGCCAGCCTTGAGATCATATCCGAAGGTAGGAAGGGCGACCTCAAGCTTTTCGAGAGGCTTTACCGAAGGCACGTCCCATGTGCCGGAAGCAACCTCCACACCGTCCTCGACAAGTGACCATGAGGCATCGAATGCCTTGGTATCGGTGAATGAGAAACGGTTCCATACCTCAGCCTTGCCGGAAGAAGCATCCTTGGCTGACACCGCTATCTGACGATAGACATGCCCTACCTCGATGAGTTTCGCTGTCACCTCCCTGTCCGGACGTATCACACCGTTGCAGCAGAAAGTGCCGGAGTTTGGACGCTCGTCATAGTCTGCACCGAAGGCATATATCCACTCTGGCTTGCCGTCCTTGTCATAGCGCCCGGTGTATTTGATGAGGGCCTGGTCCACCCAGTCCCAGATGCAACCGCCGAGAAGTGAATCGCTGGAATAGAAGGCATCCCAGTACTCTTCGAAATTACCTATAGCGTTACCCATGGCATGGGCATACTCACACATGAAGAACGGCTTGCCCTTGGACTGGCTGTTGTCAGTCTTACCCTTGTCTGCCGGATCCGGGGCTTCGTCTCCGAGCCTGCCCCTCTCATAGAGCCATTCGACCGTAGGATACATCTGGCTGTCCACATCAGCGTCAGGATTGCCGCGCTCCCAGTGTACCGGACGGGTAGGATCGACACCCTTGATGGCATCACGGGCATTGACGAAGCACTTTCCGTGACCGGTCTCGTTGCCGAGCGACCAGAACATGATTGAAGGGTGGTTGCGATAGTTCATCACATGGTTGACATTACGCTCCACTATGCTCTTGTTCCACTTCTCATCCCTTCCGAGACCACTCTCTCCATAGCCCATGCCATGGCCTTCCACATTGGCCTCGGCAACCAGATAGATGCCGTATTTGTCGCAGAGGTCATACCATGTATGATGATCCGGATAATGGCTGGTACGGACAGTATTGATGTTGTGACGCTTCATCAGGAGTATATCCTGAAGCATCTCCTCCCCGGTGATGGTGCGTCCGTTGGCGGCTGTGTGCTCATGCCTGTTGACACCCTTGAACTTGATCTTCCTGCCGTTGACAAGGACCGTGTTGCCGGAAATCTCGATCTGCTTGATACCGACCTTGGCGGAGCGTATATCCTCTCCCGCCTTGATCACGAGAGTATAGAGATACGGATCCTCTGCGCTCCAGAGATGAGGCTTGCGGAGGGTGACGGAACTCTCGGCTCCTTTGAACGAAGCAACCTTCCTGAACGACGCGTCATAGAGATCGGCGCTTACCTTCTGAGAGCCTGCCTTCACGCTGAGATCGACCTTTGCGTCACGATATGAATTGGTGAGCGTAGTCCTGAAATAGAAATCCTCGATGGCAGCCTTCGGCATGGCGATGAGTGTGACGTCACGATAAATGCCGGAGAAGCGGAACATGTCCTGATCCTCCAGATAGGAACCGTCGCACCAGCGGTACACTTCCACTGCAAGGAGGTTTTTCCCTGGCTTGATATAAGGGGTGATATCGAACTCCGACGGGAGTTTTGCATCCTCAGCATAACCCACCTTCTCTCCGTTCACCCATACGAAATAAGCTGAATATACACCGTCGAACCTCAGCACCACGTTGCGGCCGGCCCATGACTCCGGCACGGTGAACTCGGTCCTGTAAGAAGACACAGGGTCATAATCCGGAGTCCCGAAACTATAATCGCGGATATATGGAGGATCTGCCTTGTGCGGATATGTGACGTTGGTATATCCCGGCACTCCGAAGCCCCTCATCTCCACGCAGCTCGGCACGTCTATGGTCTGCCATGCAGAATCGTCAAAGCCGACCTCGTAGAAATCCTTCACCCTTCTTGCAGGGTCACCGACCCAACTGATCTTCCAATCACCGTTGAGCGACTGGACATAAGGAGTAGCAGGCTCCAGAGCATCTGTAAGCGCATCTGAAACATTGGCAAGAGGCATCGCATAAGCACGTGCCGGATTACGGTTGATACTGTTCACCTCAGGATTCTCAAGCTCCGGAGGGAGTTGTGCGGACATCACACCCGAAACAAAGAGTGCGGCCATCGCAAGAAACGCAGTCAATTTTCTTTTCATATCATTGTTCTAATAATCTTTCCCGTGATGTACCCAAAGATAGTGAAAAATGCTTATACTCGGGAACATTACCTCATTTTCCTTAATGTAAAAAGGAGGATAACCATCACGGCTATCCTCCTTTACCCAAATAACTGATGTTACTATTCATTTCCAACCTTAAGTGTTAATTGGGCGACTCTAAAATGATAGTGCTATTTAATATTATATCTGCGCCTGCACAGAAATATGAATTATTTGTGTAAAGTTGTGTCACCCAGTAACTTGACAATAGGTTCACCACCACCTTTGACCACATTGTCGGATACAATGAGGCAACCGGTGGACTTGGCGGAAACGATAGCCTCGGAAAATCCATTCTCCGTGACTTTCCCAAGCATCTCCCCTTCGAACACATTGCCGCGCACACATATCTTGCCGTGTACCGGCGTATCCTTGGCCCATACAGTATTGGACGGTTCGATGGTGATCACGGACTGACGGCTGTTGAAGCAGCAGTCGATGAAATGGTTGCCCTCGATAAGGACATCACGTACCGGGCCCGACTCGTACCAGTCCTTGGCATCCGATGCGATCAGAATACCGGCCATACCCGTCTTCTCGAACGTGTTGTCAGCGATCACCGCCTTACGAGGAGTTGTCAGAAGCACGCCACGGGTGCTCGTTCGTGTGAAATGGCAACCCCGTATCTCCACGCGCGGAGTCCAGGTCATATTCTCCACCACGTCCGTATCCACGTGCAGCGCCTCTGGCAGGGCCCTGTTCAGGGTCACCTCGACCTCATGGTCGTTGATACGGCTTACATCCTTCACCCTCGCATAGCAATAACGCTGCAGGGATTCCGAATGCACAAGGGCAACCTTGTCCCCGACATGGAACGCCGTCATCCCATAAGTCTGACCATGCATGAACCTGAGCCGCAGCACACGTGAAGAAGGTTCAGCCGCAACCACGCGGAGATTTGTCCCGTGTACGTTGATAGGATCGTCCTGCGCCCCGCTGAACTTGCAGT
>JAZRXV010000124.1:0-36944 GCA_045600405.1 Candidatus Cryptobacteroides sp.
TCAGAAAGCGTTTGAACTGTTTGAAGAATGACTCCACCCGCTCGAAAGATGCTGACAGAACGATATGGATATGGTTGCTCATAAGAGCGAATGCCAGTATCCTGACATCGGGGAAGGAGCTTGCGCAGATGGCCATAATGGTCATGCCGAACTTCATGTCATCCATGTTTTTGAAAATCAGTCCGGACAGATCCTGAAGCCCTTTCGGGATATTGGGCCTCAGGAAAGACATATCCTCTTACACGTACTTGGTCTTTCGGTGTAAATGTTAATTTTTAACCACTCTAATACTGAATTCATATGAAACTCATTAATAAAGTCATTCTTGGAATAGCATTGTGTGGTAGCCTTATTGCCACATCATGCACCAAATTCCTGGACAGGCAGCCTCTAGCTGATCTTACCCCGGAGCTCTATTTCAACAGTGCGAGTGACCTTGCAGCATATCTTGTAAACTATTACCCTACATTCCTGGTCAATATTGACGGCACGGCCTTGTTTACTAATGGATCTTTTAACGGTGGTCCTTCCCAGTCTACGGACTATTGGACAGACAATTTGTCTATTGGTACCGGGTCAGCTGTTCTTAAATTTTTCGGTGACGGGTCCCATTGGACTGTCAGTGACGGGCGGTCGCTTTATAATACGTACAGCAAAATCCGAATAGTGAACTGGTTTCTTGATTATGTCACTCCCAAAATGGAAGCAGGCGGTCCACTCGCCGGAGACAAGGACTGCGAGCATTATTTAGGTGAGGCTTATTTCCTCCGTGCCATTGCATATTACGTGGCTCTTGCTCAATACGGAGATCTGCCTATTATTGACAAAGTCCTGCCCGATGATGATGAAGTGCTTCAGGAATTGTCAGTGCGAGCTCCACGTAACGAGGTCGCCCGTTTCATCCTTTCGGATCTGGACAAGGCTATAAGTCTTCTCAAGGACCGCTCCGCTTTTGGAGGACAGCGTATCAACAAGGAATCCGCATATCTTTTGAAGAGCCGTGTCGCTTTGTTCGAAGGCACGTTCGAGAAGTATCATAAAGGGTCAGGACGTGTCCCTGGTGACAGCAACTGGCCGGGAGGTTCTTTCTCCGGGAATATTGATTCTGAGATCAATTTCTTCCTCGATCAGGCTATGAGCGCTGCAAAGGAAGTCGCGGACAATGTACCTCTCACCGCAAACTCACATGTGCTTCACCCTGGTGATGATACGACAGTATGGGGGTGGAATCCGTATTTTGAGATGTTCGGTCAGCTCAGCCTGAGTGATGTGCCGGAAGTCCTTATGTGGAGAGAATATAGCACAGACCTTGGAATTGGACATACAGTTGCAGAACGTAGCGTTCTGGGATTCGACGGTGGACTGACGTATTCTTTGGTCAAGTCATTCCTTATGAAGAATGGTCTTCCGATTTATGCTGAAGGGAGCGGTTATCAGGGAGACAAGAGTGTCGAAGTCGAACTTACTGACCGTGATGAACGTCTGCAGTTGTTCTGCTGGTCAGACTCCTATCCAAACAGGAGAAGGAATGATTTCCACTTCGAATTTGACATTCTTGGCAAAGTCCTTTCAAATCTTGAGACCCGTATCACTACAGGCTATGGTCCTCGAAAGTACTATTGTTACGATGAAAAGATGTCTGGAGAATTCGCTAATTATGATGAGACAGCCTGCCCTATCTTCCGATCAGCCGAGGCATACCTGAATTATATAGAGGCTTGCTATGAGAAGACGGGAGCAATCGATGCAACCGCTTCCAAATATTGGAAAGCTCTTCGTGAGCGTGCGGGTGTCGATGCGGACTTTGAGAAAACGATAGCTGCTACCGATCTTTCAAAAGAGACCGCTGACTGGGGCTTGTACAGTGGCAATACTACCGTTGACAAGACATTGTTCAACATCCGTCGTGAACGTCGTGCCGAGTTTGTTGCAGAGAACATGCGCTTGGCCGATATGCTCCGTTGGCGCAGTTTCGACCATCTCAATACAGAGAATGTTCAGGTTATGGGCATGAATTTCTGGGATGAGTATATTGATAAATATGAGGCAACAAAGGCGACGACCGGTCTGTCGCTTATTGCAGACGGGTCTCCACAATCCAATATGTCAGCTCAATCTCTCGGAAAATACATATTCCCATATCGCAAGACAGATCTAAATAACGAGCTTACAAACGGCCTTAAGTGGCATGATGCCTATTATCTCTATCCACTTGGCCATGAGGATTTCGTCTTTGCTCCGAAGCTTTACCAGAATGTCAACTGGGGTACTGATGGCGGAACTCAAGCTCTTAAATAATCAAACTCTGAACAAAATAAAGAGCAACTTGGATAAGTTGCTCTTTATTTTGTTGATAGCAAATGATATACAACCATGAAAAATATAATTCTGGCTGCATTGTGCCTGTCTGTCTTTCTAAGCGGATGCGCCGGCGGAGATATCCTCGACGGAGAGTCGATAATAGCATCCTATGTCAATGAGTTCAACGCTGATGACGATGAACTTTACAGGCAGGCGTTCCCGAACTCCGAAGCCCTGTCTTTCCTGTGCGAAAACATACCTGTGTTCGATTGCCCGGACAAGGAACTAGAAAAGACATATTATTTCCGCTGGTGGACTTTCAGGAAGCACATCAAGCAGATTCCGTCCGGTTATATCATCACGGAGTTCCTTCCAGAAGTACCGTGGGCGGGAAAATATAACGCAATCAGCTGTTCGGCAATCCATCATATGGCCGAAGGCCGATGGCTCCATGATCAGAAGTATCTTTCCGATTATGCCAGGTTCTGGGTCTCCGAGGATGGCACGCCACGTATATACAGTTTCCCCATCTCCGATGCCACGCTGAGTCTTTATAAGGTGCATTCGGATAAAACTCTTCTCGAGGATACCTATCCTGGATTGAAGGAGATATTTGCCGCCTGGGAGTCCGACCATAAGGATGACAACGGTCTTTTCTGGCAGGATGATGACAGGGATGCTATGGAATGTTCAATTTCAGGCAGGCTTTGTAAAGACCGTCTTGGTTATCGTGCCACCATCAACAGCTATATGTATGCTGATGCTATGGCCCTGGCGGAAATGGCCGGAATCCTCGGCCATACCGATGAGGTCGAAGTTTATAGAAGCAAAGCTGCTGAAATCAAGGCGCTGATGGATGAATATCTGTGGGATGAGGATGCGAAATTCTATAAGGTCATTCCAAGGGATGGGAAGATGGTGAAGTCCCCTGCCCGCGAAGAGCATGGTTTCATACCTTGGGTATATGATATCCCAGACGAGGATAAGAGCGAGGCATGGCTGCAACTCAAGGATCCTCAGGGTTTCAAGGCTCCATATGGCCCTACTACAGCGGAGCAGCGTGCTGAAGATTTCCATATTGTCTATGGAGGACATGAATGCCGGTGGGACGGTCCCAGCTGGCCTTATGCCACTACGCAGACACTTACCGGTATGGCTAATCTGCTCCACCGGTTCGGCGAGAGCGTGATGACAAAGGCAGATTATTATGAGACACTCAGCACTTACAGCAATTGCCATCGCCGGGTCAATGAATCAGGCAAGAAGGTGTGCTGGATAGATGAGAACATCAATCCCTATACCGGTGATTGGATCTCCCGCACCGTCCTTCATTCACAGAAGGATTACAAGTACAAGGAGAGAGGCAAGGATTACAACCATTCCGCTTTCTGCGACCTGGTGATTTCCGGCCTTGTCGGAATCCGGCCCCAGACTGACGGCAGTATAGTCATCGAGCCGCTCATCCCTGATGGACAGTGGGATTATTTCTGTCTCGAAAGAGTTGTGTGTTCCGGACGGAATATCGCTGTTCTGTATGACAAGGACGGTACCCATTATGGGAAGGGAAAAGGTTTCCGTGTCATGGTTGACGGCAATGAGGCGTTCGCGTCTGATACATATGCGGTGAAAGCCATCATTTGAGTTTTACAGGTTTTTCGTTATCTTCACAAAAAAATAACATAGGTTTATCGAAAATATATTCATATGCTCAGAAAATCTCTCACATTTATCATTTGCCTGCTGCTGTCCGTGTACTCATACGGTCAATCGGTCAATGTCACCGTCAATCAGGAGACGGGAGCGTTGCGCGCTATCAGTATCGATGGTGACGCAACAGGGATGAACTGGATACTCGGGACCGACGAAGAGCAGAACAAATGGTTCTGTCCTGATTCGGGATGGGGGCTCGGTTATTTTACCGTGAACGGTAAAGAGAACCATCGGTGGAGCAAGCCGGTGACGATGGATGCCTCAAAGACAGTATATCGCGAGGGTGATGTCGAGATTACCGTCAAGCGGTCGCATGACGGGGACGATCTGGTCGAAACCTTCACATTTAAGAATGTCGGCTCCAAGGGATTGTCGCTCAGTGATATAGGTGTATTCACACCATTCAACGACAATTACCCTGATGCTAAGACCTGCATGGAAAGCAGGTGCCATGCGCATATCTGGGAAGGGGCAGACGGAGCGTATGTCAACCTTCTCCGCATGGGAGCACGAGGCCCTCATCTTGGCCTGGTCGTCACAGAGGGCGCGATATCAGGCTACGATATCTTTGAGCGGAACAGGATGACCCAGAGTTCAAATGCCCGCGGCGTCATCGCTTTGCGTCTCCCGGACATGTCCCTGGAGCCAGGTAAATCATATGACCTTGCATGGCGTCTCTTCCCGCATGACGGGGCTGATTTCAAGAAGGAGCTGCTGCTCCGTGGCGGAGTGTATGCCTCTGCGGACAGGTATGCCATAGAAAAAGGCGGGAAAGTGATAATAACCCTTGAAGGGGCGGAGGGACCGGTGTCCTTGAAAGTCGGGGACAGGAATGTCGCTTTAAGGCACGGGCATGGCGCTTACAGGGCCAAGGTCCGTCTGGATGAAGCCGGTAGCTGCAGGTTTGAGTTCTCTTATGGGGAAGGCAAAAGGACATGGGGCGAAATCCTCGTAGTCAACAGTGAAAAGCAGCTGATAGCAAAACGTGCGGACTTCATAATCGGGAAACAGCAGATGAATGACCCGTCGGATCCTCGTTACGGAGCGTTCCTGGTATATGATAATGAGCTGGATGAGATGTTCCTCAACGACCGTCCTACGTGCAGTTATTTTGACCGCGGCGAGGGAGGCGAAAGACTGGCGATGGGCATGTTCCTGGCAAAGGAGGCTATCATGAGCGGGGATCCGAAGTTCATCGAACCTCTTGAGCGTTATGCAAGTTATATAAGGAAGCAGTTGCAGACGGACGACTTCGAGACATATCAGGTCGTTGGATGTCAAGGCCGCAACCGCGGTTATAACTATCACTGGGTCGCGGTGTTCTATTTTGAGATGTACAATCTGACCGGCGACAGGAAATATGCGGAATACGGATACCGGACAATGAAGAGTTTTTATGACCAGTTCGGCTACTCATATTATGGGGTTCATACACCGGTGTCGCTCGGCCTGCAGGTCCTGAAAAAGGCGGGGATGAGCGCCGAGCATGATGCCCTTCTCTCCGAGTACCGGAAGATGGGTGATGCTTTCGTCGAGACGGGCCTGAACTATCCGAAGCACGAAGTCAACTATGAGCAGCATATAGTGGCACCTGCGATTTCTTTCCTGTGCCAGCTTTACTTGGCGACTCATGACCTGAAATATCTCGATGAGGCAAGGATCCGTATGCCATTGCTGGAGGCTTTCGGCGGTGACCAGCCGACATACTTCAAGAATGACATGTCGATACGTCATTGGGATGCCTACTGGCTTGGAAAGAGAGAGATGTGGGGCGACAACTTCCCTCATTGGGGTTCGACGACGACAGCCGAAGCATATTACTTCTACACCAAATGTACCGGAGAGAAACAGTGGCAGGCGAGGGCTGAGAGAATCGTGCGCAACAATCTGTGCCAGTTTGATGAGGAGGGACGCGGGTATTGTGCGTATGTCTATCCTGACCACGTCAACGGGGTGCCTGCGAAATTCTTTGACCCATACGCAAATGACCAGGACTTCGCCCTTGCTCTGTACCATCTGGTGATAAATGACATTCTGTGACATTTTTTGAGTAAAACAAAATACTATGAGTAAAAGACAACTGTTTCTTCTATTTTTGCTTGCAGTTTCATTGGTGAGTTGCACACCGGGCGTGCTTGACCTGTCCGGCGAATGGCGTTTCGCCATGGACCCCGCAGACGAAGGCGTCGGGGCGGAATGGTTCAATACGACACTTTCCGACACGGTAACCCTGCCGGGAACGATGCTGACGAACGGCAAGGGAAACCCCGTGGATATAAACACCCCTTGGGTAGGAGGGATAAACGACCGCTCATTCTTCAATGACGATTCATATGCCGCATACCGCAAGGCGGACAATTTCAAAATCCCGATGTGGCTCCAGCCGGATCTGTATTACAAGGGCGCAGCATGGTACCAGCGGGAGATTGACATACCGGCAGGATGGAAGGGCAAGGAGTTATCCCTGTTCTTTGAAAGATGCCACTGGCAGACCTCAGTGTGGATTGACGGCTCGTATGCGGGAAGTGCCGATGCACTCGGCGCACCTCAGACCTTCGACCTGACAGCACTGGCCGTACCGGGACATCATACGCTGACGGTACGGGTTGACAATGCCATCCACGATATCGATCCCGGAGAGAATTCGCACAGTATCTCCGACCACACCCAGGGCAACTGGAACGGAATAGTGGGAGCAATGTACATCCAGGCCAAGCCGGTCGTGAATGTCGTTCATGTTGACGTATATCCTTGCGTCGCCGACAATTCCTTCTCCATAAAGGCAAAGGTCAATTCTTCATCAGTCTGCCAGACACGGCTCCAGCTTAAAATCGCCGGAGAATCATTCTCTCTGCCATGCAAGCTGGAAGCGGGGGAGAACGAGGTCGAAGGTCGCTTTGCGCTTAAAAAGAAGGTCACTCCATGGGATGAATTCAATCCATTCCTCTATGAGCTGAAGTACAGGCTGGCCTGCAGCAACGACAGCGGCTCGGTCCGTTTCGGCTTCCGTGAGATAGACACGAAGGATGGACGCCTCATACTCAACGGGCATCCCCTTTTCCTTCGCGGCACACTTCACTGCGGCACCTTCCCTCTGACCGGATATCCGGCAACCGACAAGGAAGAATGGCTCAGGGAATTGCGGGTCTGCAAGGATTTCGGCCTGAACCATATACGTTTCCATTCATGGTGCCCTCCGGAGGCGGCGTTTGCGGCTGCCGACGAGTTGGGAATCTATTTCCAGATCGAATGCTCGGCATGGGTCAATGACACATCGACCCTCGGAGACGGCAAGCCGGTTGACGAGTATGTCAAGGAGGAGGCCCGGCGTATCATCGATGCCTTCGGAAATCATCCGTCATTCTGCCTTCTGGCCTACGGAAATGAGCCGGCAGGCAATTATGTCCCATATCTCACCGACTTCGTGAGCCATTGGAAAGCCGCCGACGCCCGCCGCATCTATACCTCTGCAGGCGGTTGGCCGAATCTTCCGGTGAGCGATTTCCTCTGCGACCCTAAACCAAGGATACAGGGCTGGGGTCAGGGGAGGAACAGCATACTCAATGCCGATGCACCGTCCACATCATATGACTGGAAGGAATACACATCCCGTTATGACCAGCCTATAGTCAGTCATGAAATCGGTCAGTGGTGCGTCTATCCTAATTTCGATGAGATTGCCAAATATACCGGGCCTTACAAGGCCAGGAATTTCGAGATATTCCGCGACAGGCTCGAAGAAAACGGCATGGGCGACCTTGCCGGCGATTTCCTTTCCGCTTCGGGAAAACTCCAGACCCTTTGCTACAAGGCTGATATAGAAGCCGCACTCCGCACCCCTGGATTCGGAGGCTTCCAGCTTCTCGGTATCAACGATTTCTCCGGACAGGGGACGGCCCTTGTCGGTGCTCTGGATACATTCTGGGATGAAAAAGGCTACGCTACGGGAGACGAGTACAAGCGTTTCTGCTCTGAGCTTGTCCCTCTCGCCAGAATGGAGAAACTCATCTATCTCTCCGATGAGAAACTGCATGCGGATATCGAGATTGCCAATTTCTCAAAGGAAATAAAAGATGCTACTGTCTCATGGCGGCTGTCCGATGCCTCGGGAAAAATCCTGAAGGACGCGACACTTCCATCCTGCGACCTCCCGCTCGGGAACTGCATTGCCGCAGGGTCTGTTGACGAGGCTCTCAGCGGCATCACCGCACCTTCAAGGCTCAATCTTGAAGTCACGGTGGAGGGGCATTCCAATGACTGGAACATCTGGGTGTATCCTTCCGAGACCAGGGCACCGTCAGGGGAAGTGCTTCTGACTGACAATCTTGCTGAGGCGGAGACATGCGTCAGGAAGGGTGGCAAGGTCATACTTTCATACAGGCAGGGGACGCTCCCGGATGAATGGGGCGGCAGTGTCAAAGTCGGTTTCTCAAGCATATTCTGGAATACGGCCTGGACCCATGGGCAGGCGCCTCATACCCTTGGCATACTCTGCGATCCATCCCACAAGGCTCTGGCAAGCTTCCCTACCGAATCATACAGTGATTATCAGTGGCAGGATGCGATGAGCCATGCACAATCGGTGCGGATGGACAGGTTCCCTGTCCCTCTCACCCCTGTGGTGCGCATAATCGATGACTGGTTCACAGCAAGGCCGCTTTGTCTGATAGGGGAGGCCGAAGGTTACGGGCCAGGCAGAATGCTGGTCACCGGCGTGGATTTCTTCGATGATATGGAAAACAGGCCGGCTGCAAGACAGTTGCTGAGCAGTCTGGTTTTTTATATGGAATCTTTGTAATTTTGAATTCACGAATAAAAAATCAATATATGAGACATTTCCCAATTATTGCCCTGATTGCGATCATTTTTGCTTCCTGCAGCGGAAATACCGACTGTGGAAGGACATTCACCAATGTCAACAAATGTATGACCCCATTCGGTGAGGACGGCAAGGCTGTCATCTTCAGCGCAGAAGGAGAAGGACGGATAGATAACATGTACTTTTGCGGGGACTATGACCATTGGCATCATCCCGGCCAGTGCGTTCTGAACGTCTATTGCGACGGAGTCCTCTGCGTAAGCGGCAAGATCTATGAACTGGCATGTCTCAATATGGAATATGTCGATGAGAAGGAGTATGAGAAGGTATTCCTTGAGACCCCTCTTTTCTCAAAATTCGGCGCGCATAACAGTATAAGCCTCGATTTCAAGATTCCATACTACAAATCATGCAAGGTGGAACTTGTCCAGCCGGAGCCGGGTGTCAAGGACATGGTCTGGACGACCGTCCGCGCCAACACCAAGCCGGACATTGTATGGAACGGGGAGAAACTTCCGAAGGGTGTCATGTTCAAGGGTATCCGCACTGCTGACCAGAAGGTGAACTCAGGAGATCAATACACGATGATGGAGACGGACAAGAATTCGATGGTCGTGGGCGTGAACCTTTTCCTCAATTCCGAGACGGAGTGCTCCATGGAAGCCTGCCTCAGAGCATATAACACCCGTACTGACAAGGCGGAGTACCTCAGCAGCGGTCTTGAGGACTTCTTCCTCAGTACCTATTATTTCGATTCCGGCCAATTCATGGGCCGCAATTGCGGTCAGACATGGCTCAATAGAGAAAATGGTGCCGTGCAGCTCAGTGCGTACAGGCAGTTCCCTGACAATCCGCTCTGCTTCAACCATCCTGTGAAGATCACAGTGCGCAATGGCGAACAGAATGTCATCGACTCCGCCAGCGAGGTGAATGATGACATCTATCTCAATCGCGGCGATGCCGTGATGGGCGCCGTCTGTTACTACTATGAGTGGTAGAACAGCTTCTTAATGATGAAACGTTTTTTATTATTTGCCTCACTCATCTTCGCGGCGCTGCAGATGCAGGCCGAAGGGGGTATCGACGGGACCGATGCCCGTCATATAGACACGAAGAACACTGAATCCTTCTCGCCTTATATCTTCGGGCACAACCTGGAGCACACACGTGCCGCCATCAACGGAGGCCTGAGCGCACAGATGTTGCGCAACAGGAAGTTTGCAGGCAAGCCTTCGCGTAACCGGGGAGTTGCTTCCAAGTGGTTCGGGATCGGGGACAAGGTGCTGTTCATGATGGACGGATACAACCGTTACACGACCCACATCTGTCTGGAGAAGATGTCGCGCTGGAATGAACTGGAAGCACAGGTTGTGGAAAATCTGACGGATGGGCAGACCGCCGGCATCGGCCAGCATGAGCTGTCATTCGTGGCCGGCAAGACATACGAACTGCGTACCGTGACCAAGGTTTCCGCCCCCGTTACGCTCAGGGTGGAACTGACGGACCGTTCCGGTAAAACGACATATTCCAACGAGACATTGGAACTCAAGCCCGCTGACGACTGGCAGATCTGTCAGTTCGATCTGACGCCTTCGGGAAATGACGGAGACGGAACAATCCGCTACACGTTCTCTCAAAAAGCTGAGGTGACATTCGGCGCTCTCTCCATGATGCCGAAAGACAACTTCCACGGTATGCGCCCGGACGTCGTCGCCAATCTCAAGGCTATCGGCCCGAGGCTGCTCCGCTGGCCGGGGGGTAATTTCGCCGGGGAGTACCGGTGGAAAGACGGTCTGCTGCCCGTCGATCAACGCGGACCGTTGGAGGCCGCCACTGAGATTGAGACGCAGCCATATAGTGATGGCTATGATTACCACGAGATCAATACGGACGACTTCATCGCTCTCTGCCGGGAAGTCGGTGCGGAGCCGTTTCTGACCATCAACCTGTTCTGGAGTACCCCGGAAGAGAGCGCGCAGTGGGTGGAATACTGCAATGGCGATGAGAATACCGAATATGGCAGATTGCGGGCAGAACGGGGCCACAAGGAACCATACAACGTACGTTTCTGGTCGCTGGGCAACGAGATGGGATATGGCCACATGGAAGGCCCGAAAGGTGCGGACGGCTATGCAACCCTGGCCGAGTCCCATGCGGATGCCATGCTCGCAGTCACTCCGGATCTTGAGCTTTTCTCCTCCGGTCCTTATCCGAATGATGACTGGGCCGGCAACTCCGCCGCGAAACTGGCGGATAAGGTGAAATATATCTCACTGCACAATTATGTCGGCCCTGCCGCGTGGAGCGGTGCCGGTTTCCATTTCACTACACCGGAAGGCACCAGGGATACCTACGCCAGAACCATTTCCATGGAATCAAACATTGGAATCGCAGAAAGGATGAGGCAGAGCCTTGACAGGACGGGGAAAAAACTGCACATCTCGTTTGATGAATGGAATCAATGGTTTGCATGGTACCGTCCGTCCTGCGTAAGCGAAGGGATTTTCACTGCCCGTTTCCTCCATTTCGCCATTTCCCGCTCCAATGAGCTTGACATGCCCGTGGTGTGCTATTTCCAACCCGTCGGAGAAGGAGCAATCCTGATCGGGCCGGATAGCAGCTGGTTGACTGCAAACGGACAGATGTTCGCCCTGATGAAAGAACATCAGGACGGACGGCTCTGCAAGGTGGATGACAACGATGATTTATCCATTGTTGCTACGCGGAAGGAAGATGTTCTTACAATTACGCTGATAAATGACTCATACGACGAACCCCGTGATTTCTGCTTCGCGCAGGGCGGACGTGTCGTGGAATCTGTTTTGTATTCTTCCGACGACGTGAGTCCATATACTTATTTCACCACGTCTGATTTTCCGGTCACCGGCAAGAAGAAAAACATCACGGCGACACTGCCTCCACATAGCGTGGCGATGATCAGGATCAGCCTTTCCAATTCCCGGTGAGGATTACTTAATACTTTCGGCCCTCGTAGAAGAAGGAAGCAGGCATCAGATGTCAATACAAACGGCAATTCTCAGGAGTTGTCGTTTTTTTTATATTTTGTGTAGGTACTTTTATATGTATGCGTGTATAATAATTGTTCGAACATGAATGATTTTCAATTAATAGAAAGACTACGGGACGGAGATCGAGCTGCCTTTGGCGAGCTGTATGCGCGTCATTGGGAATGCTGTATCAAGTATTCCAGCCTTTTGGTCGGTTCGTCTCAAGCAGAAGATGCTGTGCAGGAAGTATTCGTGAAACTGTGGAGAAACAGGAGTACTCTTGTGGCATGCGAATCTTTGAGACCATATCTTTTGCGCTCTGTTTATAACACTTCAATGAATATTCTGAGAAACAATGGTGTAAAGGAGACCTATAAGAATAAATATGCGCATCAGATTGACTTGCTTGCATCTTCTCAATATGATCCGGACAAATGCAGCATCATTACAGAATTATTCGCAAAAGAAGTACAATCTTCTATTGATGAAGCAATCGACAGACTTCCTGAAAGATGCCAGGCCATTTTCCGTATGAGTTATATTCATGGGATGTCGCATAAAGATATAGCTGAGAAACTCGAAATATCGATTTCGACAGTGGATAATCAAATATATAAAGCCCTAAAGTTGATTCGTGCTTATATTCCAAAGGAGTATATGGCGATTCTGGCTCTGTTGGTTTCTTTGAATTTTTAGATACGGCAGTAGGGGATACAATGGGAATAAGTGTATTTATATCGGATTTACTAGGATGAACATGGACAACAACCAGATAGATAATATAATCATATCGAATTTGAATGGCATTTCCACAGAGATGGAAGATAAGGCGTTGCTGGAATGGATTGAGTCCGGCAACGATAATCTTAAATATTATACGGACATAAAAGCGATATGGCATGCAACCATGCCGTTGGTCTCATCAATGTCGAATCCTTTGAACCGTGTCAAAACCCCCGGCAGTAATCGGTCGAAGAATGCGATAAGAAGATGGTCATATGCTCTTTCAGTATTAGCCGTTGTTGCTTTCTTGTCTATAGCCGGATACATAGTGCTTAACAAGAACAGAATAGTTACCGTCGAGAACAATACGCTGACAACTATGAAGATAGATATGCCTGAGGGTTCTGCTATCTGGCTGAATGAAGGCTCCTCTATTACATATAATTCAAAGACCTACAAAGAAAAAAGACATGTGCAACTTATTGGAGAGGCGGATTTTGAAATTATGCCTAATAGATTGCACCCATTTGTCTTGACCGGACCGACAATAAGCATTACGGTATTGGGTACTGTATTCAGTGTCAGAGATTATCCTGGAGAAGCGACATCGGAGACGATCCTGGCAGAAGGTGCAATCGTAATGAAGGTCAGACATACAAACAATACTTTAAATGTTGGGGTCGGCCAGAAGGCTGTTTATGATCATCTGTCCAAGGATGTGAAGGTGGAGTCGGTCAATACCGACAGGCTGTCGTTACGCCGTTTCGGCATTATCTCTATAGAGTCAGCCTCCATTGACGAGATACTTTCCAAACTTAAGCAGAACTATGGCAAGAATCTATTGATAACGAAACTCCCTTTGGACAGTAGTGCGAAATATACGTTCAATTACCCGGAGGAAGCCAAATTGGAAGATGTAATTTCCATGTTGGAGAAAATTACAGGAAGCAAGATTGACATCAATCAATAAAATATAACACTAACTCAATCCCTTATGAAGCAAACTAAGCTATTCGTTAAAAAAGCGATTGCTGCAGCCATGTTGCTGCTGGCTTTCCAGTTTGTCGGAAGATCGGAAGATATGTCCCTGCTTATGCAGACATATTCCGTTTCTATCAAGGCTGACAATATTTCTGTCAGCAATGTGTCCATGGAGTTGACAAAGCAAACAGCTGTTGCCTTCTCCTATAGTGATGACACAGGGAACATGGTCCTGGATGCAGTTCGAGTATCCATGAAAGATGCGTCTCTGGAGTCAATTCTTGAGTCTGTTTTTTCAGGAACGAATATCGCCTGGATGGTTAAAGATGGCATGATTGGCCTATATCAAAGCGAACCATCTGCCCCGATTTCTGAGACAAAAGTCAAAAGCCAGCCTGTAAGCGTTCAGCAGAATGACGACGTGCGTTTGACAGGAAAAATCACTGATGGCAATGGCAATCCTCTTGCTGCGGCATCTATATATGTTCCAGGCACTTCAGGATACTATGCTGTATCAGACCTTGACGGCAACTTCTCAATCAATGTCCCGAAAGGATCGAAAGTTACTATCGCCCTTCTTGGGTATAAGGATGCAGTTGTTGATGCCGTTGATAATAGATCAGGGCTGAACATCAGTCTTGAAGAGGAGGTTAATCTTCTTGATGATGTTGTTGTCGTCGGTTTCGGTTCACAGAAGAAAGTTAACCTCACAGGTGCAGTTTCATCAGTCGCTGGTGATGAAATGAATAAACGTCCTGTTCTGGATGCATCAAGCATGCTTCAGGGTATGGTTCCAGGACTTCGCGTCGTTCAGAATTCAGGTCAGCCTGGCTCTGAAGGTATTTCTTTCCGTGTACGTGGACAGGGAACATATTCGTCCGCAGGATCCAATCCGCTTGTCCTCATCAATGGCGTACCTGGATCGCTTACCAATATGGATCCAAGTGTCATAGAGAGCGTTTCGGTACTTAAGGATGCGGCATCCGCTTCAATATATGGAGCCCGTGCAGCTAATGGCGTCATTCTGGTTACGACGAAGAAAGGATCCCTTTCAACTACAGGCAAGCAGTTCTCTGCAAGATATTCAGGGACTTTTGCAATACACACGCCGACCAAGATGCTTGACGTAGTCTCAAATTCAGCAGAATATATGGGGCTTTTCAATCTTGCGAAAGAGAATTCAGGAAAGCCAGGACGTTATTCTGATGAAGAAATCAAATTATATAAGGAAAAGGGTGGATCAGAAATGTATCCTAATTTTGACTGGGTAGATTATATGTTCCATCCTGCATTTGTGCAGAATCATAATCTTGCGCTCAGCGGCAGCAGTGATAAGACTACATACAATGTTACTCTCAACATTGCAGACCAACCGGGTACTCTCCGTGGATATAAGTATAAGAAATACACCGCAACGACTGACCTGACCTCCCAATTGACTGACTGGTTGAAAATAGGGACCTATATCAGTGCAAATTATGGTGATAAGATTGAGCCTAGAAATGGTTCTACTGATGCATTCTTGGCAACTATGTCACAGGCCCCTACTTACATGCCTTGGCTTCCTGATGATGGTTCAGGTATAAAGAGGTACACATTTACTGCTTTTTCTGTTGAAGAGAACAACAAGAATATGCCTGCCATGATAGCGAATGGGATCAATGCTACTGACAGGACAACTGATATCAATGGTCAGTTCTTTGTTGAGATTTCCCCTGTGAAGGGCCTCATATGGCACACAAAACTTGCAGGTTCTCTGGTCAACAGTATCAGCAAGGACTGGTCAGGTGTCACAGTACCCCTCTATGATTATCATACTGGTGAGTTTGCGAGGAACATGGACCTTGGAGGTGGTCAGATCCCTGGCTATTCACAAAGTCAGACCAACGATATTTACACGAATCTTTACTCATATCTTGAGTACACTGTTCCGTTTGCAAATGACGACCATAGCCTCAAAATGATGGTTGGTTATAACCAGGAAAAAGAGGTTACGGAGTATATGTATGCAAAGAGAAGAAACTACCAGTTCAATCTCACAGAACTTGATGCCGGCTCTGAAACCGATATGGAGAACAGCGGTTCTTCACAGGCGTGGGGGCTTATGTCCGGTTTCTTCAGAGTTAATTACAACTATAAAGGCAAGTACCTTGCAGAGGTGAATGGCCGTTATGATGGAACATCCAGGATTTCTCCTGCACGCAGATGGGGTTTCTTCCCGTCATTCTCACTCGGCTACCGTATCAGCGAAGAGAAATTCATGCGTAACCTTGATTGGCTGTCAAATCTGAAGATTAGAGGATCATGGGGCCAGCTCGGTAACCAGAATATCGGACTTTACCCATATCAGGCACTTGTCTCGCTTACTGATAGTTATTCATTTGATAATGCTAACCTTACCCAGGGCGTGGCTCAGACGGCTTATGTCAACAGCGACCTTATGTGGGAAACAACTACAATCCTTGATGCCGGTCTTGATGCAACATTCTTTGACAGGCTTGGTTTGACATTTGACTGGTATAAAAAGAATACCACAGACATCCTCCGTGGAGCTCAGGTTTCAAGTTTCATAGGACTGAGTGCTCCAACCATCAATGATGGTGAAATGCAGAATACCGGTATCGAGCTTGCTCTGACATGGGATGATATTGTAAAGAATGGAACATTCAAAGGCCTCAGATATAATGCTGGTATCAACTTTGACCGTTCTCGCAATAAACTCGTCAAGTTCGGTGCAGATGAGAAGAGTGGAACCACTATCTTGAGCGAAGGTATTCCTTACGGTTCGTTCTACATGCTTGAATGCCTTGGCGTCTTTAAGGATCAGAACGAAGTTGACAACTCTCCTAAGCAGTTCAGCGACAAGACCCAGCCTGGAGATCTGAAGTATATGGACTGGGATAATGATGGTGATGTGGATGATGATGACCGTCATGTCGTTCCTGGTAAATTCCCTGACTTTGAATATTCATTCAATCTTGGCGCTTCTTGGAAGGGCATTGATTTCTATATGATGTTCCAGGGTGTACAGGGCATATCAATCTACAATGGCAGCGGCTGGGGTATCACTCCATTCTATCAGGGATCCGCTCCTACTAAGGATTATATCGCAGGTATGTGGACAGAGGCTAACCCGAACAATGCCGTGAATCCAAAACTTTATTATGGAGATATGGGCGGAGGCCGTAATACCAGGGCAAGCACTTATTTCTTGAGGGACGGCTCGTACCTCCGACTCAAGAATCTCACTATAGGCTATACCATCCCAGGGGAATTGACCCGTAAGGCAGCAATCCAGAGTCTCAGGATATTCTTCTCTGGTGATAACCTCTTGACGTTCACCAATTATGGCGGACTTGATCCTGAACGTTCCGGTAGTGGTACCTATGTGGCATATCCACAGAACAAGGTTTATTCATTCGGAATCAATGTTGAATTTTAAGTGATAACGGTAATATGAAAAAGATATTAGGTTTAATCGCCACGGGACTTGTCTTAGTATCTGCAGTCTCATGTTCAGACTTTCTGAATCTTAGTCCTACTTCCCAGCCATCAGAAAGTACCTTCTGGCAGACTGAGAATGATTTCAACATGGCTCTCGCCGGAATATATGGCGAAATCCGTAGCAACAGTTATTATAACGACTGGTTCGGCCTTACAGATAACCTCACTGACAATAGCTACGACAAAAATGGTTGTGGTGATGCGCAGTGGATGAGCCGTGGAGAAATTTACCCTTCCTGTGGAGGCTATGTCGATGCTCAGTTCTCCTTTGGTTACAGTTTGCTTGCGCGTGTCAATATTTTCCTGAAATATGCTCAGAACGCAGAGTCCCTTTCTGCAGATGTACAGACAAGAATGATTGCCGAGGCAAAATTCTTCAGGGGATATGCTCTCATGTGGTTGTATATGTTTTACGGCTCAGTCCCGATTATTTTGGAACCATTGACACTCGAGGAGCAGTATGTCGCCAAGTCTCCGGCGGAGGATGTTTACAAACAGATTCTTGAAGATTATGATGCGGCAATTAACGGTTTGCCAAAAGTGACTTATGCTGAAGGTGGCGGTCATATTACAAGTGATGCAGCCAAGGCTTTCAAAGCAAAAGTTATGTTGCAGCATGCTTATGTCAACGGTGTGCCGAATCTTACCGAAATGAGAGATATCCTGTCATTGCTGGAGTCTATAAATGGATATTCTCTGCAGCCTGAATATTGCGACCTTTTCAAGACGGAAGCACAGGAGAGCAGTCCGGAGATTATGTTCTCTGTCAAGAATCTCGCTCCGTCAAGTTGTAGTGCTCTTGATATGTATTTCACAAACTGGCTTCATACCTGTCCTCTCAGGAATCTCGTTGATGAATTTGAGCTTGAGGGTGAGGGTGCTTGGATCGGTTCTCCTGCTGCAGCTGCAATTAATGAAGATATCATTAATGACCCATCATCTCCAGAAGCTGCACAGGAAGAAGAGCGTGCTAAACTTTTTATCGGCAGGGATAAACGTCTTGCCGCTACAATATTCCACTCAAATCACCCATTCTCTGATATTCGCTACATAGAAGGTGAGACCGACTACACAGGTTTCGGCTGCTATAAATATCTTCAACATCCTACAACCGGAGACCTTCTTGATGGTGATGTCAGTGAGCAGGATATGATCCATATGAGATATGGCTATGTTTTATTGATGATTGCTGAGGTTGAGAATGAAATCAATGGTGCAACAAAGAAAGCATACGATGCCGTCAATGCAATTCGTAACAGGGCCGGTCAGAAAGACTTGCCTGCTGGACTTGACCAGGAACAGATGCGGAAAAGCATACGCCATGAGTGGAGAGTGGAAACGGCAATGGAGGGGCTCCATTACTTTGAGATGAAACGTTGGTACACATTGGGTGATATTGTGAACATCAAGGACCCTAAGTTCACAGACTATGAGTGCCAGTTCGAAGAGAGGTTCTACAATTGGCCGATACCTCAGTCTGAGATAGATAAAGCAAATGGTATTCTGGTTCAGAACCCGGATTATGAATAGATTTGTATAATTGGGATGTGGACCGCAAAGACAATTTGCGGTCCACTTATTTATTTTGACATGACTTCAAAAACAGAACGATTCGTTTCCCTTGATGTGTTGAGAGGATTGACTATTTTATTGATGATTCTCGTCAACTCCCAGGGTGTTGGGAACGGGTCCCGTCTCCTAAGGCATTCGACCTGGGATGGTTGCTCAATTGCAGATATGGTATATCCATTTTTCTTGTTCATCGTTGGTGCAGCAATGTACTTTTCATTCAAGAAATTTGGGAACCGAGTAACGAAAGAACTCTTGCTCAAGGTGTTTAAGAGAGGTTTTATTCTGTTTGTCGTAGGATTTCTTCTCAATATTTTCCCGTTCAATTCATCACCTGTTACATGGCGAATCCCCGGAATACTTCAACGGACTGCCTTCGTATATGTAATCGGAGCCTTGTTAGTCGTTTCTATTAAATCGTCAAAGAAGATTGCATTTTTGTTGGTTATTATCCTGATATCTTATTGGATTCTGCTCCTTGTATTCGGAAGAGAGTTGGATAATAATCCTTTATATCCAATTGATAAGTTTTTGTTTGGGGAATCCCACCTCTATATGATAGCCGGGAAGAGGTTTGACCCCGAGGGATTTGCTGGCTCTGTGCCATCGCTTGTCAATGCGTTGATTGGATATTTGACAGCAGAATATCTTTTCAATCGTCATTTGCTGAAGAAGATTCCTGTCGGAATGTTGGTCGCCGGGGGTCCTATGGTGATAGTTGCCTTGATATGGAATATGATTCTCCCATTCAACAAGCCGCTATGGAGCAGTTCATTTGCATTATTTACATGTGGCTGGGCTATTATTGTCTGGTTCTTCCTTTATTGTATTATTGATGTCTGGAAATTGAGAGGATGGATTATGCCTTTGAAGGTGTTTGGCGCTAATGCATTGTTTGCATACCTGCTTTCCGAATTACTTGTAATTGCCAATTGGTCTTTTCCCATGAGTATTGGAGGGAAACAATATTTTGTCAGTACATGGCTTGATCAATATGTTTTCCATCCAATCACTGACGGTCCTATGAGGCCTGCTTTATGGGGATTATTGATAGTATCCATTTGCTGGGTTGTAGACTATGTACTTTACAAAAAAAAGGTATTTATCAAAATTTAAATCATGATAGAAAAGTCTCGATTGTCTTCACTGGATATATCACGGGGACTGGTTCTGTTTCTTCTTGTGTTCTTCCAACCATTGCTCTGTTGTATCGGAGGGGTGGTGGATACTCCGTGGATGGATAAAATACTTTTCCAGTTTGATCATGAAATATGGGAAGGATTCAGGCTTTGGGACATGGTGATGCCGATGTTCCTGTTCATGTCGGGAGTCACTGTCCCTTTCTCGCTTGAGAAATATAAAACCAAGAAGAAGGAAGCATACAAAAAGGTAATCAGAAGAGTGCTCATATTGTGGGTGCTGGGTATGGTTGTCCAAGGAAATCTTCTGGGATTGGATCCTCGTTATTTCAGATTCTACTCAAATACTCTTCAAGCAATCGCCGCCGGCTATCTGATCACGTCAATACTATATCTTAATTGTAATAGCAAGTGGCAGATTATATCTACGATAACCCTTCTGCTTTTATATTGGGCTCCATTAACGTTTTTAGGAGATTTTACTCCAGAAGGGAATTTTGCCATAAAAGTAGATAAAGTTATTCTTGGCCGTTTTATGGATGGTGTATACTGGGACCAGAATGGTTCATGGTCTTTCTCTCCATACTATCATTACTCCTGGATTCTTAGCAGCCTCACATTTGCGGTTACCGTGATGCTTGGTTCTTTTGCCGGTCAGATTATTAAGGGTGGACAGAATAAGGATAGGAATGCTTTGCTCCTTTTGGTTATAGGAATTATTCTGGTTGTACTCGGCTTGTTATGGAGCCTGCAAATGCCGATAATAAAGAGGATATGGACTTCAAGCATGGCCTTGTTCGCTGGAGGAATCAGTTTCCTGCTTCTGGCGATATTCTACTTCGTAATTGATTGCAGGAACTTATCCAAGGGGCTTGGGTGGCTGAAGATATACGGGATGAATTCAATTACCGCATATGTTCTTGGCGAGGTTGTCAATTTCCGTAGCATAGTGGCTTCTTTGAGCCATGGCTTGGAAAATTATCTTGGGGAGTGGTATACTATATGGCTTTGCTTTGGTAATTATCTCATAGTTTTCACAATTCTTCTTATCTTGTATCGTAAAAAAATTTTCATAAAAATTTGATGCCATGAGAAAACTGATTCTTCTACTTGCTCCTTTGATGATTTTCATCGCATCCTGCACTGACAGGACGGAACCCGCAAAAGAAGTTATCGATACTTTTACAGGAGGGAATGTCCCGGTTAAATTATCGTTGTCCCTTGACAAGGTCGATGGGTGCGATTGTTTCTCCTATCAGGTAAAAGAAGGACGGCTCCATATTCAAGGAAGCAGCAATGTTGCCATTTGCAGGGGCTTTTACGATTATGTAAAGACTAATGGGGCGGGTATATTCTCCTGGTCCGGGAGCCGTCTGGAGATGCATTCTGTGCTTGATGATAGTGAGAAGGTGAGCGTGACATCCCCGTTTCAGCACCACTACTATTTCAATGTGGTCACTTACGGCTATACAATGGCCTTCTGGGATTGGGACAGGTGGGACAGGGAACTCAACTGGATGGCATTGCATGGAATCGATATGCCTCTCGCGCTTGCAGCGACGGAATCCATAGCATACCGTGTCTGGAAGAAACTGGGGCTCACGGACGATGAGATTTTGTCATACTGGGGGAGCCCGGCCCACCTGCCATGGACGAGGATGGGCAATATCAGCCACCATGTCGGTCCGGTCCCTATGGAGTGGATTGACGGCCAGGTCGAACTTCAGCACAAGATTCTTGACAAGATGAGGAGCCTTGGCATGACTCCGATCTGTCCCGGATTTGCCGGATTTGTGCCGCAGGAGATCACGCGTCTCTATCCGGACCTGAAGTTGAATGAGATGTCATGGTCGGGAGGTGCTTTCCACAACTGGATGATAGATCCGCAGGACGAGCTGTTCACGACAATAGGCAGGATGTACATTGAGGAATGGGAGAAGGAATTCGGCAAATGTGATTATTATCTTGTGGACAGTTTCAATGAAATGGACATACCATTCCCTCCGAAAGATACACAGGAACGCTACGACCTGCTTGCCGACTATGGCGAGCGCGTCTATTCTGCCATCAAGGCCGGAGATCCGGATGCCGTGTGGGTGATGCAGGGCTGGATGTTCGGGTATCAGCGTGATATCTGGGATTATAAGACCCTCGAGGCCCTGGTAAGCCGTGTCCCTGATGACAAGATGCTGCTGCTGGACCTTGCCGCAGATTACAACAAATGCTTCTGGAAGAGTGAATATAACTGGGAGTATTATAAAGGGCTTTTCGGCAAACCTTGGGTTTATAGTGTCATCCCGAATATGGGAGGGAAGACCGGTATGACCGGAATCCTTGAGTTCTACGCAAATGGCCGGCTGGATGCCTTGCGTTCTTCAAACAAAGGCAGGCTTGTCGCATTCGGATTCGCACCGGAGGGCATTGAGAACAACGAGGTGATATATGAACTTCTCTCGGATGCCGGATGGACTGCGGCTGAAATCGACCTTGACAGTTGGCTGGAGAACTACAGCCGATGCAGGTATGGCTCTGTCCCGCAGGAAATCATTGACTATTGGTCGGAAATCAGGAAAGGGGTATACGGCTCGTTCACAGATCATCCCAGATATATGTGGCAGGTCGGTCCCGGTGCTGCAGCCAAGGGCAGTATCAGGATAGATGAGCATCTCTATTCAGCAATACGTTCATTTGCGGCTGCATCAGAAACGCTTTCGAGCTCTCCATTATATGTGACGGACCTTGAAGAGCTGACTGCCCAATATCTCGGGGCGAAAATGGAAGAAGCTCTTCAATCCGGAGACCGGATGTCTTTTACTGAGATGGCCATCGCCTTGGACAGGGTCCTTGCCTCCCATCCGAATCTCAAACTGGAGAATTGGGTTGAATTCGCAAGGAAATGGGGAAAGACACCGGAAACGGCGGATTATTTCGAACAATGTGCGAAACGGCTTGTTACGATATGGGGACCTCCTGTCGATGACTATTCCGCCCGCATATGGTCAGGACTGGTGCGTGACTACTACCTTCCGAGATGGCAGAATTATTTCAAGTACGGGAAAGATTTTGATTTCACTTCCTGGGAGGAGAATTGGGTGCGGAATTCCTCCGGGACCAGCCCTGTCACTCCTTTTGAAGATCCGGTAAAAGCCTGTCAGGAGCTGATACTTCTTTCCAATTCTCGATGACGATAGAGCTGATGCGTTCGAAATGGGAAACGTTGTTTGTCACCATCACCATGCTGCATGCAACAGCGGAACAACCTATCAATAAATCAAAATCCCCTACAGGCCTGCCTTCATGTATGAGGCGGGCCTTTTCTTCTGCATATTTTTCAATTCCCTGAGAGATGGGAATCACAGTGATGGCCTCAATGAATTCGAGTAGTTTATTCTCCTGAAATAACCTGTTCTTCATCTTTGCGTAGTGCATGCCGGTCAGAAGTTCGGCCTTGGTGATCTCGGAGATGGCGCAGTTTGAGAAACCGGTCCTGTCTATCCGCTCTGCAATTCCTTTATCCCCCCGCAAAAGGAAGATGCAGATGTCTGAGTCCAGAAGATATCTCATAATTCGACTATGCTGCTGTCAATCCTCATTTCCCTCAAGGCTTCGGCGGTCGGGAAGTCATCGTCAAGGATCCCGCAGAAATCGGCGGCTTTCAGCTCACCTTTCCTGGACTCGTCTGATAAGACCTTTTCGGCGAATCTTCTGACGGAAAGCCCTGCTTTCTCCGCCAGGCGCTGAAGGTTCCGGAATGACGCCGGTGACAATGTCAGCATCGGGATGCAACACTGTGCGTGCGGTTCACAGAGGTATCCGGATACTAAGTGTCCGTCCTTGGTGCCGGACACTCCGGAAATCTCCTGGCCCAACGCGTCCGAAATCCCGGCCAGGACGTCCAGAGTGAAATTATGCTTGCCGCTCAACCATCGGGTGATCTCTGACGGGGATTTCCCAAGCTTGTCCGCAAGCATTTTGCGTGTGAATCCGGCTGCTTCCATTGCCTCCTTGATCTGGGCGGCTGTAACAGCGCGTCTTATCATACATGAGTTGTTCATGGGTGCTATTTTTCGCGAATATAGTTCATTTTACAGATATGTCAAATATTTTATACAAATGTCAAAATATTTCCCATACTCCCGGATATGTGAACTCCCCCGTGCGGGGATGCTTATGACATTGTAATTATAGTTAATCATTAATTATATTTGTATTCGGCACATAACATAATCGATCATGAAACGGATAAACGTGATTTTCTTCTTATTCTCTCTTCTTGTTGTCCCATCCTTCGGTTTATCGGCAGAAAATGACAAATCCTGTATTGCCTTGAACAAGACATATAACAGGACAGTCTGGGGGGATTCGGCCCTCCCTTCCGATTCGTGCCTTAAGCAATCGGACACTTTCGGAGGCATTACGTTTACCGGCAGATATGCCTCATATACGGATGCAGACACCTGGTATCTGACTTATGCATCCGACGGGACGATGTACAGCTGTTATACTGACGGTTCTGTAAATGGTGAAAAAGCCTGGTCCCCAAGACCCAGATGCGCCAGGGTTACAGGTTATGACCCATTGGAGTTAAGCGTGGAAGCCGTCGGGGAACTGATAGACCACAATGGTGGCGGTGGAAAAATGTCATTCGGCAGATATCCTTGCGCCCAGTTGATGTATAATGATATCTGGTATTACGGTACATACCTTCTGGAACAGAATGACAGGAGCATCAGCGTCCCGAATTCCGATTGGTCGATACTGCAGCCTTTCATCGGATTCCGTGTCTCGGATGATTTCGGGCAGGGGTGGTATGACATGACGGAGCCGGACAGCCCGATATTCGAGAATCCTCACGACAAATGGGTGAATGACCATAATGTAACCTTCAATCCATACGAAGTGATGATAGGGGCACCGCATTTTGTCGATTTCGGTGAAAATATGAAGTACGCTCCCGTTGACGGGCCGACGGGCAGGAAATGGGCATATATGGTGGCCCATGGGGCTGACGCCGGAACCGATATCGCCCACAACAGCTGGGTTTCGGGGGACAATATCTACCTCCTGCGCATCCTTATGCCGGAAGGGCGTGATGCAAAGTCCAATTCCGAATACATGAATGATCCTTCAAATTGGCAGTATCTCTCGAAGGACGGAAAATACAGGAATTGGACCAGGGATGATTTGCAGGAGGTATATGACAATATCAAAGCGATAGTGGATGCCACAGGCTATCTCGGTAATGTGGGACTTACCTACAATGCTCCGCTCGGCAAATTCATCATGGCACTCAGCAGGGCCGATGACGCATCGCATTTCAATACTTTGATTCTGGAATCCGACACGATAGATGGGGACTACAAAGTGATACAGTACATGAAGGGATTCGCCGATGTATCGTATTTCATGATGATCCCATCACGTTTCATCTCCGATGACGGGAAGACCATGTGGCTTGGATATTCTTCCAATTATTTCCCTAACATACACTACCCGTCCATAGGGGGCTCATGTTATGCAATGTGCCTTTCGGAGATAAGCCTTGACGATAAGTCGGAAGCCGTAGGCCGTAAATATGAGGCCGAGGGGATGAAGAAGCTTGGGAATCCGGAACTTGTGAAGGATGACAATGCTTCCAATGGCTCTGTGATAAAGGGCATTTCCCGGTTGGGCGAGGGGCTGGAGTTCGTTTCAAGAAGCAACGGGAACGCATTGGGACTGGCATTCTCCCGTGACGGACTTTTCTCGAAGAGGATTTCAGTCTATGTGAATGACGAATTCTCATCCAAGTTCGTAATCAATGCCACTGATAAAGAAAACTTTTATTCTTTGCAGTATATCCCGGTCGAAATATCATATGGGGATAAGGTCACTTTGAAGATAGACCGTGATGACATCGCATATAACGGAATCTATGGGGAATATTCATCCGAAGGTGTGATGACAACGGGCCCCGGCCACCATCTCATCGGAGCACTTGATTATGCCATCGTTGACAATGTGGATTTCAGGAAACCGGAATATGTCCGGAGGAAAGGCGCTGGAATTTATTCCATGGAAGTGAATGTCCCTCAGGAAGGAGAATATTCACTTGTCGTCCGATATTCATCAGCATTCGTTCCGGCTATATGCGATCAGAATCATGTGACCCTGGAAGTTAACAAGGAGGTGGCAGAAACATTGAATCTTTCCTGGACCAATGGGGATGCTGATTGTTCATCCGTCCTGATCCCTGTCAACCTGAAAAAGGGGAAGAACACAATCCGTCTGTCCGGATTGGAGTATGGTGACAACAGGAGCGTCGGGATAGAGAGTATAGGGATTCATGCTGCCGGCAAAACATACAATACCGTCAATTAGTTTTGTTATATTTGTTAAACGATAATTATCTGCGATATGAAGAAATATCAGTTTGCGCTTGCCTGCATCCTTATGTTGGTGGAGGCATGCTCCGGAGGCGGAAAATACAGATGGGACGGAAACTGCCTGAAAGAGGACGGGACCCTGGTCGGAGAGGCGGGGGCCACTGTCACTGACGGGATAACATACAAAAGGTCCGTAAGCACGATGGAACCCGGCATTTTCAAATTGACATGGGTGTTCACCGCGACAGAAGATATTGACGACGCACGCATTGCGGTGGATTTCCGGCATGCCTCCAAGGCTGGATTCTGGATGATTCCGTCGGTGTCGTATGACGGCAACAGCTGGGGAAAGGGCTTGGAGCCGAAGAACGCATCCATAGATGGGAAATGGTACACCTATTCATACCGCAGGACCCCTGTCCCGGGTGCGATATACAGCGAGGGCGACAGGTATGCGGTCGCTACCTGGTCTGACGTGCCGCAGTGTGCGATGGAGGATTTTTCATGCAGTATCATGCCGGAGGAGAATTCAGTCACCCACAGGCTTGTCTGGCCGGAAGAGGAAATGCCGTTCACATATTGCAACAGGGACCGCTACGGTGCCGGATGGCAGCGGACGGTATCCATGTCCAAAGGCGAAAGGATTGAGATCACGCAATATGTCGCTGTGTGTGACGTGGCTCCGAGGCATGCGGCCGAAAGCCGTTTCCTGGAGTATTGCTGGAAGTCAATGGCCCATCCGGAGCACGAGATACCTTCGGCTGATATGATATGGCGGCTGGGAATACGTTATTTCTCCGAGTCCCTATGGTCCGAGGACGGTATCTTCAGAGGTTTCAACATCGGCCTGCTGCCCGACGGCAACGGAGGCTGGCACAAGCGCGAAGGCGGACGCTATGAGTCCGGCTGGTGCGGGCAGAATATCAGCATAGGCTGCTCCTTCCTTCAGGATTATCTCAACAATGGGAATAAGGAATCCCTGGAAAAGGGAATGGCGACCCTGGACTGTTGGGCTGAGAACTGCCTTCTTCCCAACGGTCTTTTCGTGACGCAGTTCGATCAGATACTGGATGGCCATGACCGCATAATAGATGCATGCAATCTCGGCACTACGGCGCTCAATTACTTTGCTGCTTTCGATCTTGCGGAGAAATGCGGGTACGACCGTCCCGGATACAGGAATCTTGCAATCAGGATATGCGATTTCGTGATTTCAGACCAGCAGGAGAACGGTTGCTATGCAAAAGGCTGGAAACCTTCCGGCGAGTGCGTTTACAGGGAGGGTACCGTAGGCTGTTTCGTCGTTCCGGCAATGCTGGAAGCGTATAAATTGAGCGGGGACAGGAAATACTACGATTCCGCGGTAAAGGCTTACAACTATTATGTGGCCGGGCTGCGTGAGGACGGCTTTTCTACCGCAGGCGCCCTGGATACCTGGTGCATCGACAAGGAATCTGCAATATCGCTGCTCCGCTCCGGCATAGCCCTTTATAAGGTGACAGGGGAGAAAGAGTATCTGGATGATGCCGTAAGGACCTCGTACTATCTTTCCACATGGCTGTGGCATTATGACGGGATCTATCCGGAAGATGATGCGTTTACCATTAACGGATATCATACCTTCGGGGCGACAAGCGTATCCGTCCAGCATCATCATCTGGATTATTATGCCACCCTGTGGGTGCCGGAATGGGTGGAACTTTCGGAACTTACCGGTGACAGCCAGTGGCTTGAAAAGGCCAGGGCCATATGGGCGAACTCATGCCAGCTGATCTCCGACGGGGGCCTGGAGGTGAACGGTGCCGTCCGTCCGGCCGGATCCCAGAACGAGGCTTATTTCGAATCCTCCTGGGGCTTCGGGGTGGATTCTCCGACCTCCGATGCTGCCACGGCCGCGGCAATGCCTGCCGTGGATGCGCCGTCAGTGTCACGCTCGGACCGTGTCAACAACTGGCTGGTGGCATGGCCTGGGGCATTCCGGCTTGAATCTCTTAGAAAACTCCAGGGTGCTCAGGGCTGGGATGTGCTTTATTGATTTTGTTCGGGCACGGTAAAATCGAACACCGTATTGAAATTGAATGCTCCCAATTTGGCTTCGCGGAAGACGATAGCGTATTCTCCCGGTTCGGGATTGCACACTATTTTGTAGGAATTGTCGGAAATCTGCTCCCAGCTGAATTCAACCCGCTCATGCTGTTTGGTGTTGATTCCTTGTACGGATTTCCCTTCGTCATATATGCGCTTCTTGTCCTTGAAGACTTGCAGTGGGACGATGATGATGTTGTCAGGCGTCATGCTCTTGACAAAGAGGTCGTATTTGTTCATGGTCTGGACTATGTTCTTCTTGTTCATGTCGCAGACCATTACGAATGTCCCGTATGACATGGTGTCAGAGGTCGCACCCTTGTATTCTATCCGCTTCTTTTCAATCTCGATGCCCATGATTCCCGTACTTTTCGTGTCAACCCCGCCACGCACTGTTGTAAGTAGGGTTGAATCGTCACCAATAACGGAATACAGGCCTGGCTCACGTGGGTCGTTCTGGCCGATGGCCGGAAAATACAGGAGGACGAGAACTGCTGATAAGATAATGTTTCTTTTCATGGAATATGCATTTTTGTTTTCTCAAAGATACGAAAAAAATAGTATCATAGCCCCCGTATCTGCTCATTCCGTCCATTTTGCATATATTTGCAGTATTAACACGCTGTATTATGGCTCGCACTAATGACAGGGAGAGGATAGGGTATGTTGATATGGCTGCCGGTATCCTTATCTTATGGATAATGACATTCCATGCCCTCGGGCATTCCAAGGTGTTCGGTGATACCGATGCAAGGGTGGTGCTTCCTTTCCTGACTTTTTCCCTGCCTTGGTTCTTCTATAAATCGGGGCAGTTCTTCAACCCTGCGAGGGGGCGGGAAGGATTGAGACGGGATGTGCATAAATTCCTGATCCCTTTTCTTGTCTGGAGCGCTGTCGGGTATGCCGTGCATCTTGTGATGATGGCTGTTGACGGCACATTCAATGTGGAATACTGCCTGCTGAAGCCGCTCCGCACTTTCTATATCTACGGGTATATCCCGATGGATGTTCCGTTGTGGTTCGTCCTTTCCCTTTTCTTCGTCAAGCGGATATCGTCGGCGCTGCTGAAAATCAGGATTCATCCCGCCGTCTGGTCGGTTGTGGGCTTCGCCATAGCCTATGCCCTCCATCTGGCGGACAACCCGGAAATACCGGTCTATCTTGCCAATATACCGATGGGAGTGGCCTTCTTCATGCTGGGCTACAGCCTGTCAAAGTATGAGACGGAGAAATGGCTGTATCTGCCGTGCATGGCGGCATACCTTGCGTTCCTGCTCACCGATACCCCGGTGGTTGGCCTTCACAGAAACGTTCATCTCGGGGGGATATATATTCTCTGGCCGCTGTTCTCATACTGCGGCATAGTGGCGTTCAACGCTTTCTGCCGTTGGCTGCGCTCCGCGCTCGATAACTCCGGTCTTCAGGGTTTCCGTCCGTTCGGCTTCCTTGGAAGGAACTCCATGACGCTGCTCGTCACGCATGCCTTCATCTACCAATTGGTCATTCATTATTCCACCCTGCCGCCGGTCGCGACTTTCTGTATTGTGGCGGCAGCGTATCTTTTCCTGCTGATACCGGCCGTGCTGGTGTTCGGTCCGCAGCGGCGTCACCGTGCCTGAGATGCGAGCATGGCCTCGCAGCCTTCGAGCACGTCCTGGAAAGTGCGTTCGAAGTCACCCGTGTACCACGGATCGGCTACGTCCCTGCTCCTTCCCGTGTAAGACATCAGAAGGTGTATCTTCCCCTGCGGGTCATCCGGGATTATCCGCCGCAGCCATCTGAGGTTGGAGGAGTCCATGCATATGATACGGTCGAAACGGTCGTAGTCTGCTCCGGTGATCTGTCTGGCTGTCCTGGCCGGATCGAATTCCACCCCGTGCTGGCGCAGGCAGCGCTGTGCCGGAGGATAGATGCGGTTGCCGTATTCCTCGTCGGATACGGCCGCTGACTCTATGTAATAGGAATCCTCAAGTCCCTGTGACCTGACGAGAGCCTTCATGATGAATTCGGCCATCGGTGAACGGCAGATGTTACCGTGACAGACAAAGATGATGCGAACCATCATATGAACACAACTGTCTCTTCCATGGGGCGATATTCGGTGTGGCGCGGAGACGGTACAGCATCCTCGGCGGCATATCCGAAAGGCATCAGCAGCACCGGGACCAGATTCTCCGGAAGGCCCAGTTCCTTTACTATATTGGCGCTGTCGAAATATCCTACCGGGCATGTGCCCACGCCGAGGTTGGCCGCCTCGAGCATCATGTGGGTCAGCACTATGGTGACATCGATATCTCCGTAGTTGTCACTGTCGCCCCGCGGGCAAACGGTGTCCTTGTTGTAGCAGAAAAGGAAGGCGTGCGGAGCCCCGTACACGCAAGGGGAGAGCGTGTTCAGCTTTTCCATCTTTTCCGGGGACTGTATTACGACCACCATCTGCGGCTGGCTGTTGACCGCTGTAGGCGCCAGGCGTCCGGCCTCGATGATCTTGTCGATTTTCTCCTTCTCCACCGGGGTGGAGGTGAAATGCCTCACGGAGTATCTTTGTGCGGCTATTTCCATAAAGTCTTTGTTCATTGTATCGGGGGATGTGGTTTTTGTCGGGCTGCATGAGCAGATGGCCATGGCGGCCAGCGCCGCAGCGGCGAAGGTGGATATTTTCATGACAGTATGCATAGTGTTTTGCTAATGTACGAATAAAAAACGTATCTTTGATACATGCAAACAATACTGATCGATCTGAATGATTACGTCCACGCCGGAGAAGGCGCCAACGGAGAAAGTTTCAACCATAAGACGGATTCTTCCGTCATGATGAAGTTGTACAATACTACATCTCCATACCAGAATGTGGAGAACGAACTGGAGTTTGCCCGTAAAGTGTACGAGGCGGGTATCCCGTCCCCCAAGCCCGGTGACTTCGTGACCGACGGAAAGGGACGCTATGGCATACGTTTCGAGCGTATAGTTGGCAAGAAGTCATTCTCGCGTGCCGTCGGGGACGATCCTGCGAATGTGGAGGAGTACGCCCGCAGGTTCGCGAAGATGTGTCTGCAACTGCACTCGACCCATGTGGATACGGGAGCATTCCGCAGGAGGAAGGACGTGGATCTGGCGCTTCTTGCCGACAATCCTTATTTCACTGAGGCGGAAAAGGAGAAGGTGGCGGCTTTCATCAACTCCGTGCCCGAGACGGACACTGCGATCCATGGTGATCTCCAGTATAGTAATGCCATCCTTTCAGAGCAGGGGGAATTCTTCATCGACCTGGGCGATTTTGCGTACGGGCATCCGTATTTCGATCTTGGAATGGTGCTGCTGTGCTGCTGCTATGATGACGATGAATTCATAAGGAGTACTTTCCATATGGAGCCTGCTACGGCAAGGGAGTTCTGGAAATATTTCGTCAAGGGCTATTTCGGTGAAGATGCCGATCCGGATGAGGTTGATGCCATGCTGCGTCCGTTTGCCGGACTGAAGGTCCTGATAATCGAGCGCGATGCCAAGATGTACTTCCCGCAGTTCCACGCTCTGCTGGACTCTGTGACAAAGATTTGAAATGGCTTCAAATGGGGTGTTGGCGTAACTTGAAGCCCTCAGAAACGCTTCAAGTTATGCTGGAGCCGCCTGTAGTGCATTTTCGGGTAACCCGGCCGTCGCTCTGGTGAGCGAGAAAAAGTCTATCAGCTCAAAACGTCAAACAAAAAAACCTCAGCAGAAATCATTCTGTTGAGGTTTTTGTGGTGCTGACGGGAGTTGAACCAGTGACACATGGATTTTCAGTCCATTGCTCTACCAGCTGAGCTACAGCACCATTTCCCTAATGGGATTGCAAAGATAGGAAAAAAAATCCAACTCCCAAATTTTTCTTGATAGGGGCGGATAATATTATTCCACTTCAAATGCAACTATACAGCAAGGAGGAAGGACGACTTCTATGCCGGCCTTTGTCACTTTGTAATCCTTGAAGACCTTCGGTATGACAGTGTCCTTATGATCAAAGTCATTGTAGTCCTGAGCTTTCTTTGACGTAAGGATACGGGCTGAAGTAACCTTTCCTGCGGCCTTCGGGTCATCAAATTCCACGAGGACAGTCTTTGTCTCCTTAAGATGGGTATTCACGAGATCGAAGTGAATCCTGCCGTCCAGCTTCGAAGCCGTCGCGTCCACTTCGGGGATCGGGATGTCCTTATAAGGCCCCTTCATTGTAGGGGTGATGATGTCGGACGGAAGATATTGGGCCCCCTGATGGACATTGTACATCTCGAAGACGTGATAGGTCGGAGTGATGACCATGTCGTTCTCGTTTGTCAGGATCATCGCCTGGAGCACATTGACCACCTGGGCGATATTCGCCATCTTGAGACGTCTGGTATATTTGTGGAATATGTCGAAATTGAGAGCAGCCACAATGGCATCGCGCATCGTATTCTGCTGGTACAGGTCGCTGGTCCCCGGTTCGGCATCATACCATGTGCCCCATTCATCGAGGTACAGACCCACACGACATTGAGGGTCGTGCTTGTCCATCACGGCTATATGGTTCTTCAGGATATTCTCGACATCAAGTGTCTTTGATAGCAGACCATAATAGCTGTGATCATTGAACTTTGTGGCATTGTTGGGCTTTCCGAAACCGCTGTAAAAATGTACGGCAAGTCCCTGCATCATCGTCCCGATTCTTTCCATAAGCACGTCGGTCCTGTGATAGTCGTCATTCAGAGAGCCGCTGGAGATCTTCAGGATATGGTTTCCCGGCTGGTCAAAGATAAAACCTGCATAACGGCGGAAAACATCGGAATAGTACTCCGGAGACATGAAACCTCCACACCCCCATGACTCATTGCCTATTCCGAAATATTTGACTTTCCATGGCTCCTTGCGTCCGTTGGCAGCGCGCAGGTCAGCCATCTTCGTACCTGCCGGGGCTGTCATATAGTTTACCCAGTTCACCATTTCCTCCGGGCTGCCCGTTCCGAGGTTACCGGATATATACGGTTCGATACCGAGCATCTCGCATAGATTGAGGAATTCGTGGGTACCGAAAGAATTGTCCTCGGGTCTGAGTTGGTAATTGGTACCACCCGGTCGCTGGTCCTGCGGCCCGATCCCGTCCATCCAGTGATAGACGTCCCCAAAACAGCCTCCCGGCCAGCGCAACACCGGAATCTTCAGAACTTTGAGGGCTTCGAAGACATCCTTTCTATATCCATCGATGTTCGGGACCTGGGAATCTTTGCCAACCCACAGTCCACCATAAATACAGCGTCCGAGATGTTCCGAGAACTGTCCGTATATCTCGGCCGGTATCGTCTCCCCGTTACCGCCATCATGAATGTGGACAGTGGCATCCTGGGCTAAAGAAACGAATGAAGACAGGCAGATGCCTGCAAGAATTGCCAGAGTATGTTTCATAATTTAAAAATTGTCGTTGACATTTTACTAAGATAGAGTTTTTTGCTTATATTTGATAGTTATATGATAAAAACATTAAATACTATGAAAAAAATTTTAGCAATTTCCATGATCGGGCTTCTCGTCTTTTCCGGTTGTTCTACAATGTCAAAAGCCGGTAAGGGAGCCCTCATAGGCACAGGTGCGGGAGCCGCACTCGGTGCCGGTATCGGAGCAATCTTCGGCGGAGAGAAGGGTGCCGGCATCGGAGCCGCGATAGGTACGGCCCTTGGGGCCGGTTCCGGAGCAGTCATCGGCGATGTCATGGACCGCAAGGCAAAGGAACTTGCAGAGCTCGAAAATGCCAAAGTGGAGACTGTAACTGATGACAATGGTCTCGAAGCCATAAAACTGACTTTTGACAGCGGCATTTTCTTCGACACCAACAGCTCTACCCTGAGCGAATCCTCAAAAGAGGCTCTCAAGGAATTCACAGAAAAACTCAAGGACGTCCCTGACACCGACCTCACTGTCTTTGGCCACACCGACAACACAGGTACCGCCGCTGTCAATGAGAGAATCTCAAAGCAGAGGGCTGACGCAGTATCCACATTCCTCCAGGCCAACGGAGTAGATGCCAGCCGCATCACAGCCGAAGGCAAATCATTCACCATGCCGGTAGCAGACAACTCAACCGCTGAGGGACGTGCCCAGAATCGTCGTGTCGAGCTTTTCATCACCGCCGGAGAAAAAATGATCGAAGCCGCCAACAACGGGGAACTCCAGTAATGGAGGTCCCTGCTCTCATAAAGGCAATACTCCCGCTCCGTCTGGAGTGGGAGCCTTGTTATTGTGTGGACCGGGAGGTCAAGAAAGGTCAGAGGATCGGAGTGACTTTCTCCGGCCGCCGCTATATCGCCGTTGTGCATGCCACCGACGTAGAGGGGGATATTGATTCATCGAAGATACTTCCTGTCGACGAGTACGACACCGGCCTTCCCCCGGTTTCCGCCTCCGAACTCGAACTCTGGGAATTCATCGCCTCATATTACCTGTGTACCATCGGTGAGGTGTACAATGCCGCATACACGCACGGCAAGACCCGTAGTGAAAGCATAGCCGCCCATGCTGCGGCAAATGCGGCAAGACGTGTCTCCAACGAGATTGCATCCCTTGAGCGCAATCTGTCACACCTGAAGGAAAGGCTTTCCAAAAAAGAAACGCTCATAGAAAGCCGGAAAAGATCCGCAAAAGCGAGTCAGGAACTCACGGCAAGGCTTGAAAAGCAGCGTGATGACATCGTCTCAACGATAGAGGAACTCGAGAGCCGGATTGATACGAAAAAGAAAGCCGCGCACGGAAACACCGTCACCAAACCCCCGGAGACACAGACTTCCATAAAACCCGGCAAGCCCGGGCTGCTCATCTCTCCGGAACGCATAGTGCAGTATGCTGATGCAACAAGGGGGACGCTCCTATCCGGACGGTCCGTACTCATCCTCACCCCCGACATCATCCGTTGCAAACTTGTCGCGGAGGGTCTTCGCTCCATTTTTCCCGAGGCCATGACATGCACGTCCAAGGAGACCGCCGCGCAGCGCCGAAGGATAGCGGAAACAGCGCGGAGCGGGCATCCGAGCCTCATCATAGGCACACGCAGCGCCATTTTCCTGCCGTTCCACAGGCTTGGCCTCGTGATAATAGACGAGGAGCAGGACACATTCTATAAGCAGAGCGAACCGGCGCCCCGGTACAATGGACGCGATTGCGCAGTCAAGCTCGCCTCCATTCACGGAGCGGAGGTCATCCTGGGCTCCTCCTGCCCGTCACTCGAGAGCCTGCATAACGTCAACAGCGGCAAATACTGCCTCAGGCAGGCCGGCGGAGACGTTCCTGCCACCAAGGACGCCGTCATCATCGACATGGGCGCTGAAAAACGCAAGCGTGGCGTCTCGGGTTATTTCTCATTCAAGCTGATAGAAGCCATACGGGGCTGCGGAGGGAAAGTGGCCCTGATAAGGGGCTGGGAGAAAACGGACGAACTGCAGCAGCAGATATGCAAGCTTTTTCCTGACAAGGGGATAGACATCTTCCGCTATCAGGAGATCCGTGAGAAAGACCTTTCGTCTTACGCGCTCACAGCGGTGCTTCAGGCCGATGCCCTGGTTGATGACAATGACTTCCGGGCGGACGAGCGCGGCATACAGATAACATCCCAGCTTCTTTCCAGAACATCAGCCCTATGGGTACAGACATCCGTTCCGTCACGTTTCGACGGATCGCGCGACATCTCCATATTGCTGAAGGAAAGGCATGATTTCGGATTCCCTCCTTTTACCAGGATGCTTGAATTCCGGAGCCGCAGGGATGGCAGCACCACCGGCAGATTCTTCCTGAAACGCGACAGGACCCTCCAGGACAGGAAATCGGAGATTGCCGTACAGGTCCCCAAGGGAAGTTATATTGACGTAGACCCCCTATAAGTCAATTCTCTGATATGCCAGGCGTTCGTCTCCGTTGGCAAGATAGATTATTCCGCAATAACTGAATCCGGCGCTTTCGATGCAGTGCCTCATGATACGGTTGTCCCGATGGGTGTCCACCCTGAGGTTCCTGTCCTGCGTGCGGCACCAGTCGAAGCATGCCCTCGCCACACCGTGACTGTCCTTCGTGCTGCCCAGGCGGTGGATAGTCGAATACGGCAGGCTATCGTCAAGCCACTCTCCTCCTGTGATGCGCCCATAAGTCGGCTCCACCCCGGGGATGAATGCGAAGGTCCCGGTGATACCGTCCTTGTCCTCGACCACATAGCTGACGCCTCTGCTTATATCCTCACGCACCAGAGCCTCGGAAGGATAACCGTTGACCCACTGGTTCATATTTCCGTCGGCACGCATTATTTCCCTGGCCTGCCTGAATATTTCCATCATACGTGGAATATCCTGCTCCGTTGAGTGACGTATAGACATATGTTGAAATGCTTGGTACATGCAAAAATAGAAAAAGACCCGCAAATTTGCGAGTCTCATTGTGGGAGATGACGGATTCGAACCGCCGACCCTCTGCTTGTAAGGCAGACGCTCTGAACCAACTGAGCTAATCTCCCAAGAGTTCCCTTTTCCGGACTGCAAAGGAACGATTTATTTTTGAAAGCACAAATTAAATCTCTAATTTTTGCAATTCGACGAAAATTAGTATCTTTGCTACCGCAAAAGGAAAGATGCTCGAGTGGCTGAAGAGGCGGGTCTGGAAAGCGCGTGACCGCCCAAAGCGGGTCCAGGGTTCGAATCCCTGTCTTTCCGCAAAATCCTTCTAACTCGGTAACATCCAAGAAGTTACAAGGTTC
>JAZRXV010000125.1:0-12386 GCA_045600405.1 Candidatus Cryptobacteroides sp.
CTCACCATATCCATATCAACACCGGCGTTGGCTGCCTTAACAGCAGCCTCGGCTGCATTTGCGGCGGCACCGTGCTTGATAGTCTCCTTGATTGCGTTATAGTCCGTGACAAGCAGGCCCTCGAAACCCATACGGTTTCTCAGCAGGGTATCCAGCATATAAGGATGCACGGTAACAGGCAGGCTTTCATACTCATTGAATGAGGACATGGCAGTTAGTGCACCTGCATTGACGGCTGCCTGATAAGGCCACAGATATTCGTTGAACATCTGCACGCGGCTCATGTCCACCGTGTAATAGTCACGTCCGCCCTGTGGCGCACCGTAAAGGGCAAAATGCTTCACGCAGGCCGCAATATCCGTCGGTTTGTCAAGCTTGCCCTGAAAGCCACGTACCTGGGCTGCGGCAATCTCTCCGCCAAGATACGGGTCTTCTCCGGCACCCTCTGCAATACGGCCCCAGCGAGGATCACGAGCGATGTCGCACATCGGGGTAAATGTCCATGCTATGCCGTCACGGCTGGCTTCCGCACCCGCAATGCGCGAGGCCTGTTCCACCGCATCGGTGTTCCATGAGCAAGCCATGGCAAGGGGAATAGGAAAACAGGTCTCGTAACCGTGTATGACATCCAGGCCGAAAAGGATGGGGATGCCGAGGCGACTCTGCTGCACCGCAATACGTTGAAGCTTCAGGATATCCTCTCCTTTGACGTTGAGGATGCTGCCCACCTTACCCTCACGGATCTTCCCGGGAACGCCCGAATTGGATGCCGTACCAGTGAGTTTCGGGCCCACCAGCTGGTTCATCTGACCAATCTTTTCTTCCAATGTCATCCTGGACATCAGGGAGTCGATGAAATCTCCCGGACCATCCGCACAGTTGCAGGCAAAGCATAGATCCGCATACACCGGATAGTGATCCGAGATGAAAGGGATGCCATCATAACTCTTGTCGGCCACCTTGAAATTGGTGCATTTGCTGAAACCGGCGTAATAAATATAGTCCAGAATCCACTTCGGACCCTTGAAATCATTGAACGACATCTTGCTGTCGGAATCAAGGGCCGTTGATCTGGCATCTTTCATAAGAGCGCCAAGCTCCTTATGAAGCACATCATCCGGACCTATGTTAAAATCGCCCACGAGCACCATAGGCCATCCCTCGGGATTCATCTGGTGTATCTTCTCTATGATAAGCGCGCAGCCCTTGCTCTTTGCTTCTCTTCCCTTATTGTCAAGGTGTGTATCCACAAAGAACAGCTTCTGACCGGAAACCTTGTCCTGCAAGAGAGTCCAGGTGGCATTGCGTATGTACTTGGCGTCCCAACCTTTTGACGGAACGTCCGGAGTATCGCTGAGCCAGTATGTACCCCAGTCCAGAAGCTTGAATCGGCAGCTGTTGTAGAACACGGACATGTGTTCACCTTTTTCGCTGCCGTCATCCCTACCCACACCCACTGCACGATATTCCGGGCATTCCTGCAGAATGTAGTCTATCTGGAATTGGAAGGCTTCCTGCACACCGAACACATCTGGGTGCAAATCCTCCAGCATTGCAGGGGTTGCCTTCTTGCGTATCTCCCATGAGTTTTCCCCATCCTTTGCGATACCCAGTCGTACATTGTAGGACATGACACGTATGGGTGCGCAAGACTCTATCGGGCAGGCAGCCTTCCCGTTGAAAGAGAAGGCTGCAACCGACATGAGACACATCAGTGATGTGAAAAGTTTTCTCATCAAAGCCATGTGTTAGTTCAGAGAAACAATTTTGACTTTGACGTCATTGATATTAGCGCGTTTGTTAGACCCGGTGGCATTCACGCCTATGAACAGGCGATGTGCCGAAGTCGCATTCTGCACGGTCACTTTGTAGGTAACCCACTTGTCATTGGTAGTCATCGTGAAGACTGCCTTGTCAGAAGTGTCACCATCGACCATGAATTTGGCAGGAATCATATGGTTGCTGTCGAATGCTCCCTGGGTCAGGCCGACAACGCCTTCCTTGACATTGGTCCAGTCGCTTGAAGCCGCATAGGCAGCCATGGTGACCTCTACCTCGAGTGTAGCTTTCTTGCCTTCAGGGATAGCCTTGAGTTCAGGAGAAACCAGCCATGTTCCATTGTTAGTCACACCAAGTTTGGTATGGCCCTGTGCGACGTAGAAGTTGCCACCGGTCACGCCGGTATTTTCTCTCATGAAGCCCCAGTCATAGAACGAAGCATCGGTATAGTTTGTCCAACCGGCAGTATAAGTATCCGTTGCGGCCTTGAAGCCGTTTTGTACGACACCGAAAGCAGCAGCACCTGCAACACCTTCGCCACCATCCCTGCAATCACGGAAGTCCTCTGCGAGAATCACATCACCTGCAACAGCAGGAGTATCGGACATCCTTACGATAGTGAAGTCGTCTGTCTTGGATTCGATTACTTCGCTCCATGTGTCACCTGTCTTAGCTTTGAAATAATAGGTGGTATTAGGAGTTAGTCCGCCGAATACGAATTTAGGCTGTTTGTTACTCCACTTGTTTCCAGTGGCAGGGGTTGCATAATGCTGCACCTGATTCAGGCAGGCAGCATCACTGTAAAGGTAAATATCATAATCAAGTTTGATATCGCTGGAAGCCGAGCCGTCCTTGCCGAACACGAAGCAGAGGGTTGAAGATGAAGTCTCGGCAGCTGCCGCATAGAAATCAGGAGCAGGTGTAGAGCTGCCTTTGTAGATTATCTTTACGTCACTGATACAGAAGCGTGTGTTGGCGCCGTTGTAATTTGGACCGATGATGATATGATCCTCTGCGGTAACACCGGTAAGAGTGGCCTTATAAGTCACCCAGTTCTTGTTGTCTGTCATGGTTACGACAGCCTTGTTCACAAAATCAATGGAACCGATAGTGAGGAGGTGCTCGCCGTTGAATGTGCCTCTGTCTGTTGCAACAAAGCACTCCTTTATTTTGCCGTAATCAGTATTGTGGTTATAGGATGCAGCGGTAAATTCCACCTCCACCTCAGCACTTCCTTCGATTGCAGAAAGAGCAGGTGAAGCAAGGTAAGCGGAAGCTGAGCCTGTTCCAAGTTTGATATGGCCCTGATGAGGATAAGCGTTAGCTGAGCCGCCAGTACGCGCATATCCCCAGTCTTTAAATGAAGAAGAAGCCCAGAGTCCACCCTCTGCCATGTTTGCCGTAGAGAAAATATATGAGCCGTCTGCATTGCAGTCCTTAAGTTCATTCTGATTCTTACCGAAGGCAGCCGCAAGAGTCGGAGTCTCACCACCTTCCATCAGTTCATGGAAGTCAGTGGCGGCAATCATATCACCGGCATTGAGATTGGATGTGACTACAGAGAGGTCATATACTGTGGTCTTTGCGCTCACAACTGCACTCCACTTGTTCTCATCCTTCACGCTCACACGGAAATAATACTCTGTATTCTGTGCCAGGCCTCCGAAGCAGAACTTAGGCTGAACACTTTTCCATATAGCGCTTGATTCAGGAATATCATAGCCTGCAACCTTGTCTGTAAGGGCTGCATCCTTGTAAAGTTCCACAGTCCAAGCCTTTGCTATTGCTGCAGCAGCATCCTCGCCATAGCTCCATGTGAAGTTTACGGTAGAAGATGATACCTCACAGGACTGGGCAACAGGAAGTACCGCACCCTCAGGGTCAAATGTAGTCTCAAGGTGATACAGTTTGCCGGCAACGGCAGTGAAAGATTTGATGTTGCGCTCCATGAATGAGCCGTCCACTGCGGTGATACGCGCGGTGAGGCCTTCTGCATATGCCTGTGGAGGAATCGCTATGATAAATGCCTTGCCAAGTTCGACGCCGGCTTCAGGAGCATTCGTTACTGCGAAATTCTCATGACTTGTGTACTCTGTAAGCAAACCGTCGGAGAAATTGAGATAGAAGCGTCCTGCAAGATTCTCGCTGCCGCTGCGTGAGGTAAGCGAAACACTTGCAATCTTTGCCTCAGGAGCAGTTCCTGCAGTAGGAGTGATTTTTACATAGGACATTGCATGGCTGAAGGAGATCTCTGCCGATTGGGCATTTACGCCACAGAGAATAGCCTTCATAGGGTCATAGGAGCCCTCCACATAACTCTGCGGATTCTTGAGTTCCACTTTGCAGCGGGCATTGTCTAAGCCAAGATTTTCGAAAGCATAAGATTTCTCCGCAGAATAAACAGCATAATAAGGTGCACTGATTTCCTCGGCAAAGCTGAACATGGCCTTGGATGGTGAAGTGATATCTTCAGCTGCAAGGGCGGCTGAAGACTTGTCATTAATCTTTATTTTGTCACCTATCGACCATACCACTGAAACGCCGTCTTCTCCCAGGGCTGTCTTGGTATCGGCAGCGGTAGCGGTGATAACTGTAACGCCCTGCTCCGGAAGCTGGGCCATTTCCTTTTTAGAACATCCAGCCAGAACAAGAGCGAAGGATGCCATAGCATAAATGTAATTCTTTCTCATAATCGTTCTTTTTAGATGTTTACTCCCACTCCAGGGTATTGTCTTCCTCAAGACCGGGAAGGATTGAACTTTGACATAGGACCTCTATCGGCGCATCCAACCAAGTCACAATGTGCGGGGACTGATAGTTTTCTTTTTTCATAGACTGATATTATTAGTTGATTGCAATAATCTTGACTTTGACATCACTGATGCAGGTTCGCTTCTCCTTGCCTGTGCCCTCGGAACCGAAGAATAGGCGGTGTGCCGATGTTGCATTGCTTACAGCCACCTTGTAGGTCACCCATTTTTCCGGAGACTCGATGCTGAAGGTTGACACATTGGATGTAGCTCCCTCTGCAGTGTAATAGGTGTTCAGCATGCGGTTAGTGTTGATTTCGCCTTGAGTCAGGCCCACAACGCCGGTCTTGACATTGTTGCGATCGTTAACAGCAGCATAGGCAGCCATAGTTATCTCAACTTCGAGAGTGGCAGACTTTCCTTCAGGAATAGCCATCAGCTGAGGTGTAACAATCCAGCTGTTGTCATTAGTGACTCCTGTTTTCAGATGGCCTTGGTTGGAATAGAAGTTTCCGCCTTTCCCATCCGCCTCTTTCATGAACCCCCAATCTGCAAATGAAGTTTCTCCATAACCTGTTTTCCAGCCGTCATTATTGTTGATTGTAAACGAATCTGTATGCTTCTTCAGCACGTTCTCCACAATACCGTAAGCGGATGCGCCCGTTACTATTTCGCCGCCATCCCTGGAATCACGGAAGTCATCGGCAAGGATGACATCACCCGCAGAAGCGGTCACCGACGGCATCTTTACTATTGTGAAATCCTCTGTGGTTGAGGAAATGACATCACTGACGGCTTCACCGGACACAGCCTTGAAATAATAGGTCGTCTTCGGAGAAAGTCCGCCGAAAGCGAATTTAGGCTGTCTTCCCTCCCACTTCTGGGTGGCAGGTGTAATGCTTACATGCCTGAGTTCGTTCTGACAGGCGGCATCGCTGTATAGATAAAGTTCATACGTGCGTGCGATATCCTCCGCGGGAGCCATGCTGCAACCGAATTCAAATGAAACAGTAGAAGAAGACTTCTCCGTTGCAGCAGCGGTCATAGTTGCTGCCGGTGCACTTCCTTTTGTCACAGTTACCTTGACATCACTGATACAGAAACGTGTATTGGCACCGTTCTCATTCGGGCCTATGATGATATGGTCTACTGCGGAAACGTTCTTGAGTTCTGCCTTGTATGTCACCCATTTGGTATTGTCGGTCATCGGGATGACGGCTTTGTTGGAGAATTCGAAAGATGAAAGTGTAATCTTGTGCTCCCCGTCGAAAGTTCCGTTGCTTGTTGCAATGAAGCATGAAGTGACCTTGCCCTGGTCGGTTGCATTTGGATACACCATAGCGGTGAATTCAACCTCCACATCGGCTGTTCCATCGATAGCGGAAAGGACAGGGGTTGCAAGATAGCTTGAAGTGGCTGTCACACCCAGTTTGACATGGCCCTGATGAGGGTATACGTTAGCTGAACCGCCAGTACGTGCATATCCCCAGTCTTTGAATGAAGAAGATGCCCACAGGCCTCCCTCCGCCATATTTGCAGTGGAAAACATGTATGTTCCGTCTGCATTGGCATCCTTGAATGCATTCTGGTTCTTGCCGAAAGCTGCCGCACCCGTACCTGTTTCACCGCCCTCCATCAGCTCATGGAAATCCGTTGCGGCAATCAGGTCGCCTGCTTTGGCTTTCTGAGTCACGATATCAAGATCGAATACGGTTGTCTGGGCAGACACAACATTGCTCCAGTTATCTTCGCCAGAAACACCTGCACGGAAATAATAAGTGGTGTTCTGATCAAGACCGGCAAAGCAGAACTTAGGCTGTTTGTCCTTCCAGATGCCGTTGTTAGCCGAAATTTCATATGACACCACCTTGTTCGAAAGAGCAGCATCCTTATAAAGTTCCAACGTCCACGCCTTGGCAATCGTAGAAGCGGCATCCTCGCCATAGCTCCATGTGAAGTTGACTGTAGATGATGACACCTCGCACGGCTCAGCAACAGGATGAGTGCCGGGAACGTAGATGGAGCCCAGATTATATATTTTGCTACGTTTGAGCTCCACCGGTGCAAATGTCTTCTGACAGGCTATGGTTCCGGTGATATCGCTCTGATATTTCACTGTGAAACCATTGTTGAGCATGCCTGGTTTGACCGCAATATAATATGTACCGGTGGCAAAAGTGCTTTCATTCGGCGTTATGCTGTTCTCTGCATTATCAGGAAGAAGATAGATGTCTGTGTAGGCCGAGCCCTTTCCGTCAGGAAGTTCCTTGCGGAGCTGGACCCATGGTTCACCATTGCCAAGGCACATAGCGACATCGCCGCCAAGATACTCACCGCTGGCATGAACACCAATCCTGTGAATCTGGCCATCCAGTTCCGAAGGCACAATAACCTTCAGGAGGGATACCATATTATAGAAAGTGAAAGGAATATTCTCCGGATCAATGGTCTTCGCGATTGCGAAGTTCATGTTGCGGCCGTCCTTGCGGGCAACAGGAAAATCACCTGCATTGCCTTTCTGGCGATTTGAAATCCAGTTGGTGACTATGCCTTCTTCCATCTGGCAGCCGGCATCCTTCACCCACGGGGTAAGAGCATAATATACAGCCTTGCCCGGAGTGGCCTCACGGTCGCCTTCGCCGCCTGCAGGGTTGAAATAGCCTTTGGCGCCTTCCGATGCCGTTATATATCGCGCGCCAAGAGTATACCCTTCAGCCCAGCCCTGAGCTCCATCGCCATCGAATATGGCTATGGCATCACCGGATTTCCATAACACCGAATTTCCTTCTCCGAGCATTGACTTGGTATCCTGCTCGAAAACGGCACTGAACGCATACTCTCCGGCAATACCGCTTTCCGTAATGCCGATCTCACGTGTACAGCACACGAATGATGATATTGCAAGTATAGAATAAATGATATTACGTGCTTTCATGACTGTCTCCACTAATTAAGATCGATTTCTTCATAACCTTCATTTCCACCGCTGAAATCCCCGGCGTTGGAAACGGTGATGTCGCAGCTTGCCGTCAAGCCTCCGTCAAGAGTAGTGACAATGACCGTAGTCTGTCCCTTGGCAACTGCCGTTACCTTGCCGTTCTCTACAGATGCAATCGTCGGATCGCTGCTGTGCCATTTCACACCCTTGTTCTGGGCATTTGCCGGAAGAACCGTTGCTGTCAGGGTGAAGCTCTCTCCCTTAAACATAGCCTTCTGCGTAACATCAAGAGATACCGACTTCGGACGGACGATATCCACTGTAACGGCGCAAGTAGCCTTGAGGCCTCCATCATTTGCAGTAGCCGTAATTATTGCCTCGCCGGCCTTGATGGCGTTGACCTTGCCATTGTCGTCTACTGTAACGATATCCCTGTTGCTGCTGCTCCATGTGAAGCTTCTGTCGTCAGCATTTACAGGCAGGACGGTGGCATTGAGAGTTGTGTTCTCGCCCTCCTCGAGTGCGAGTGTCTGAGGAGTTACAGAGATTGAAGACACATGGATAATATCCTTAATCACAGTAACTTTGCATTCTGCTTTGAACCCGCCGTCGAGCGTAGTTGCCGAAACAAGGGCCTCGCCTGCAGAAAGGCCGAGGACTTTGCCGTCACTCACATAGACTACATCCACATTGCTTGTATTCCATTTGATTCTCTTGTCCGTGGCATTGTCCGGGCTGACCACTGCATCCAATTCACCAGACGCACCCACCTTGAGGGTGATTTCTGCGGGAACAAGGTTGATTCCTGTAACATTGACTACAGGAACAGGCTTCTGACAGGATAAGACCACCGCCGCCAGAAGCATTGTCAATTTTATGAAATTATTTTTCATGCGCTATTATTTTAAGGGAACCTCAAGGGTTGCCACGATAGGATAATGGTCGGAAACATACGGAACATTGAGGTATGTATCGCGTATTGTCCTGTACGAAAGTGCATTGAAGCCGTTGTACCATATATGGTCAATAATCCCTGATCCGCTGCCGAAACCGTTGTAGGTGTCGAGTTCGTCTGTCTGTGGAGCCGCTTCACGCGCATTCTTCATATTCTGCCTGATAGGTGCGAAGTTGGCACTTTCAGGGCCGATGTTGAAGTCGGCGGTAAGGATGGACGGCAGTTTCTCCGTATTGAGTTCGGCCATTTTCCTTGCAAGAAGTGTCATGGCCTGGGCATTGGCTGTCTTGTTGAGAGGTCCGTGAGTGTTGACATACATGAAACGTGTGCCGTTGGCAAGGTCCTTGAAGAATGCCCAGGTTACGCTTCGGCAATACTCCTCGTCCCAGCCTTTCGAAGGAACGTCTGGGGTCTCGGACAGCCAGAATGTCCCCCATTTCTCCAGTTCCACACGCTGCTCGTTGAAGAAAATGCTCATATGCTCTCCGGTGTTGCGGCCATCGTCACGGCCAACTCCGATATCTTTGTAGGCAGGGCACTGCTGACGCAGGTATACCAACTGTGCCTGAAGAGCCTCCTGCACCCCGAAGACCACCGGATTCTCCTTGTAAAGAAGGTTGATTGCCGCCTTCTTGCGATTGTCCCATGAATTGTCTCCATCTTTAGCGCTGCCCACACGTACATTGAAGGAAATCACCTTGATGTGGTTTGGGTCCACCTTGTCCTGAATGAGATCATCGATGACATCGGAACCTTTCTTTTTCTTGTCATCATCCTGCTTGTTATACTGATACTCCGGAATAAACATGGAGTTGTCCAGCTTCTGCCCGCATGAAACCAATGCGAGCAGAGCGAATGCTATTATACCAATCTTTCTCATAACTTATTTTACAAGAATTTCGTCAATGAACCAGCGACTGAACTGGCCGGCGGCAACTTCACTTGTGAATGTAAGTGTAGTTGCGGCAGTTGCGCCTTTAATATCGAATTTATATTCTTTGCATGTGAAATCGACAGGAAGATTCTTAACAGTCACCTTGGTTGCGCCGTCAATTGTGCCTCCATTGTTGATTATGATTACAGCCTCATCGATATCCGGTGATGCTACATCAGGAGTGGTTGTAGCTGCATTCGGACGGATTGCAGGCGTGCGATATGCACCGGCCTTGAAACTGAGGGTGAAATCACCTGCCTTGCCGAATGCCGGAGTTGTAAGAGAGCCGACCTCATTGGTCATTTCCTTACGCGAGCCTGTGTCCTCATCATTTACATAACCTATCTGGGCATAACCGGGACGCTGGCGGACGTTGGTACAACTCATGCCATTCTTCTGGAGGGTTGTCCATGACGCAAAATCACTGCCACAGTAGTTTGCCATACCTGCAATCTTCTCTCCAATGAAGAAATCGACACCATCTGTCAGCCTGTCGAAAGACTCGAAATACACTGCACCATCAGGAACAGGTGTCGCAGGAATTACAGGATCGGAAATTATGATGGAACTGTGAAGCCTGATGAAAGTACTCTTTCCGTGTCCGTCAGCAGTACCATCATTATTCGGATTACCGGCAGATGTTCCGAAAGGAGTAAGCTTGAGGTACAGGTTGGTATCGCTCGTGAACGGAGCGGTAGTTGTCACAGGCACGCAGAAGTAGTAATAGTAGCTGCCGCCTGTAGACCACCTTTTCACCTTCACTTCACCTGCCCTTGTCCAGCTCTCTTTATCATATGAATAGGACAGAGCCCAAGTGGAAATAGACCACTCGTTGAGGCAAAGGCCGAAGAATACATTGAAGGTCTGAGGCATATCCATCTGAAGAGGTACTGTAAGCCACCAGCCGCATTCCGATGTAGGAGTAGTCTTGCCGTCCGGAGATACAAAACCAGAGCTGTTCACGTTGTCGTGTGCTCCTGCCTCGGCCCACATGTTAGATACGCCCTTGCCATCAACGGTTGCGCTGATATCATTGGCATATGCAGCCATCTCCAAGAATGCACCGACATTGATATCCTTGTCGCGGGCAATCTCGCCCTTGAGCATCTTGGTTGCGGCTTGCCAGCGGACCTCAGTGTAGTCTATGTACTTGGTATCGCCATTTGTCTGGCTTGTGCAATAGAAACTGAACACATAAGGAAGTTTCTTAATGCCCGGAAGCACACCGAAACGGAACGTGCCGAATTCTACGTCAGCCTCCGCCTGAGGATAGACCACAGGGACGCCGTTCTCCATGGCTCCTGCCACAGCGCACAGGCTGCCCGCACCCGGTTTGAAAGAACTTTGGGCGAATTTGCATTTGCTGCCGACACGGATTCTTGCCTGCTGCTTCTCCTTGTTCTCTATGAAAGGATTCTGGCTGAACACAGCTCCCACATATTCTTCAGTAGGCTGGTATTTGTCCAGCGCAACGAACATGCTCTCGAAATCTCCACTTTGAAGCTGCCCGTATGACACGGCAACCGCATTGAGGCAGATAGGAGTTGCATCCGTAAGTTTCGGAGCCTGCTTGACATTCAAAGCGAGAATACCTTCCTCGGATCTCTTGAGTACAGCACCTTCAAGTTCCACCTCGACTTCGGAACCTATCTGAGACTCGATCGATTTGTCGGAGCATATCGCTATGCCCGACTTAGGGTCGGTAAAGTTGTCGACCACGGCGATATATCCTTCCGGATAGTTTCCCTCTTTCTGGCCTGCAACTACATATCCCTTGAGCTTGCCCATAGGGAAAGTGAAACCATCCTCCCTCTCGAGACCCCTCACGAGCCGCACAGGGAGATAGTCATTGTCATTTGCTGCGCCCTGACGCACTGGGATGTCTATTTTGATTTCGCCATCCATACTGACCACGGTCATCATTCCTTCCCTGGCCCCTCCGTCATTCGGAGTTACGGTCAGAACGAGCACCGATGCACCCACATTCTGGTCTATGTCTGTGGATACCCATGGCAGGTCTTTCATCACCACCTTCCATGCAGTGTTCGTTTCTATGACCACAGAGTAGTCTGCTCCGAATTTCGGAGCTACAATTTCATCCACCGAGGTACGGAGCACCTGCATGGGGAGTTCTATATTGTTACGGCAGCCTGTCAACGCCATGACAACTGTCAATATTGTAAATACAATCCTTTTCATATTCTACCAGAGCGGATTTTGTTTGATATTGCCATATGTAAGTGTGATCTCATCCGACGGTATAGGGTAGAGATAGTCTCTATCCTCGTTCCAGTGGCGTACGATATCGGAATGAATCATAATATTTCCGCTGGTACCGTTGGAAAGATTTGCTTCCTTGAGACTCAGATATACGACGCCTTCTTCCTCGACAGGACGTGTACCGTCATAAATCACGAAATCTATCTTGCCGTTGTTGTCAAGATCGTAAGAACCAGGGCCAGGGAAATACATTCCAAGGAACGGACGCTCGAACCTCTTGCCGGCTTTCCAACGCATGATGTCCCAGTAGCGGAAACCTTCACAGATAAGTTCAATAGTGCGCTCACGGCGTATTTCCAGGATTACACCGGCCATGGGACCGCTTACATTCGGATAGCCTGTAACAGCATCCATCATATATGGGTCCGGATTGGCATTGGCCTGATCCATGCTGAGGTCTGGCATGCCTGCACGAGATCTGATCTTGTTCACGGACATGTCCAGGTCGGCCTGGGTGAGAGTACCCAGTTCCGCCTTCATCTCGGCGAAGTTGAGATAAACCTCGGCTGTGCGGAAAAGAGGGAGATCGGTCTCGGAACTGTTATATGAGTCATACTTGGCTGACCCCACATATTTGGTGATCTGATAACCGGTTACGCTTGCCGCCATATTCGGAGCCACCTTGTCGCTTGAATTCACACGGGTATAACCCGGAGTGCGGATTGTCTGTGCCAGACGAGGGTCACGGTCCTGCGTCTCCTGCACGAACTGCATAGTCTCATGACCCGGCAGGTCCGTAAATCGTGAGCC
>JAZRXV010000126.1:0-18102 GCA_045600405.1 Candidatus Cryptobacteroides sp.
ATTTGCAATTTATGGCTTGTAATCCAGACTTCGTTCAATATATCGTCGACCAGTGCTCAGGTGCTGGGGAGATAGTGGTCAAGAAAATGATGGGAGACTATTGCATCTACTGCGATGGCGTTCTCTTCGGTCTCATCTGCGGCAGCAATTTCTATGTTAAGGTGACGGAGCCCGGCAGAGTTGTCTTGAAGGAAATCATTCTTCGGCCGCCGTATGATGGGGCCAAAGACTACTTCTATATTGGTGATGTGGATGATCGGGATTACCTGAAAACATTAATCAAAGCTACAATTCCTGCCCTTCCAAAACCGAAAGCGAAGAATAATCCGATGAAGTGAAGAATTCCCATTTATCGAAGTTGGCATTTGAGCGAAGCGAAGGCGGCATCAGCCGCCGTGGCGCAGGAAGGGGGCGATGCGACCGACGGAGCCACCGCCCGAAGCGCAGCGAAGGGCGCATACCCCTGAAAGGGGTCGACCGCAGGTCGGGGGTTGAGAAGACGAAGTCCTGGAAGGGGAGCACGAAAAAAGCCGAAGCGTTTGCTTCGGCCTTCGTGCTCCCCTTCTAGGACTTGAACCTAGGACCCCCTGATTAACAGTCAGGTGCTCTAACCAACTGAGCTAAAGAGGAATTTTGCCCTCCCTTTCGTTTGGGACCACAAAGATACAGCAAAAACTTTATTATCCAAACAAAAAATCACTTTTTTGCATTCTGCCGGCTACTGTTTCGGATTATGCTTTTTTTAGGTATCTTTGTAAGGATATGGATATAGCATTGTTGTCAGAGATGGTTGGGGAGCTCATCCTTGACCATGACCAGATAGGACTTCCGGGCGTAGGAACTTTCGTCGCGGAGCTTGTCCCTGCGACTTTTTCCGACAAGGGCTATACGATAAACCCGCCTTACAGACGGTTGTCATTCTATCCTAGTATTCTCGAGGAAGATATCCTCATAGATTTCTACGCCAAGCACAATGATCTCGACAGGGATGCCGCCAAGGCGTATATAAAGGCTTTCCTGTCCGAGATGAAATCCGTGCTGAAAGACCGCAAGAGCGTGACTTTCCCCGGTCTCGGGAGGCTCCGTGCCACGAAGGAGAATTCCTTCTTCTTCGTCCCGGATGAAGACCTGGACATCTTCCCTGACGGTTTCGGATTGGCCTCCGTGTCCCTGAAGACCCATCAGGAGTCAAGGGAGGAAGTGGCCATTGCCGTGTCTGACCTTGCGTCGATTCTGGCTGCCGCCAAATCCCAAACTGAGCCGGAGCCGGTTCAGGAAGAGCAGCCAGCCCCGTCTCCGACGGATGACATTGAAGAGGCCGCTGTGCCGGCAGAGCCGGCCCCAGAGCCTGTGCAGGAGGAGACCGGACCCGCCGATCCGGAGAGTGTGGAACAACGCGGATCCGATCCGTTCCCGGAATATCTGCAGGATTATCGCGATGATTCGGACTACCCGACCCCGTCCCGCTGGTGGATATGGCCTGTCGTGCTGCTGGGTGCCGTGGTGCTGTTCTTCGCAGTGTTCATCCTGCTGGCCCATGTCGCCCCTGATTTCATTGATTCCCTGCTGTATACCAAGGAAGAACTCAGAATAATCAACTACTGATGACCGACCTGATCTACCCGGAACAGCCCGCTCCCATTGTCAAAGGAGGCCATCTCGCCAAGGCGGATGAGATGCTGCCTGTCGTAGATGAGAACGGTTATGTCACTGCGCAGGCGGAGCGGTTCTTCTTTCATCATACCGGTAGCAAAGCCCTCCATCCGGTTGTGCATCTCCATATAATAAACAGGGCTGGGGAGATATACCTCCAGAAGCGCAGTGCATCGAAACACCTTTTCCCGCAGCGCTGGGATACGGCCGTCGGAGGTCACGTGTCATATGGTGAGCACATACTCGAAGCCCTGTACCGTGAAGCCTCGGAGGAGCTGGGCCTGTACGATTTCAATCCCCATTTCCTGGAAACCTATGTTTTCGAAAGCCCGCGTGAGAAGGAACTTGTGAATGTCTTCGCCGCAGTCGGAGACTTTGTTCTCACTCCGGATCTGGATGAGGTGGAGTGCGGAAGGTTCTGGACGCAGGAAGAAATCGGCGCGGCATACGGAAAGGAAATATTCACCCCGAATTTCGAATCGGAGATATTAAGGATAAAAGATTCCCTTGAAGCCCTCCTGTGATGAAGGAACTTGACAAATTCATAAACGACCAATTGTCCGTCTGGCCCCTCGCATCGGCTAATTTCCGTGCCCTGAAGTCCGCGGAGACAAAGGACCTGACCATAGGCCGGATTGTCTGCAGGATACAGCACAATCCCGAGCGTGTGGCATCGACAACGGCGAATACGGACCCTGCGGTGATTGCCGCCCGTCCGTGTTTCCTCTGTCCTGAGCACAGGCCGGCCGAGCAGTTCCATTTAAAGTTCGAGGGGCGCAAGGGGCGTTGCTACAATATCCAGGTCAATCCGTATCCCATACTGCCAGGACATCTCGTGGTTGCCAGAGACAGGCACATGCCGCAGGAGATATGGCATCATTTCCCTGATATGCTGGCCTTTGCGAAGAAGTATGCTGATTATACCGTGTTCTATAACGGGCCGGAGAGCGGAGCTTCCGCACCTGACCATCTGCATTTCCAGGCTGTGCCAAGGACCCTTCTCCCGCTGGAGAATGCCGCGGATGAGTTTCTGGATGCACCGGGGGAGCCGTTGGACAGGGTGAGGGATGCCGGGCTGTGGCGTTTCGACGGATTCACCAACGGAGTGTTCGCCCTCAAGGCCGCGACGCCGAAATCACTGGCCAAGTTGTTCTACCGGCTGCTGGACTGCACCGATAGGCTTCCGGGCGACACCGAGCCCCGTTTCAATCTTTTTGCCTATGTGAAAGGGAATGAATACAGGACTTTCGTGATAATGAGGACCAATGTCCGCTCGCATCATTATTTCTCAGAAGGTGAGGACCATCTCACTATCAGCCCCGGCGCCATAGATATGACAGGTATATTCGTGGCCCCGTTCCGGGAGGACTTTGACAAGGCCGACGTATGCCTCGTGAAGGAGATGCTTGACGAGGTGACGATCAGTGCAGAGCAGCAGAAGATGATCGAATGGCGTCTGACGCGCAGCGAAAGGACGATCGATGTCGGACTCATGTCCGCCAGGGAGATATGTTTCGAGATAATATCAGATGGCGCGGGACCTCAGAAAGTGAGCTGGTGCGACGGGAGGATTGCCTACAACGGCATGCTCTATGACGAATTGTATTTCGATGCAGTCACCCTTTCCACCATGTTTGACGAGCCTTCGTTCATCCTGCATGACGTCACCATAGGGATTGATTTCCATTGGGAAAGGAAACGTACCCTCTCCTATGCGGGAGGGCTGCGCTTCATTGTCCAGGGCGATAAGGTCACCGCCATCAACAGGATAGGGATGGAGAACTACCTGCTGAGCGTCATATCGTCGGAGATGAAATCGTCCGCTTCCCTCGAATTGCTCAAGGCCCATGCCGTCATCTCACGCAGCTGGCTGCTGTGCAACCTCGGCACCCATGGGGTGTATGACGTCTGCGCGGACGATCACTGCCAGAGATATCAGGGCCTGACCATGGCGGTCGGAGACAAAGTGAGGAAAGCCATAGACGAGACCTGGGGGCAGGTGCTGAAATATGACGGGAAGATATGTGACGCGCGATATTCGAAATGCTGCGGAGGCCGTACCGAACTTTTCAGCACTTGCTGGGAGGATGAGGACCCTGCATACCTCCAGTCATTTGACGATGCCGATGCCGACGGATGCTTCTGCGATTGCGAAGAGAACGGAATCCTTTCACAGGTGCTCAATGACTATGATATGGAGACGCGGGACTTCTACCGCTGGACAGTCAGGTACGGGGTGGATGAACTCTCGGACCTTGTCCGGAGAAAGACAGGCATCGATTTCGGCACAGTGACCTCGCTGGAGCCGCTTGAGACAGGTCCGTCCGGACGTATTAAATATCTCCGCATCACCGGTACCGCCCATTCCGGGGTGATAGGGAAGGAACTGAATATACGCAAGGCCTTGAGCGGGTCCCATTTGAAAAGTTCCGCTTTTACCGTCAGGAGGGAAGGGGACGGCTTCGTCCTTGACGGGAAGGGCTGGGGCCATGGGGTGGGCCTTTGCCAGATAGGAGCGGCTGTCATGGCCGACAAAGGATACGATTACAGACAGATATTAGCGCATTATTACCGTGGAGCAGAAATCGGGTAGGACAGCATGGCTCTGGGTCCCGACGCTTTATTTCGCCGAGGGACTGCCGTATTTCATAGTGAACACCATAGCCCTTATCATGTTCAAGGATATGGGCATGGATAACGGTACCCTTGCGCTTCTTACCAGCCTCATAAGCCTTCCGTGGACGGTCAAGCCGCTTTGGAGCCCGTTCGTGGACATATTCCGCAGCAAGCGCTGGTGGATAGTGACCATGCAGGCGCTCATGGCCGTCTCCGTGGCGCTGGTGGCATTGCTGATGCCGCGTCCGTCTGCGGAGGAGATCGCTGCCGGGGCCGTTCCTGTGCCGGCATTCTCGCTGACCATAATCTTCTTCGTGATTGCCGCGTTCGCATCCGCCACGCATGATATTTCAGCAGACGGATATTATATGATCGCTCTGGACAGCCGTAAGCAAAGTGCATTCGTCGGTATCAGGAATACTTTCTACCGCATAGCGATGGTGTTCGGGCAGGGAGTGCTGGTCGTTGTGGCCGGTCTCCTTGAAAGGCGTTTCGGGCAGGTGCCGAAAGCATGGTCCATGACCCTTGTGCTCACGTCCGCACTCCTGGCCGCAGTCACGGTGTATCATGCTTTCATGCTTCCGAAACCGGAAGAGGACAGGCCGGTGGCGCACCGTACGGCCTCGGATATCTTCAAGGAATTCGGGCAGGCGTTCGCAACGTTCTTCACCAAGAAAGGCGTATGGCTTGCAATCGCCTTCATGCTGCTTTTCAGGCTTCCGGAGGCATTCTCCGTCAAGATGCTGTATCCATTCTTCAGCGATGCCGCGGCCGCCGGCGGGCTCGGTTTCGACAAGGCTGCATACGGTATCGTCTATGGTACGGCCGGTGTGATAGCGCTGCTTGCGGGAGGAATACTGGGCGGCCTGGATATCTCGCGCAGGGGTCTGCGCAAATGCATCTTCCCTATGGCCCTGAGCCTTGCGCTGCCTTGCGCAGTGTATCTTTTCATGGCTCTGGTCCAGCCGTCATCCCTTGCGGTGGTGGGTGCCTGCGTGGTGCTTGACCAGTTCGGCTACGGCTACGGCTTCACGGCATATACGGTGTATATGATGCGCTTCTCCGACGGACCTATGAAGACTTCCCATTATGCCATCTGCACAGGATTCATGGCCCTGTCAATGCTGCTCCCGGGCGCTGTGGCAGGATATCTGCAGGAATGGCTCGGTTATGTTGGATTCTTTAGTTTAGTGATGATATGTTGTCTTGCAACCATATTCGTAAGTTTGTCTGTGCGGCGGCGCTTGTCCTGAGTATCAATGCGGCCGCGCAGGTCACCCCTGGCATAGAGGTGCTCAGGGATAGCGGTTTCAAATGTCTTGAGGGCCTCAAGGTCGGTCTCGTGACCAATCCGAGCGGCGTGGACCGTCAGTTGCGCAGTACAGTCGATATCCTCCATGATGCGCCGAACGTCAATCTGGTAGCCCTCTATGCTCCCGAGCATGGCATCAGGGGCGATGTCTATGCCGGCGAGACCGTCGAGTCCGGGAAGGATACCCGTACCGGACTTCCGGTGTATTCCCTGTATGGGGCGACCCGCCAGCCGACCAAGGAGATGCTGAAAGATGTCGATGTGATGGTGTATGACATACAGGACGTCGGATCGCGCTCATATACTTTCATCGCTACATTGGGCCTGGTCATGCGCACGTGCTCCGAAATGGGTATCCCGGTAGTCGTCCTTGACCGTCCTAATCCGCTGGGCGGGCTGAAGATAGAAGGGGCGTTGGTCCAGGACGGATTCCACTCCTTCGTCAGCCAGTACAAGATTCCGTATATCTACGGCCTGACAGTCGGCGAACTTGCCAACCTCATCAATGAAGAAGGCCTGAATTGCGGACAGAACGGACTCCAGCCGGCCCTGAAGTGCGACCTTACCGTAATACCGATGAAAGGCTGGAAACGTGAGATGCTGTTCAATGACACAGGTCTGCCGTGGATACTTCCGTCACCGAACATCCCGTACGCCGAAAGTGCCATCTGCTATCCTTCGGCCGGGCTTTGCGGCGAGATGTACAATTATCTCAATATCGGGATAGGGTACTCCCTTCCTTTCGGCACTTTCGCAGAGGCGTGGATAGATGCGGATAAACTCAAGGCGCGGCTTGACAGTTACAAAGTCCCGGGCGTGGCCTGGAGGACCATCCATTATAAGCCTACGTCGGGACGCCTGAACGGAAAGCTCATCCATGGAGTGCAGTACCATTACACCGATTACGAGGCTGCCGAAATCACCATGACGCAGTTCTACGTGATGCAGGCCGTCTGGGAACTGTATGGAAAGAACCCGTTCCAGATAGCGCCGGAGCGGCTTTCCATGTTCAATAAAGTTTGCGGCACGGACTTTGTCAGTAAGACTTTCGGACAGCATATGAAAGTCGCCGATATCAAGCCGTATTGGGACAAGGATGTCGAAGCTTTCCGGAAGCTTGCCCGGCAGTATTATTTGTATTAACCTTTTGATGTTTTTGAATATGAGAAACTTGACACACAAGACAATCCTCGCGGTCCTTGCAATCGCTCTGGCCGCGGTACCTCTGGAGGCTCAGCCTCGTGGTGGTGGCGGCGGTTCGCGTGGAGGCGGCTCTCACGGCGGCGGCAGTTCGCACCATTCTTCTTCGATGTCATCTCCATCAAGGGGTGGCAGTTCTTCCCACGGAAGTTCCGGCCGCAGTTCGTATCATCATTCCTCACCGTCGTCGTCCTCATCCTCGCGTTCGTATTCACAACCTTCGCGCAGGTCGTCGTCTCCATCATCTTCGCAGTCATATTCGTCCCCTCAGCGTCAGGGCAGCGCCTATGGCCAGCAGCGCAGATCCGTGCCTCAGAGCGGTACTTCCGGCAGCGGTGTCCGCCAGTCCCAGCAGTACCGTCAGTCTCCTCAGGCGCAGTCACAGCGCCGTGTGCAGCCCGGTTATCAGCCGCGTCAGACACCTCAGGGACAGGCTCAGCAGCGTCGCGTGCAGCCTCAGCAGCAGGGAAGCCGTCAGGTGCGTCCTCAGCAGGGTGCACAGGGTCGGATGGGGCAGCCCGGCGCCACCCAGCGTTCCGGCCAGAGGATGGCAGGACAACCGGGAGCAAGGCCGTCAACACGTCCTCTTCCAGGTACTGCGCGCAGTTTCGCAGGCGGTGCACAGCCGACCCGTGTGCATATGAATCCGGCGGGTCCCGGACATGTTGACAGGATACATCCTCGTCACAGGGCACCTATGCCTTTCAACAGACCGGCGCGTTTCTGGGCGCATGGACCACATTATTTCGGATACCGTGTAGGCTATCTGCCAGCAAGATACGAACTCCTCCACTATTGGGGACGTGACTATTATTTCCTGGACGGTCTCTACTACCGTTATCATCTCAACCATTATTATGTCTGCCGTCCGCCGTTCGGGGTGTTCTTCGATCCTATCCTTGACGACATCGCATTTGTAGCATGTAATTTCGCATATTACGCAAGCGTTTACAATGCCTTCAGCACTATCAACGACAACGCCCGTACGATTACCGAGCAGAATGAGATCATCGCACAGAACAATGCGACCATCGCCCAGCAGAATGCAGACATCGCCCTCAATTCAGAGCGTGCCGTGGCCGCACAGCAGACTGCGGACAACCTCGGGCTGGTCCAGAGCTACGCTGATGCCACCGTGGAGTACTACTACGATGACGGAGTGTTCTTCACAAAGGGCAAGGATGGCAAATATGTGACAATCGTTCCTCCGGCAGGAGCCCTTGTAAAGGAACTGCCTGATGATTATGAGACCATCACGATGAACGGCAGCGAGTACTACAAGGTGGATGATACCGTGTTCCGTGCTACTGTCGTGGACGGTGCGGCATGTTTCGAGGTCCTCGGCCAGCTGACCGGTGCGCTCGCAGAGCAGTTTGCGACCGAATAGTCTAGATCAGACTGAACAGATAATCCAGTGTCCCACGCGGACCTGAAGACAGCAATTCCACACCGGCGGGTATTTCCCCCGAGTGTGGAATCTGCTTTTCGTCCAGAACGTTGACGAGCCTGCGCGCTACTGCGGGAGCGGGGTCTATGAACCGCACGCCGGGGCCGGCAACTTTCTGAAGGACAGGCAGGAGGAACGGGTAATGGGTGCATCCCAGCACGATAGTGTCGGCCCCTGCATCGAGAAGCGGGCGGAGGCTCAGTTCCACTGTCTCTTCCGCATGCGGGCCGGAGAGTTCTCCGGACTCCACCAGTTCCACGAAGCCCTGTCCGACATGCTCCACTACCGTCACTTCTCCGGTAAATCGGTCCCGGGTGTCAAGATATTTGGAAGCCTTGAGTGTGCCGGCGGTTGCCAGCACTCCGATTACTCCTGTTTCCGTGTCGAGCGCTGCCGGTTTGACTGCCGGTTCCATGCCGATGAACGGTATGCCGTATGATTCGCGGAGGGTGGCTATGGCCGCGGCGGTGGCCGTGTTGCATGCGATCACGATTGCATCGCAGCCTTTGCGCAGCATCATTTCGGTAATCTCCCGGCAGCGGCTTATGATGAACTCCGCCGTCTTGTCCCCGTACGGGCACCAGGCATTGTCGGAGAAATAGATATATTTCTCTCCCGGCAGTGCCTTCCTTATCTCCCTGAATACGGAGAGTCCTCCGGATCCTGAATCAAATATGCCGATAGTAGCCATTTCTGTATGCAAATATATTCATATTTCTTATTAAAATGTTAATTTTGTAAGACTATGGTTACGAGTGAGCAAATCAAAGATTTGAAGCAGCGGATAGAGACGCTGGAGAGATGCCTGTCCATCGCCGCGAAGCGCGGGGAGGTCGGGAAGAAGGAACTTGAAAGTCAGGCTCCGGATTTCTGGAACGACCCGAAGTCGGCAGAGGCTTTCCTGAAGGGTCTGAGCGCCCTGAAGTTGTGGGTGACATCCTTTGACGGCGCCCGCAGTGCCGTTGAGGACCTGGATGTGCTGCTGGAACTTGACCCGGAAGGGGAAGAGATAGATTCCGCCTATGCCGATGCCCTTGGCAAGGTCGAGGATCTCGAACTGAAGAACATGCTCGGTGGCGAAGGTGACAACCTCGGCGCCGTGCTTACCATAAATTCCGGTGCCGGTGGCACTGAGGCCAATGACTGGAGCGCCATGCTGATGCGCATGTATCTGCGCTGGGGCGAGCGCAACGGCTATAAGATGACGGTCACCGAGGAGATTGAAGGGGATGAGGTCGGCATCAAAAGCACCACGATTTCATATGAGGGCGATTACGCCTATGGCTATCTGAAGGCGGAGAGCGGAGTGCACAGGCTTGTGCGCATATCCCCGTTCAATGCCCAGGGCAAGCGCCAGACCACATTCAGCTCAGTGTTCGTCTACCCGCTTGTGGACGACACCATCAACATCGAGATAAGTCCGTCGGACATAGAGTGGGACACGTTCAGATCCGGAGGACATGGCGGCCAGAATGTCAACAAGGTCGAGACAGGTGTCCGCGTGCGGCATCTTCCTACAGGCATCACGGTGGAGAATACCGAGACCCGCAGCCAGCAGGACAACCGCCAGCGCGCGCTTCTCATCCTCAAATCACGTCTGTACGACATCGAACTGAAGAAACGTCAGGAGAAACAGGCCGAGCTCGAGGGCCAGAAGAAGAAGATCGAATGGGGCAGCCAGATACGTTCCTATGTGCTTCACCCGTACAAGATGGTCAAGGACCTGCGTACCGGGTGCGAGACAGCAGACACCCAGGGCGTGCTGGACGGGGATCTCAACAGGTTTATGAAGGAATATTTGATGAATAATTAACGATATGGCAGATTTTAAGTATGCACCTATGTTTCAGCTTGGCCCGGACAAGACTGAATACTACAGGATTCCGGGTTCGGAGAGTTTGGTGAGCACGGCCGATTTCGAGGGCCATGAGATGCTCAAGGTCAGTCCTGAGGCACTTACCGTCATGGCGAATACCGCATTCCGCGATGTGAGTTTCCTGCTCCGCCGCTCGCATAACGAGCAGGTTGCAAAGATACTGAATGACCCTGAGGCCAGTGAGAATGACAAGTACGTCGCCCTCACTTTCCTCCGCAATGCCGAAGTCTCAGCCAAGGGGAAACTTCCGCTTTGCCAGGACACCGGTACGGCCATCATCCATGGAGAGAAGGGACAGCAGGTATGGACCGGCTTCTGCGATGAGGAGGCCCTGAGCCTCGGTGTGTTCAAGACATATACTGAAGAGAATCTCCGCTACAGCCAGAATGCTCCGCTCGATATGTACAAGGAAGTCAATACCAAGTGCAACCTTCCGGCCCAGATCGATATCGAGGCATCAGAAGGTGCGGAATACCGCTTCCTGTGCGTTACAAAGGGCGGTGGATCGGCCAACAAGACATATCTCTATCAGGAGACCAAGGCCCGTATCCAGAATCCGGGTACTCTCGTCCCGTTCCTCGTGGAGAAGATGAGGAGCCTCGGTACCGCAGCCTGCCCTCCGTATCATATCGCATTCGTGATCGGCGGCACTTCGGCAGAGAAGAACCTTCTCACCGTGAAACTTGCCTCCACCCATTACTACGACGAACTTCCGACCACCGGTGACGAGACGGGACGCGCTTTCCGTGACGTGGAACTCGAGAAGCAGCTTCTCGAAGAAGCGTGGAAGATAGGCCTCGGCGCACAGTTCGGAGGCAAATATATGGCCCATGACGTGCGTGTCGTGCGTCTGCCGCGCCATGGCGCAAGCTGCCCGATCGGACTTGGCGTCAGCTGCTCCGCAGACCGCAATATCAAGGCTAAGATCAACAAGGACGGTGTCTGGATCGAGAAGATGGATGACAAGCCGTATGAACTCATTCCGGAGGCACTCCGCCAGGCAGGCGAAGGTGATGCAGTGAAGATCGATCTCAACCAGCCTATGAGCGAAGTCTGCAAGATACTCAGCAAGTATCCTGTCAGCACCCGTCTCAGCCTCAATGGTACGATCATAGTCGGCCGCGACATCGCACACGCCAAACTCAAGGCTCGTCTCGATGCAGGCGAGGACCTTCCTCAGTATATCAAGGACCATCCTATCTATTATGCCGGCCCGGCAAAGACTCCTGCCGGTATGGCATGCGGTTCCATGGGACCTACCACGGCGAACCGCATGGATCCGTATGTGGATGAATTCCAGGATCATGGCGGTTCCATGATCATGCTTGCAAAGGGTAACCGTACGCAGCAGGTGACCGATGCCTGCAAGAAACATGGCGGTTTCTATCTCGGGTCCATAGGCGGACCGGCAGCCATACTTGCTCAGGAGAATATCAAGAGCATCGAGTGCGTGGAGTATCCGGAACTCGGTATGGAGGCCATCTGGAAGATTGAAGTCGAGGATTTCCCTGCATTCATCCTTGTGGATGACAAGGGCAACGACTTCTTCAAGAAGATAGGTCTTTAGCCGGTATTGATGGGCAGGGGGCATAGGCATATAGGGCTATGGGTCGCCCTCGGACTGGTGGCATTGGTCGTGCTGCTCATCATAGGTGTGCAGAGTGCGGTCAATACCAGGTTTGCCAAGGACAAACTCAATTCCGCCCTTGCATCCTCCATTGACGGCGAGATAGACTATTCCAGGATAGACTTTTCTCTTCTGAAGAGTTTCCCTCTGTTCCGTGTCACGATTGACACTCTTTCACTGACTTACGGTCACGACCGTTTCGCGGAATGGGACTCCGCGGGTACCGTGGACCCTCTTCTTGCGGCCGGACGCGGCGCGGTCAAGGACACGCTTGCGAGTCTGGACCATATCACTGCAGCGGTCAATCTGTGGGAGCTTGTAAGGGGTCGTATGAGGCTCAAGGATGCCCGTGTCGACGGCCTTGCTGCGTTCCTGCATAAATATGATACGACTGCCTCCAACCTTGATATCTTCAAGTCCGGCGGCAAGGAAAAGACGAAGGACACCACCAAGACATCTTCCTTTGCTCTCGCAGTGAGGGAAGTTTGTCTGTCCGGTATCAGGGGCGTATATACGGACCAGTCCTCCGGGACTTTTGCATCCGCGGATGCCGGGCGGATAAGCGCCTCCGTTTTCGTCCGTATCGATGAAGAAGGCAACTTCAGGGTCAGAAGGGTGAAATTCGCCGTGGATACCCTGCTGGCAGAGGGCCGGATTCCAGAGAACAATGCTTCGGTGGCGCTTGACAGGCTTGCGGTGGAAGAAGTGTCCAGGGATATGTATGACCTCGCTCTGGAACTCGATGCCTTTGCCGGAACCGGCAGATATGGAGACCTCTCCGTCCCCGTGTCGCTGCATGGCCGTGCAGGGTTGAGCATCCAGGATGACCATATGTCGGTGGATGTGCCTGAACTGGACGGACGCATCGCCCATATCCCTCTTCATGTCGAGGGTAAGGCGGGCCTTTATCAGGACAGTACATATGTCTCAGGCAAGGCGGGGATTTCCGGATGCCCTCTGGATACCTTGCTGACAGAATATGCCGTGAAATTCGCCGATGTTGCAAAGGACGTCCGGACGGATGCGCGTGCAGATATCTCCATTTCCGCGGAAGGCGCTTTCACAAAGCGGACGATGCCTGCCATAAAGGCTTCCCTGAAGGTCCCGGAAAGCCGTGTCCAATATTTCCCTCTCGATGTCGACGGGACGCTGGCACTTGATGTCGACGGCTCGATGTCGAAGAGGAAGGTGATTGATGCGACTCTCCATGAATTGACCGCCAGGCTTCCCGATATTGCGCTTGTGGCTGACGGGTCCGTGCATGACCTTCTCGGCTGGGATCCTTCCTTCAAGGTTTCTGCCGATGCGGATGCGGATCTCGAGGCTGCGTCCAGATTCCTCCCTGCAAGCCTCGGAATGAGTGCTGACGGCGATATGTGCCTGCAGCTGCGTGCCGACGGCCGTCTGTCATATGTCAGGAACCTTGAATTCGACAAAGGTGAGTTCAGTGCCTCCCTGAAAGGCGACAGGATAGCGTTGAGGATGCCGGACGATACCCTTGACGCATCACTTGTGCGACCGGATCTTGTGGCGGAGATGGATGGCAGGGGCATCAATATAAGCATCCTGTCGGACAGCGCTTATTTCTCGAAGGGAAAGAATCTGGAGGGACGTATCAGGAGGATGGACAACAAGGCCGTCCTGACCAAGGTAGAGTCCCGGGGACAGATGACCCCTTATCTGGATGTCGATCATGCGGACAAGGGAATATCGTTCCGTACGGGCAACAACTGGTTCCGCCTCCGCGATGCCGACATATGCCTCAGCGCGACAAGGCAGGTGCGTCCTGTCATGGATAGCGCCGCAATTGCCAGAATGCGCGGCATGCGCGATTCCCTTCGCAGGAAGCAGTCGGAGGCCAATGCTGATAAAGTGTTCAGGAAGAATGATGTGGATATTTCTGTCGATTCGACCATAGCGTCATATCTGCGCAAGTGGAGTCCTAAGGCGAAGGTGAAACTCGGCAGGGGCTCCGTGTCCATGCCGGTACTCCCTCTCCGTACGGGCCTTGGCGGCTTCGAGGGAAGTTTCGATGGCGACAGGTTGACGGTGGATACGATGTCAGCCCGTGTGGGAACTTCACATCTTGCCCTCAAGGGTAATGTCTCAGGTCTCCGTATGGCCCTTCAGCGGAAGGGAAGGCTGAATGCCGACGTCGATCTTTATTCCAGAAGATTGAATGTCAACGAACTTTTCGCCGCCTTCAACGTGGGCAAGGAAAACGAAGGTGTGGTGTTTTCCGAGAATGACGAGAGCTTCATAGTGGATTCCCTGCAGATTGATACCCTGGACAGGATCGAGACTCCTCTGATAGTGCTTCCGTCCAACGTGGAGGCCAAGGTAGGGGTGCTTGTGGATGAGGTCGATTATTCCGACTTTACGGTCAAACCTCTCTCCGCCTCCCTTACCCTGAAGGACAGGACCCTCCAGCTGTCTGACGGCCGGGTCGATACGGACCTTGGCGATATCGCTGTGGATGCCTTCTATTCAGCAAGGTCCCGTGACGACATCTCCGCAGGTGTGGACCTCGAGGTGTTCGATGTCAGTGCGGACAGTCTGATCCATCTTCTCCCGACCGTGGATTCGCTCATGCCGGTGCTCAAGTCCTTCAAGGGACGCCTGAACTGCGAGGCTTCCGCGATGACGCAGATAGATACAAATATGAATATCGTCATGCCTTCACTCGAGGGTGTGCTGCATATTTCCGGAAGCGATCTGAATGTGGAGGATGCCGGCGGTCTCAAGAAAATCACGCGGCTGCTCAGGTTCAGGAATCCGAATATAGGCCACATAGATGATCTGGATGTGAATGCCGTAATACATGACAACAAAGTGGACGTGTTCCCGTTCATGCTGGGCATGGACCGTTACCGGCTCGCCCTTCATGGTATGCAGGGCCTGGACAAGACCATGTATTACCACGTGTCGGTGCTCAAGTCTCCTTTCCTCGTGAAACTCGGCATCAACGTGTTCGGTACATTCGACAAATGGAAATTCACCATAGGGCTCCCGAAGTACAAGGATGCCAATATCCCGGTGTTCAGCAAGCAGATCGACACGATGCGCGTCAATATTAACAATACCATTTCCAATGTGTTCGACCGCAGTGTCGATGATCTTCACAATTTCCATGTGGCAGCAGCGCTTGAGGCCCGCCAGAGGGAACTCGGGTATGCGGTAGGGGATACATTGATGACCGCCGAGCATAGTGCGGCCTCCGAGCAGCTGGCCTTTGAATATGAGGCCATGCTCGAGGAAGAAGAACTTCAGGCCGAAGTTGATGCAGTGCTGGAGGATTCGTTCAGGGAGATCGAAGAGGTGATGAAAGATTACGAGACTCAGGTCTATGACAGGAAGATATTCCGCAAGATGGAACGTCTTGCCAGGAAACAGGCTAAGAAATCAGCAAAGAAAAACGTATGATAGAAATTATTCAGGTCAATATTTCAGGCGAGGACAAGCCGGGACTCACCTCCGCCTTGACGGAGATACTTGCACGTTATGATGCCTTTATCCTCGACATAGGACAGGCCAACATACACAAGACCCTGACAATGGGAATCCTTTTCAAGACTACCACGGAATTGTCGGGATTCATCATGAAGGACCTTCTGTTCAAGGCCTCGGAACTGGGAGTGCTGATCCGCTTCACGGCGGTCAAGCGTGAGGATTACGACGCGTGGGTGACAAGGCAGGGAAAGAACCGCTTCATCATCACCCTTCTCGGCCGTACGGTCACCGCAAAGCATATTGCGGACGTCACCAAGGTTGTGTTCCAGCATGGTCTGAACATCGATGCCATACGCCGTCTGACAGGCCGTATGCCTCTCGAAGGTGTGGATGAAGCCGCGGCCAAGTCCTGCATCGAGATTTCGGTTCGAGGCATGATGAATGCTCAGGAGAGGGGGGAGTTTCAGGAGGATCTGATGAGCCTTCCTGCCGACGGTATAGACATCTCTTTCCAGAAGGATGACATTTACCGCAGGTCCCGCCGTCTGATCTGCTTTGATATGGACTCCACCCTCATCAACACTGAGTGCATTGATGAACTTGCGGCCAGGGCCGGTGTGGGAGATAAGGTCAGGGCCATCACCGAGAGCGCCATGAGGGGCGAGATCGACTTCACGGAAAGCTTCACCAAGCGCGTGGCGCTGCTGAAGGGCCTGGATGAGAGCGTAATGGAAGACATCGCCCGGAACCTTCCGTACAATGAGGGTCTGGAGCGCATGATGAAAATCCTCAAGATGGTCGGATACAAGACCGCCATCCTCTCAGGAGGATTCACCTATTTCGGCAAGGTGCTCCAGCAGAAATTCGGATTCGACTACGTATATGCAAACGAGCTTGAGATAGAGGACGGGAAACTTACCGGGCGTTTTGTGGGTGATGTCGTGGACGGCCGCAGGAAGGCCGAACTGCTCAAATTGCTGTGCCAGGTCGAGGGGATAAATCTGGAACAGTCCGTTGCGGTGGGCGATGGTGCCAATGACCTCCCTATGATCTCGCTTGCGGGTCTCGGCATAGCCTATCATGCGAAGCCGAAGGTGCGTGAGAATGCCAAGCAGTCTCTCAGCGTCACCGGCCTGGACGGCATACTTTATTTCCTTGGTCTCAAGGACTCGTACATCGAAAAACCTATGGGGAAATAGTTCCTATGGAATCTGCCGGCACCAAACAGGAGATACGCAGGAGGATGAAGGCCGCCGAGGCCGGGTTCGCCGTTTCCGCTGATTGTGCCGCAGAAACGGATGCCGTGTGGGCGGAAGTGGAGGCTTCCGAGGCATTCGGGGCGGCCCGGCGGATCCTGATTTATATGGATATCCCCGGAGAGGTGCCGACCGCAGACTTTATCCGCAAGTGGTCGGATTCCAGGCAGTTCGTGCTGCCGTTGGTTGCCGGGGAGAGGCTGGAGTTGTACGAATACGCTCCTGAGCATCTCAAGCCGGGATACCGCGGAATCATGGAGCCGGACGGCATGACGCCATCCGTCAGAGCGGAGGATGTCGATCTTGCGCTCGTGCCCGGCGTGGCATTCTGCAGTGCCGTCCCTGGGACATCTTTTCCGGAATGTGTCACGATGCCGTGCTGGAGGATGGGCCGGGGCAGGGGCTTTTACGACCGGCTGATCCCAGGCCTCGGCTGCAGGTGTTTCGGGATAGGGTTCAGCTTCCGCTGGCTTCCTTCAATCCCTCTTGATCCCTGGGACGCTCCTTTAAAATGACGTTGGATATGGAGAAATGGGCTTTGGTCACCGGAGCAAGTTCCGGAATAGGTCTCGCAATTACCTGCCGTCTTGCGGACAAGGGCTTTAATGTCATGATGGTCAGCAATGCTTCCGGCAGACTGGATGCTGCCAGGGACATGGTGCAGGAGAGCCACAGAGGCCTGCTGTTCGAGACCGTCTGCATGGATCTCGGCGTTCCCGGGGCCGCGCAGCAGCTTTTTGCATTGACCACTGAAAGGGGGATAGTGCCGGATATCCTCGTCAATGACGCCGGGATGTTCATTTATGATGAAGTTGTAAGGACTTCGGCGGCCGAACTTGAGAAGATCATCAATCTTCATGTGCTGACAGTCACTATGATGTGCCGCCTGTATGGCGAAGCGATGGCCCGGAGGGGAAGCGGACGCATCCTTAACATGTCGTCGTATTCCATCTATATGCCTTATCCCGGCCTGGCCGCATATTGCGCCACCAAGGCATATATACGCAAGTTCTCGAAGGCTTTCGGTAAGGAAATGAGGCGTTGCGGCGTGACCGTCACCGCGGCTGCTCCTGCCGGGGTGGATACTGACCTGATGGGCCTCCCGTCCAACATAAGGACGCTTGCCCGCCGGACAGGATTCCTGATGCGCCCATCCACTGCGGCAAGACGCCTTGTACGTGCCACCCTGAACGGCCGCAGATATAAGGTCCCGGGAGTGTACAACTATCTCTTTGTTCCGCTGCTGCCCCTTTTCAGTCCGGTGTCCTCGATGCTTCTGAAGAGGAAGTAAAAGTAATTTTTGTATATTTGCAGTCCGATACTGCGGGTGTGTTGAAACTGGTAGACAAGCAAGACTTAGGATCTTGTGCTCCGGCGTGTGGGTTCGAGTCCCACCACCCGCACAAGGGGATTGAGAGCAAATCTCGGTCCCCTTTTTTGTATCCAAAATCGGCCTTGGAGGTACGTAGAATGGCGAAAACGGAGTTCTCGTTATGGGTTCGATAAGCTGGTTGTTGATGGACGAAAGTCCTACAGCTTAAGTTCTACCCCATAAGTACTTAAGCGTATCACTCAGCAGGTATGACCAGATCCTCGCCTTCTGCCGGATTGAGTTCAACGAGAGGCACGAAGAATTTGGCGAAGGCGGTCTTCTCCGTCTTTGCG
>JAZRXV010000127.1:0-24729 GCA_045600405.1 Candidatus Cryptobacteroides sp.
CCATGAATCTCCACTTGTCGACCATTTCGTCCTGGAGGAACTCGGTGTCGCCAGGGTTGGTGATCTCGACCTTGCGCATCATCTGACGAACGATGATCTCGAAGTGCTTGTCGTTGATCTTCACACCCTGCAGACGGTAGACCGCCTGCACCTCGTTGACGATGTACTCCTGAGCCTTGACCGGTCCGAGGATGTTGAGAATGTCGCTAGGGGAGACTCCACCGTCTGAAAGCGGTGTGCCGGCCTTGACATAGTCGTTCTCCTGGACAAGTATCTGCTTGGTGAGCGGAACGAGATAGTGCTTCTTGCTTCCTGACTTGTTCTCGACGGTGATCTCACGGTTTCCGCGCTTCACCTTGCCCATGATGACCTCACCGTTGATCTCGGAAAGGATTGCAGGGTTGGATGGGTTGCGGGCCTCGAAGAGTTCGGTGACTCTCGGGAGACCTCCGGTGATATCGCTTGCCTTACCGATGGCGCGAGGTATCTTCATGATGACGTCACCGACATTGACCATGCTTCCGCTCTCAGCCATGACATGGGCTCCGACCGGCAGGTTGAACTGCTTGATGGAGTTGCCGTTGGCGTCAACGATGTGGAGGGTAGGGGACTTGGTCCTGTCCTTGGACTCGATGATGACCTTGTCGGTGCTCATAGAATACTCGTCGGCGGCTTCCTTCTGGAAGGTTGAGCCTTCGATCATATTCTCGAAGAGGACCTTACCGGCAGTCTCGACGATAGTGGTCGCGTTGTATGGATCCCACTCGCAGATGAGGTCGCCCTTCTTGACTGTGTCGCCGTCCTTCTTGTGGAGGATGGTTCCGTAAGGGATATCATACTGTGAGAATGTGATTCCTGTCTTCTCGTCAAGGATGCGGAGTTCGGTCATACGGCTCACGACAATCTCCTGTGCGTTGCCGTCGTCACCGATCCTTGAGATGGTGCGGAGTTCCTCGAATGCGAGCTTACCGTCATATTTGGACTCGATGGATGACTCTACTGCAGCGCCTCCGGCGACACCACCGACGTGGAATGTACGGAGGGTAAGCTGTGTACCAGGCTCACCGATTGACTGTGCGGCGATGACACCGACCACTTCGCCCTTCTCCACCATGCGGCTTGTGGCGAGGTTGCGTCCGTAGCACTTGGCACAGACACCCTTGCGGCTTTCGCAGGTGAGGACCGAACGGATTTCCACCTGCTCGATAGGGAGAGAATCGATGAGGTCTGCCTCCTTCTCACGGATTTCTTCGCCGGCCCTGATGATGAGTTCACCGGTGAGCGGGTTGAAGATATCGTGGACTGAGGTACGTCCGAGGATGCGGTCTCCGAGTGACTCGACGACTTCGTCCTTGTTCTTGATGGCGGTTGCGATAAGTCCCCTGAGGGTGCCGCAGTCCTCATCCGTGATGATGACGTCATGGGAGACGTCCACCAGACGGCGGGTGAGGTAACCTGCGTCAGCAGTCTTGAGGGCGGTATCGGCAAGACCCTTACGTGCACCGTGGGTTGAGATGAAGTACTCGAGCACCGTCATACCTTCCTTAAGGTTGGAGATGATAGGGTTCTCGATGATTTCAGCGCCTGCAGCGCCTGATTTCTGAGGTTTTGCCATCAAACCGCGCATGCCGCAGAGCTGCTTGATCTGCTGGGTTGAACCACGGGCTCCTGAATCAAGCATCATGAAGACAGGGTTGAAGCCCTGCTGATCCTGTGAGATCTGCTTCGTAACGATGCTGGTGAGCTTGTTGTCAACTGAAGACCAGAGGTCGATGACCTTGTTGTATCGCTCGTTGTTGGTGATGAAACCGTAGTTGAACTGCTCCTTGATGGTCTCCACGCTCTTGTATGCGTCATCGATGAGGGTGTATTTCTCATCCGGGATGAGCACGTCTCCGAGGTTGAAGGAGATACCTGCGCGGAATGCCTGGTCGTAACCGAGGTTCTTGATATCGTCAAGGAACTTGGCGGTACGGGTGACACCGGTATGCTTGATGACGTTGGTGATGATCTTGCGGAGGGCCTTCTTGCCGAGAACTTCGTTCACGAAAGGCACTTCGTCAGGAACATACTGGTTGACGATGATGCGGCCAGGGGTCGTCTCCACCATCTGTGTGCCCTTTGAAGGGTCCTGCTTGTCAGCAGGGATGCGGACATTGACCTTAGCGTGCATATCGACAGCCTTCTCGTTGTAGGCCACGATGACTTCCTCGTCTGAGTAGAAGGACATGCCCTCTCCCTTTGCACCCGGACGTATCTTGGTGATGTAGTACAGTCCGAGCACCATATCCTGTGGAGGCACGGTGATAGGCGCGCCGTTGGCAGGGTTGAGGATGTTCTGGGAACCGAGCATGAGGAGCTGTGCCTCCATGATGGCCGCGTTGCCGAGAGGGAGGTGGACAGCCATCTGGTCACCATCGAAGTCGGCGTTGAAAGCCGTACATGCGAGAGGGTGGAGCTGGATGGCCTTTCCTTCTATCATCCTAGGCTGGAAGGCCTGGATACCGAGGCGGTGGAGGGTAGGGGCTCGGTTGAGGAGCACCGGATGTCCCTTCATGACATTCTCGAGAATGTCCCAGATCACAGGATCCTTGCGGTCCACGATCTTCTTTGCGGACTTGACGGTCTTCACGATACCGCGCTCGATGAGCTTGCGGATGATGAACGGCTTGTAGAGTTCGGCTGCCATGTACTTAGGGAGACCGCACTCGTGCATGTTGAGCTCAGGACCCACGACGATGACGGAACGTGCGGAGTAATCGACACGCTTACCGAGGAGGTTCTGGCGGAAGCGGCCCTGCTTGCCCTTGAGGGAGTCTGAAAGGGACTTGAGTGCCCTGTTGGACTCGCTCTTGACTGCAGATGACTTCTTGGAATTGTCGAAAAGTGAATCGACGGCTTCCTGAAGCATGCGCTTCTCGTTGCGGAGGATGACCTCCGGAGCCTTTATCTCTATGAGTTTCTTGAGTCGGTTGTTGCGTATGATCACACGACGGTAAAGGTCGTTGAGGTCAGACGTTGCGAAACGGCCGCCGTCAAGCGGAACGAGAGGACGGAGGTCAGGCGGGATGACCGGGATGACCTTCATTATCATCCATTCCGGACGGTTGATTCCGTTGGACTCCTGGAACCACTTCACGACCTGGAGTCTCTTGAGGAGATCGCCCTTGCGCTGCTGTGAGCCTTCGGTGAGCATCCTCTGGCGGAGTTCCTTGCCGAGTTCATCGACATCGATCTCCTTGAGGAGGTCATAGATACCTTCGGCACCCATCTTGGCGATGAACTTTTCCGGATCGGAATCAGGAAGGTTCTCGTTGCCTGGAATGCTTGCCAGTGCGTCAAGATATTCGTCCTCAGAGAGGAGTTCCATCTTGGCAAGGTTGCTTGCACCAGGCCTTACCACGATATATTTCTCGTAGTAGATGACTGATTCAAGTTTCTTTGAAGGAAGTCCGAGAAGGGCTGAAATCTTGTTAGGAGCTGACTTGAAGTACCAGATGTGGGCTACAGGAACGGTGAGGGTGATATGGCCCATCCTTTCACGGCGGACCTTCTTCTCGGTGACCTCGACATTACATCTGTCGCAGACGATGCCGCGGTAACGGATCCTCTTGTATTTGCCGCAATAGCACTCGTAATCCTTGGTAGGACCGAAGATCTTCTCGCAGAAAAGACCGTCGCGCTCCGGCTTGTAAGTCCTGTAGTTGACCGTCTCCGGCTTCAGGACCTCACCGCAGGACCTTTCGGTTATGTCCTCCGGAGAAGCCAGCGAGATGCTGATTGTCTGGAAATTGCTCTTTACCTTGTTATCTTTGTTATTGAAAGTAGGCATATTGACTTTTCCTTACAAATTATTATTCCAATGTAACCTTGAGACCGAGACCGCGGAGTTCGTGCAGGAGGACGTTGAGTGATTCAGGTATTCCTGCAGGCGGCATAGGGTCGCCCTTGACGATCGCTTCGTATGTCTTTGACCTTCCGGTCACATCATCGGACTTGACTGTGAGGATCTCCTGGAGGACGTTGGCTGCACCGAATGCCTCAAGTGCCCAGACCTCCATCTCACCGAAACGCTGACCACCGAACTGGGCCTTACCTCCGAGAGGCTGCTGTGTGATGAGGGAGTATGGACCGATTGAGCGGGCGTGCATCTTGTCATCGACCATATGGCCGAGCTTGATCATATAGATGACGCCTACGGTAGCAGGCTGGTCGAACCAGTCGCCTGTGCCTCCGTCGCGGAGACGGGTCTTACCGAATCTAGGTACTCCTGCCTTGTCGGTGTATTTGCAGATCTCATCGATGCTTGCACCGTCGAAGATAGGGGTGCTGAACTTCATACCGAGCCTTGATCCCGCCCATCCGAGGACAGTCTCATAGATCTGGCCGAGGTTCATACGTGAAGGCACGCCCAGAGGGTTGAGGACAATGTCCACAGGTGTGCCGTCCTCGAGGAACGGCATATCCTCCTGACGGACGATCTTCGCTACGATACCCTTGTTACCGTGGCGGCCTGCCATCTTGTCACCGACAGTGATCTTGCGCTTCTTGGCGATATAGACCTTTGCAAGCTGCATGACACCGTTAGGAAGTTCGTCACCGACCTTGATCTTGTCCATCTCGCGCTTGCAGACAGCGGCCTCGGTCTTCACTGCTATGCAGTAGTTGTTGATGAGGTCACGGATAAGGAGGTTGGTATCCTTGTCGGTCGTCCATTTGTTGGAGTTGATATTCTCGTAGTCGATTGACTTGAGTGCCTCGGCGGTGATCTTCTTGTCCTTTGCAATCACCTCGACGCCGTAGAGGTCGGAGATACCGGCGCTCTTGCGGTTCTTGGTGAGGACGGTGAGCTTCTGTATGAATTCGCCCCTGAGTTTCTCAACCTTGCGGTCAAACTCGGCCTGACGCATCTCGAGGAGGGCCTTCTGGTCGTTCCTTGCAGCGCTTCTGCGGCCGCTTTCCTTGGCAACCTTTGCATACAGGGCGGTCTTGATGACGGTACCGCTGAGTGAAGGGTTGGCCTTGAGGGATGCGTCCTTGACATCACCGGCCTTGTCGCCGAAGATGGCCTTGAGGAGTTTTTCCTCAGGAGACGGATCGCTTTCGCCCTTAGGGGTGATCTTACCTATCATGATGTCACCTGGTTCGATATGGGCGCCGATACGGATGATACCGTTCTCGCCCAGGTCCTTGGTGGCGTCCTCGCTGACATTAGGGATGTCGGAGGTGAGTTCTTCCATTCCGCGCTTGGTGTCACGCACTTCGGTGAGGTACTCGTCCACATGGATGGAAGTGAGGATATCCCACTTGACCATCTCCTCTGAAAGGACGATGGCATCCTCGTAGTTATATCCCTTCCAAGGCATGAACGCTACCTTAAGGTTGCGGCCGAGAGCGAGCTCTCCGTTCTGGGAGGCATAACCCTCGGTGAGCACCTGCCCCTTCTCCACCTTGTCACCCTTCCTTACTATAGGAATGAGATTGACAGTGGTGCTCTGGTTGGTGCGGCGGTAATGAGGAAGTTTGTATACGGTCTCCTCAGGTGAGAAACTGACGAAGTTCTCATCTTCGGTGCGGTCGTACTTGATGCGGATCTCGTTGGCGTCGACATAAGTGACTTCACCCTTGCGCTCTGCAATGTACTGGGTGCGTGAGTCGATACAGACCCTCTCTTCAAGACCGGTACCCACGATAGGGGACTCAGGCTTGAGGAGCGGCACTGCCTGACGCATCATGTTCGCACCCATGAGGGCGCGGTGAGCGTCGTCGTGCTCGAGGAACGGGATGAGCGATGCTGCGACAGAAGCCATCTGGTTAGGAGCGACATCCATATAGTCGATCTCCTCCTTGGTGACGACTGGGAAGTCGGCCTCAAGGCGGCACTGCAGACGGTCTTCGAGGATGTTGCCGTCGTCGTCCATCTTTACGTTGGCGAGGGAGACGAGCTTGCTCTCTTCCTCCTCGGCGCTCATATAATGGCATCCTGCGGCACTGAGATCTACCTTTCCGTCCTTGACGTCACGGTATGGGGTCTCGATGAATCCGAGGTCGTCGATACGTGCATACACGCAGAGAGAAGAGATAAGACCGATGTTAGGTCCTTCAGGTGACTCGATAGGGCAGAGGCGGCCGTAGTGTGTATAGTGGACGTCTCGTACTTCGAATCCGGCCCTGTCGCGGCTCAGACCACCAGGACCGAGAGCTGACAGACGTCTCTTGTGAGTGACCTCGGCAAGAGGGTTTGTCTGGTCCATGAACTGTGACAGCTGGCTCGTTCCGAAGAATGAGTTGATCACAGAAGAAAGGGTCTTCGCGTTGATGAGGTCGATAGGGTTGAACTGCTCGCTGTCGCGGACGTTCATCCTCTCGCGTATTGTGCGGGCCATACGGCTCAGACCGACGCTGAACTGGTTGGCGAGCTGCTCGCCGACAGTGCGTACGCGACGGTTTGAGAGATGGTCGATATCATCGACTGTCGCCTTTGAATTTATAAGCTGGATGAGGTACTTTATGATCTCGATGATGTCGGTGTTGGTGAGGACACGGATGTCCGGTGCAATCGACAGGTTGAGCTTCTTGTTGAGACGGTAACGTCCCACGCTGCCGAGGTCATACCTCTTCTCGGAGAAGAAGAGCTTGTCTATGACATCCCTAGCTGTCGCCTCGTCAGGTGGTTCTGAACTGCGCAGCTGTTTGTAGATGTAATTGACAGCCTCGATCTCCGTATTGGTAGGGTCCTTCTGGAGAGTGTTGAATATGATGACGTACTCGTTGGAGTTAGCCTCGTCTTTCTGAAGGAGAATGGTCTTCTCGTCGGTCTCAAGGATTGCTGCGATGTTGTCGTCGTCGAGGATTTCGCCTCTCTTGACGATGATCTTGATACGCTCGAGAGGGGTCACTTCTCCCGTGTCCTCATCGATGAAGTCCTCGAACTTGGTCATGAGCACGTTGTTGGCGAGCTTGCGGCCCTTGTTCGCGGCGAGGTTCTCAGGAGTGATCTCGATCTCGTCGGCGAGGTCGAAGATATCGATGATATCCTTGTCTGCGTTATAACCTATGGCCCTGAGGAGGGTGGTTACAGGGAGCTTCTTCTTGCGGTCGATGTACGCGTACATCACATTGTTGATGTCGGTAGCGAACTCGATCCATGATCCCTTGAACGGAATGATACGGGCTGAATACAGCTTTGTACCATTTGCGTGCATGCTCTGGTCGAAGAATACGCCAGGGGACCTATGCAGCTGGGAGACGATGATGCGCTCTGATCCGTTGATGACGAACGTGCCGGCAGGGGTCATATATGGGATGTTGCCCAGATAGACATCCTGTACGCGCGTGTCGAAATCCTCGTGTTCCGGATCGGTGCATGAAAGGCGGAGTTTCGCCTTGAGAGGGACATTGTATGTAAGGCCTCTGTCAAGGCATTCCTCAATCGAGTACTGCGGCGGGTCAATGAAATAGTCAATGAACTCGAGCTTGTAGTTGTTTCTCGTGTCTTCGATTGGGAAAATCTCCTTAAAAACCTGGAAAAGACCCTCACTCTTCCTGTTTTCAGGTGTGGTCTCAAGCTGGAAGAAGTCCTTGAAGGATTTCAGCTGGACCTCGAGAAGGTCCGGGTACTCCAGGATTTTGGATGTTGCGAAATTTATACGCTTGTTAATAGTCTTTTTTGACATGTGCTGCCGTTGGAAGTGAGAAAAACTTTAATACGGAAAAAAGGTTTAGAGCCTGGTTCGGCTCTAAACCTGTTTGTTCCCCGATCAAGCAGGGAGAAGCGGGATTTACTTAATCTCGACTTCTGCGCCAGCCTCTGTAAGGGTATCCTTAAGCTGCTCGGCTTCTGCCTTGGAGACTTTCTCCTTAAGGGTAGCTGGGGTTCCGTCAACCAGATCCTTAGCTTCCTTAAGACCAAGACCAAGGGCCTCCTTGACAGCCTTGATGACTGCGAGCTTCGCAGTGCCGGCTGAGGTGAGGATAACGTCGAATTCGGTCTGCTCTGCCTCAGCGGCTGCAGCACCGGCGCCGTCAGCAGCGACTACGACTGCTGCAGCTGCAGGCTCGATACCATATTCTTCTTTGAGGACTTTTGCAAGTTCCTGAACGTCTTTCACAGAAAGGTTTACCAACTCTTCTGCAAGGGCTTTAACATCTGCCATAATTATTTGATTTTAAATTGTTAATATTATTCTGTCGTTGCAGGAGCCTCTGCCTCTGCTGCTGGTGCTTCTGCCGGAGCCTCAGCCGGTGCCTCAGGAGCGGCGGCCGGAGCGGCAGTTGCGGTATAGATCTTCTCGTCGTCAGCCTTTCCTTCGGCTGCGTTCTCGAGACCGCTGATAACTCTGCGGATAGGGCTCTGGAGGAGACCGATGATGTCACCGATGAGTTCTTCCTTGGTCTTGATTGCTGCGAGCTGATCGAGTTTGTCTTCGCCTATGAAAACGCAACCCTGTACGTAAGCGCCCTTAACTACAGGCTTCTTGAAGCCTTCCTTCTGGAGTTTCTTGATGAGCTTTCCAGGAGCTGAAGGAACGGTCGTGTACATGATTGCAGAGTTGCCTGCGAGAGTCTCGTTGAGAGACTGCAGATCCTCATTGTCGATTCCCTTGAGAACGTGGGCGAAGAGGGTATTCTTGACAACGTTCAAAACGATGCCGTTGTTGAAGCATTCGCGACGGAGCTTTGAGGTCTGTCCTGCGTTCAGTCCTGCGATATCGGTGATGTAGAAATCAGGATATGCTTTGAGCTGGGCTGAGATGCTTTCAATAATTTGAGCTTTAAGTTCTTTTTTCATAATATTGAATTTTTACTCAGCACCGTTGAGGAATGCCTTGAGATCAATCTTAACACCAGCACTCATGGTAGAGCAGATAGCAGAGCTCTTCATGTATGTGCCCTTGAGGGTCTGAGGCTTGAGTTTTGAGATTGCGTTGAGAACCTCGGCTGCATTCTCGGCGAGCTGCTGTGCAGAGAATGAAACCTTGCCTATACCCGTATGGATAATACCGGTCTTGTCAACCTTGAAGTCGATCTTACCACCCTTGACTTCCTTAACGGCGTTGCCGACTGCCATTGTGACAGTGCCTGTCTTAGGGTTCGGCATGAGACCGCGTGGTCCGAGGATCTTACCGAGAGCACCGACCTTTGCCATGACTGAAGGAGTACAGATGACTACATCGACATCTGTCCAGCCAGCCTTGATCTTCTCGATATAATCATCGAGACCTACATAGTCAGCGCCTGCTTCCTTGGCTTCGTTCTCCTTGTCAGGGGTGCAGAGTACGAGGACTCTGACGACCTTACCGGTCCCGTGAGGAAGGGTGACGACGCCACGGATCATCTGGTTGGCCTTACGAGGGTCAACACCGAGGTTCGCGGAAAGCTCGACGGTTGAGTCAAACTTTGTGAAGGTGATATCCTTTACTACCTGGCACGCCTCTGAAAGGCTGTACAGCTTATGAGAATCATACTTCTCAGCAGCTGCCTTCTGATTTTTTGTCTTCTTGCTCATAACGTGTCAACTATTAAAGGTCCTGAGGGAATTCACCGGTAACGGTGATACCCATACTTCTTGCTGTTCCTGCGACCATGCGCATAGCTGATGCGATGGTGAAGCAGTTGAGGTCCGGCATTTTGCCTTCAGCGATCTCCTTGACCTGATCCCAGGTGATGCTTGCCACTTTCTTGCGGTTAGGCTCGCCTGATGCGGTGGAAATCTTAGCAGCTTCCTTGAGGGATACTGCCACTGGTGGTTGCTTGACCTCGAATGAATAAGACTTGTCGGAATAGACAGTGATCACTACTGGGAGGACCTTACCTGCCTGTGCCTGCGTGGCTGCATTGAAAGCCTTGCAGAAATCCATGATGTTCAAGCCTTTGGAACCGAGTGCCGGTCCTACCGGAGGTGCTGGATTGGCTGCTCCGCCTTTGATTTGGAGCTTGATGAATCCGGTAACTTCTTTTGCCATGATTTTTTGTTATTCTTTAGTTACTTGTGTAAAGCTGAGTTCGAGCTGGGTCTTTCTGCCGAAGATCACGACAATGACCTTGACTTTGCTCCTGTCTTCCAGAATCTCGTCGACAGTTCCGCTGAATCCGCTGAACGGACCATCCGTGATGCGTACTGACTCGCCAACCTCATAGTTGACAAGGGTCTCAGCAGCACTTTCGATGTTCTCATCCTGGTTTCCGAGAATCCTCTGTGCCTCATCCTCGCGGATAGGTACAGGTATCCTCTCGAACTGGGTGCCTGATATGGCCTTCTTCTCCGTCAGGAAACCTGACATGTTAGGAACTTCATTGCGGATGATGTTCTCAAGCCTGGCGCTGAGTTCGGCGTGGATAAGCACATAACCTGGGAAAAGCAGCTTGTCAACTGCCTTCCTTTTTCCATTTTTTGTGACTATTTCCTTTTTGACCGGAACCAGAACCTGATCGACCTGATCCTGAAGACCGCTGCGTTCAATCTCTTTCTGAAGATATTCAGCAGCTTTTTTCTCTTTCGCTCCCGCTGTCCTCAGAACGTACCATTTCATTTCGCCCATAGGATTTTACGATAAGATTACAGAGTGTAAATGCCTGTCATCAGAGACTGGAAGAGGAAGTCGATAACCCAAAGCAATGCTGCAAGAATGACTGTAGTTACAATGACCAGAAGGGCGGAACTCTGGAGTTTCGACCAGTTTGGCCAAGTAGTCTTCTTGGTGAGCTCTGTGAAAGACTCTTTGCAGTAATTGATAAACCTTCTCATCTTTACATTTAATGGACACCGCTGAATGGAAGCGTAAGGGGCGGCGTCTGTTAAACAATTACCAAATCGTAACCTTTGATATTTTGCAGGGGAAGCAGGATTCGAACCCACATCGACGGTTTTGGAGACCGCTGAACTACCCTTGTTCTATTCCCCTAAATTGGCGGATACCCCCTTTCCCGGGATATCCGCCTATAGAGTTTGATTAGTCAAGAATCTTGATGACCTGACCTGCACCGACTGTACGGCCACCCTCGCGGATTGCGAAGCTGAGACCCTCGTTAAGAGCTACAGGGGTGATAAGCTGGACGTTGATCTCAACGTTGTCGCCTGGCATAACCATCTCGACACCCTCCGGGAGAGAGATCTCACCGGTAACATCAAGTGTACGGATGAAGAACTGAGGACGATACTTGTTGTGGAATGGAGTGTGACGTCCACCCTCTTCCTTCTTAAGGACATAGATCTGTCCGAGGAAGTGTGAATGAGGCTTGATTGAGCCTGGCTTGGCGATAACCTCACCACGCTTGACTTCCTTCTTGTCGATACCGCGGAGGAGGAGACCTACGTTGTCACCAGCCTCACCCTGATCAAGGAGCTTGCGGAACATCTCGACACCGGTGACGACAGTGCTCTTCGGCTTATCGTTGAAACCGACGATTTCTGCAGGATCGTTCACGTGAACGGTACCAGCCTCGATACGTCCGGTAACGACGGTTCCACGTCCGGTGATAGAGAAGATATCCTCGATAGGCATAAGGAACGGCTTGTCAACAAGGCGCTCAGGGAGCGGAATGTACTCGTCGACTGAAGCCATGAGCTCCATGACCTTGTCCTCCCACTGTGGCTCTCCGTTGAGTGCACCAAGTGCAGAACCGCGGATAACAGGGGCGTTGTCACCATCGAAATCATATTTGCTGAGGGGGTCACGGGCTTCCATCTCGACGAGGTCAAGCATTTCCTCATCGTCAACAAGGTCAACCTTGTTGAGGAAAACGACCATCTTAGGGACGTTCACCTGCTTTGCAAGAAGCACGTGCTCGTTGGTCTGAGGCATTGGACCGTCAGTAGCGGCAACTACAAGGATAGCACCGTCCATCTGAGCGGCACCGGTAACCATGTTCTTCACATAATCGGCGTGGCCCGGGCAATCGACATGCGCATAGTGACGATTGGCGGTCTGATACTCGACGTGTGCAGTGTTGATGGTGATACCGCGCTCCTTCTCCTCAGGGGCGTTGTCGATCTGATCGAATGACTTGACTTCGCTCAGACCCTTTGCTGCCAGCACCTTGGTGATGGCTGCGGTAAGAGTAGTCTTACCGTGGTCAACGTGGCCAATTGTACCAATGTTGACATGAGGTTTGGTCCTCTCAAATTTTTCTTTTGCCATAATATTATGATTCTTTAAAGTTGTTTACAAAAATAAACCGGATTTCTCCGGCCTTCGAGCCGATGATGGGAATTGAACTCATGACCTCATCCTTACCAAGGATGCGCTCTACCCCTGAGCTACATCGGCAGATCTTTGAGCGGGGTAGGAGAATCGAACTCCCATTTCCAGCTTGGAAGGCTGGCATAATAGCCATTATACGAACCCCGCTTTGTTGGAAGTTTTCTTCTTCCGCTATTTGTGGGTGAGGATGGATTCGAACCACCGAAGGTAAAAACCAGCAGATTTACAGTCTGCCCCATTTGGCCACTCTGGTACTCACCCGGGTTAATGTTGCTGATGGAGCCGATGGAGGGAGTCGAACCCACGACCTCGAGATTACAAATCACGCGCTCTAGCCAACTGAGCTACATCGGCAGCTATTTCAAAGACCCCTGAATGTTTGGGGATGCAAAGATATGAATTATTTTATGTTCTCCAAAATATTTTTTATTCTTTTTTCTATCCCCGAAGCATTTAGCCCGCACTGTCCGCGCTCCTCTTCCTGACGTGCCTTGGAAATGAATTCGTCCGGAATGCCGATTCCTTCAATTTTAATTGTATGACCGTGCCCTGCCATATACTCGCAGACAGCTCCGTACAGTCCTCCCTTGAGGGCTCCGTCCTCCACTGTGATGATGTGGGAGTGGCTTGAGGCTATGACTTCGAGGGCCTCTTCGTCGACAGGCTTGAGGAAGCGGAAGTTCCATACGGATACTTTCCCGTCGAAGCCTGCAGCCGCTTCCAGCGCCCGGTATGCATATGGTCCTATCGTAATGACGGCTATCTCCGATCCCTCGGCAAGCCTTTCCGCCTTTCCTGCAGGAAGCAGGGTGTAAGGCTCGTCTTTCCAGGCCACGCCTTCTCCCATTCCGCGCGGGTACCTTATTATATACGGTCCTGTTTCATGCAATGAGGCGGAATACATCAGGTTCTTAAGTTCCAGTTCATCCTTCGGGGCGCTGACGATACAGTCCGGTATGCTCCTGTATGCGGCAAGGTCGAAAGCTCCGTGGTGTGTCGCGCCGTCCTCTCCTACGAGGCCGGCCCTGTCGAAGCACAGCACAACCGGGAGTTTCTGCAGGGCTACGTCATGTATTATCTGGTCGTATGCCCTTTGTGAAAATGCTGAATATATATTGCAGAACGGTTTCATTCCGCCTGCTGCAAGGCCTGCGCAGAATGTAACGGCGTGGCTTTCCTCGATACCCACGTCGAAGAAACGGTCCGGACAGGCCTCGGCAAGTCTGTTCATCCCGCATCCGGTAGCCATTGCAGGAGTGATGCCTGCGATTCTGGCGTCTTTCAGTGCCAGGTCCGCAAGTACCTCTCCGAACACATCCTGGTACCTGTCATAAGGGTGAGGGGAGATCAGCCTTTCACCTGTCTCCGGATTGAATTTTCCCGGGGCATGCCATGTCACCGGATCAGCCTCAGCCGGGGCATAGCCCTTGCCTTTGGTGGTGATGCAGTGTATGATGCGGGGCCCTGACATGCTGCCGAGCTTCCTCAGGGTGTAGACCATCTGCCCGATGTCATTTCCGTTCACCGGGCCGAAGTACCTGAAGCCCAGGGCTTCGAACAGGTCACCGCCGGATTTCTTGACGAACCATGACTTCAGGCTCCTTACCCAGCGTTGTATGAAGCGGCGTAGCGGATTGTCTCCAAGCAGGTCCCAGACCTTCTTCTTGAAACTGTTATATCTTACGTTGGTGGTGACCCGCAGCAGGTAGTTGTGGAGCCCGCCCAGGTTGCCGTCTATGGACTGGTTGTTGTCGTTCAGCACCACAAGGAGGTCCGCATGGCTTGCTCCCGCGTTGTTGAGTCCTTCGAAGGCAAGGCCTCCGGTGAGGGCCCCGTCCCCGATGAGTGCGAGCACTTTCTGTTTCCTGCCCTGCATGCGTGCTGCCTCCGCGAGCCCGAGGGCGGCGGATATCGAGGTGGAGGAGTGCCCGACACCGAATGCGTCGTATTCGCTCTCGTCCATTTTAGGGAATCCGCTGATTCCGTCTTTGGTACGGGCATTTCTGAAGGCTTCCCTGCGGCCGGTGACAATCTTGTGTGCGTAGGCCTGATGCCCTACGTCGAAGACTATCTTGTCGTCAGGTGTGTCGAAGACATAGTGCATGGCGACGATGAGCTCCACCGCGCCCAGGCTGGATGCAAGATGCCCCGGATTTCTGGAGCAACACTCCACCATGTACCGTCTTATCTCGCCGCACAATGCAGGAAGCATGCTTTCCGGCAGTTTCCTGAGGTCTTTCGGTGAATCTATGCTGTCCAGTATTCCGTACATCACTGTTTCTTGTTTGGCGCGTCCAGGGCGAACTCCGGATGGGAGACCGATGAGCGCATGAGCATCAGCGCCAGGCATATGGCAGCCGATCCGAGGCAGATGAACAGCCATTCGACCCTGGCCACCCCGCCGAGCCCTGAATCATTTGCAAAGATACGACCAACAATTTTCGGAACAAAGAATAATCCGACGTTCTGGATCCAATATATCAGCGAATACGCGGTTCCGAGGTTCTTTTCCGGCACTATCTTCGGGACAGAAGGCCACATCGCAGACGGCACCAGTGAGTATCCGAGCCCCAGGAGCGCAATCCCGGCGTATCCGAAGAAGTGTACTCCCTGAGGCGCAAAAGCCAGGATAAGATGCCCCGACAGCACGGCGACGCTTCCGAGTATCATCCACCGTGTAGCCTTCCCGACCTTGTCCACCAGGGCTCCGAACAGAGGGGTGAACACGATGGTGAAGAACGGAATCATCGCAACCATGGTGCCTGCGGCTCCGTCCGCAATCCCGAAGCGCGGGATTACTACCGAGGTGCCGAATTTCTTGAAGGAACTGACGCAGCAGTAGAAAGTCACGCAAAGCAGCCCTATCATCAGGAACCTTGGGTTCTTCAGGAGTGAAAGGATGTCTCCGAAACGGAATTTCTCTTCAGCCCCGACTTCACCTCTTTTGAAACTGATGCCCCTTTCCGCATCGAAACGATGGTCCAGGACCACGAATATCGACCAGACTGCCATGCCGGCGATAAGAAGGAACAGGCCTATGAGGGCCGGACGTGCCGTATCGGCGACAGGATAGAAATCTTTCGGTACCCCAACGATGAACGGCGCGGCGATAAGCGCTATGGCGGTACCGGCGCGGGCGATCGCGAGCTGCAGGCTCATGGCAAGGGAAATGTGTTTTCCCTTGAACCATTTGGCAATGGAGCGCGTAACTGCGACTCCAGCGATCTCGCTGCCCAGGCCGAACATCATCCTGCCTATCCTGCCTATCGTGATGGCCTGCTCCTTCGGCAGACCTCCGGCCACTCCGAACCAGGCCATGGCCCCTCCCGCGAGCATCATGCCCATGAAGACGGAGCCCATGATCCTTACTCCGAAAATGTCAAGCAGGATACCTCCGATTATCAGCCCGCCGCATACGCACAGCAGACTGTAGTCGCCGATGAAGTTGCCAAGGTCCTTCGAGTTCCAGCCGAGGGCCAGGGCTTCGGGGTTCTTGAACAGATGCGACACCGATGAGAACATGTCGTCGAAAAAGTACGACGCGAACATCGGTACCACCAGGCATGCCAGGGCAACCCAGCACCACTTGCCGGTTTTTCCTCCTTCCACTATCACTACTTGATGTTAGGAAGTTCGAGGCCGTAGCCTTTCTTCCTGTCGACAGACTTGAGGTATAATGCAATGATGAAAGACGCCACACCGAGGCAGGCAAGCATCACCAGCGGCCAGGTATAGTCGTATGATACGGCCGCAACTTCCGGTGTCATGGTGCCGTTGGCAAGGGCCTCGGTAATCTGGGAGTTTGTGGAATCGAGCATTTTGCCGATAAGCATAGGGAACAGCCAAAGGCCTATGTTCTGGATCCAGAAAATAAGCGCATATGCTGAACCGATGATTTTTTCATCGACGAGTTTCGGAACACTAGGCCAAAGCGCTGCAGGGACGAGGGAGAAAGAAGCGCCCAGCACAAGGATGGTTACGTATGCAAGTACGGTCCCGGCGACAGGTGACGACTTGAATCCAGGCAGTATGAATGCGAATGTCAGGTGGCAGAGTACAAGGAGGAGGGACCCCAGCATAAGCATGGTAGCCGCCTTTCCCTTATGGTCCACATAGTTTCCAAGGATAGGGGTGATGGCTACGGCAAGAAGAGGGAACACTGCGAACACGGATTCGGCGGATCCTCTCTTGTATCCCATCCAGCAGTATGCTGCCAATGCGACAACGGCGGCAGCCATAAGCAGAGCCTTGGCGTTCTTTCCCTTTGAGAAATTGCTTGAGAAAGAGCAGACGGCGACCATGAGCATGATGACATATTGCACGACGGTCACGGACGAGCTCTGCCAGAAGCCTTCTCCCGGAGTGAGGGAAAGGTTGCACTGGAGCATGTTTACGGCATATTTCTGGAACGGGAAGATTGCACTGTAGTAAAGGACGCAGAGAAGCGCGACCAGCCAGAATCCCCAGCTGCTGAGTATCTTGCCGATGTCTGAAATTTTGAACGGATCGTCTTTCTCTTCTGCTTCACCGGTCTGGGAATCAAGTTTCCTGTCCATGAAGAAATAAACGACGAACATGATAAGGGCTATGCACAGGAGAACTACTCCGAATGCCACTGACCTTGAAACGCTGATGACGCCTCCCAGCCGGGCGAAGAAAGGTGAGAAAATCATGCAGGTGGCGACACCGAGGCGTGCGAGGGCCATCTCCGAACCCATTGCGAGTGCAGTCTCACGTCCTTTGAACCATTTCACGATACCGCGGCTCACCGTGATGCCGCCCATTTCGGATCCGCAGCCGAAAATCATGAAGCCTATTGCCGCAAGTTTTGCGCTGCTTGGCATCCCCTTGTAGAAAGGGGAGATGCCCAGTTCGTCAAACCCCGGAATATAGTTCAGGTTGTTCTGAAGCCAGATGTCCATATTGCTTCCGATAAAGGCATCGGAAACGGCGAAATACTTGATGAGGGCTCCGACAAGCATCACCGCTCCTGACAGGACTGCGGTGAAACGTACGCCCATTTTGTCGAGTATTATTCCTGCAAAGATCAGGAAGAATACGAATACATTGAGGAATGTCTCCGCACCCTGCATGGTGCCGAATGCCTGGGAATCCCAACCGCGCTCGGAAAGCATCAAGTCCTTGATAGGGGACAGGATGTCCATGAAAATGTAGGCGCAGAACATCGCCAGGGCCAGAAGCAGCAATGCTGTCCAGCGGAGGGCGGCGCTGTCCCTCAAAGTTTTTTTAATCTCAGTCATATCGTTGTCTTTTTTTTTGTTAGAATCCTTTTATTGTGAAGAATACGGTTGGAAGCAGGAGCAGGAACCCGAGGACAACGAGTGCCAGTACAGGTTTCCATATCCGTCTCACCCATTCCGTATAGGGTACCTTCGCCATCGCGAGCGAGGCTATGAGCACGCCGGAGGTAGGGGTTATCATGTTGGTGAATCCGTCCCCGAACTGGAACGCCAGCACCATGGACTGTCTGCTGAGACCTATCATGTCGGAGAACGGTGCCATGACAGGTATGGTGATGGCGGCCTTGGCCGTGGCGCTCGGTATGAAAAGGTTGATCAGCGCCTGCACTCCGTACATGAGTGACAGGGATCCTGTTCCGGATGATGCGGATGCACCTGACGCGAGAGCGTTGAGCATCGGGTCGAGTATGTTGCCGTTCTGAAGTATCACTATTATGCCGGAGGCGAGCCCGACGACCATGGCCGCCGGGAGTATGTCCCTGGCGCCGGCCAGGAATTCGTCCGCTATCCTGTTCGCTCCGAATCCTCCCGCAATTCCGCAGAGGATGCCCATGGCGAGGAACAGCGCCGATATTTCCGCCATGTACCAGTCAAGGCATGTGGCTCCGATGATCAGGGCAATGACGGTGGATAGAAGTATGAGCAGGACGGCGGTGTGCCTGCCATGCCCGGTGTCTGCAATGTCAATTTTCATATCCTCATCGGTCCGTTCCTTTTTGATCCTTGTCGCGTAGATGAGGGTGAATACTATTGTCAGGGCCGTCAGGAATACCCAGCATATCACCCTGTATCCCATACCTGAGAAAGGTGGCAGGTCGGACATCTGCTGGGCTATGCCTACCGTGAACGGATTGAGGAAGGCACTGGAGAAACCGATGTTCGAGGCGACATACACTATAAGCAGGCCGGTGAAGGCATCGTATCCCATAGAAATCACCAGCGGCACCACCAGCCCGACGAAAGGTATGGTCTCCTCGCTCATGCCGAAAATCGCGCCGCCGGCTGAAAAGAGCAGGGCTATGGCCGCGAGTACGAGTTTGTCGTGCTTCCCCGTGCCGGAAATGAATCTCCTGATCCCGAAATCCACGGCACCGGTGCTTCCGAGGGTCTGGAACGCTCCTCCCACTATCAGGATGAAGACGATTATGCCGGCCTGTTTTATGAATCCGTCATAAAGTGCGCTGAATACCTGCCATGTCTGCGGATTGCTCCCTGGGACAAACCAAGTTATCACCGCGCACATGAGGATGAGCGCGGTGATAATCACGTAGGTGTTGGGGAACTTTCCGGTACTCACTTCTAGAATGGAAGGTCGTCAGCCGGGTTGTCTATGTCGAGATTGATAGGCTCGGCTGCTGCTGCGCTCTGAGGCGCTGCGGCCGGTTTCGGCTGATAAGCGGGCTGCTGCTGGTAGGACGGCTGCTGATAGGAGTTCTGCTGCTGATAAGCAGGCTGCTGGTAGCCTCCCTGCTGAGGGGCTGCTCCCTGATAATTAGGATTGTCCTCCCTGCGGCCGAGGAGCTGGAGAGTGTCCACGGTGATTTCCGTGACGTACTTCTTGGCTCCGGTGCTGTCCACATAACTGCGGGTGCGAAGACGTCCCTCGATGTAGAGCTGTGTACCTTTTCTGACAAACCTCTCGCAAACGTCGGCGCTCTGCCTCCATGCTACGATGTTGTGCCATTCCGTGTTCTCGCGTGTCTCTCCGCTGCGGTCCCTGTATCTCTCAGAAGTTGCGAGTGTGAAAGTTGCGACTTTTGTTCCCTGGCCGTTCTGGCCATTTCCTTCAAGGTAACGGATTTCAGGGTCTCTTCCAACGTTACCGATAAGCATTACTTTGTTCAGTGACATAATCCAAGTATTTAAATACTCTGCAATATAGAGAATTTTTCGATGAATAGTTCCAAAAATCAATATAAAAGATGCGGCTGCTCACCTGTCATCAGCGCGTATCCTTCTTCTGCCTGGGCCTTCAGCCATTCCATTCCGGAAATGTATTCCGTGCCTTCTTTCCCAAGGTGCTGCAGATACGGATCCTTATAGTTCGCTTCTATTATGCAACGGCTTTCCAGACGGTCCAGACCGGGGACGCGGGATGGGAGGGTGCATATGATTATGTCCGCCTCCAGACCGCCCGCTATTTCATCGTGGTGGAAGGCCCGGACGTCTTTGAACATGCTCCCGGCAGCGCAGAGGGCGGCTTTCCCCGCGCCTCCGAGGCCTATCACCGCGACGGAACTGTCCGGTGCGAACCTTTTCAGGATTCTCCTGACGGCAAGTACATCCGAGTTGTGGGCCTGTATCCCTTCATCCGTCCTGACCAGGATGTTGGCCGCTCCCGTCGTGCGTACGTCTTCGGAAATGATGTCCGCACGCGCCGCCGCCATACCTTTGAACGGCATGGTCACGTTAACGGCCTTATACCCGTCCAGGAACCGCGCCCATGCTTCTTCGAAGTCCGGGGTCCCGATGAGGTCGTACTCCCAGCGCCCGCCATATGCCTTCCTGAAAAGCTCCGGGCTCAGGGAATGTGATATCGGATAACCTATCAGACCGAATTTCATATAAAACTATCTGTTGGTGTTGCGCTGTCTTACGGCTTCATACAGAAGTATGGCGGCGCTGACTGATACGTTGAGGGAGTCCAGGCGGCCGAGCATCGGGATGCGGATATGGGCATCCGCGGCCTTGCGCCAGATGTCCGTCAGCCCGGTCGCTTCTGTGCCCATGACAATGGCAGTGCCTCCGGACATGTCCGTATCGTAATACAGCGATGAGTCCTGAAGCTGGGCCGTGAGTATCTGGATGTTGTTGGCCTTCAACCAGTTTATCGCTTCCCCGGAGGTGCAGGCGACACATGGGACGGAGAAGATCCCTCCTATGGATGCGCGGATCAGGTTGGGATTGTACAGATCTGTCAGAGGGTCACATATGATGACCGCATCCACTCCTGCGGCATCCGCCGAGCGGAGCACTGCTCCGAGATTGCCCGGCTTCTCCACGCTTTCCAGAACTGCGATGAGCGGGTTTTCCCTGACCTTGAGTTCATCAAGGGTGGTGTTCCTGACTTTCACCTCGGCGATGATTCCCTCGGTGCTTCCCCTGTAGGCGATTTTCTCATACATGTCCCTGCTCACCTGGTATGTCCTTGCCTGAACTTCAACTCCGCATGAAGCGTCAGCAAGGACAAAGACTGTGTCAATCTCATATCCGGCTTCTATGCAATGCTGCAGTTCCCGCCTTCCCTCTACGACGAAAAGACCGCTCTCACGGCGCTCCGACGATTTCTGCTGGAGAGAGAGCAGCCTCTTGATCTTGGGGTTCCGGGCTGATGTTATCACTTCATTCGTCATGATGCAAAGTTAAAAATAAAGTCGTAACTTTACGAAACTGTACCGACCGCCGGAAATTCCGGCCCGTTCGCATCATCGTTGCTCAGATAATAAATAATCGATAGAGTATGAATATCAGAAGTCACTTTCTCGCAGTTGTGGCCTTGCTGGCCTCTGCCGGCTCCTCGTTCGGGGCCAAGGTCACGGCTGATGACTGGCAGAACGCTGCAGTCAATCAGCGGAACCGTCTCCCTATGACGGCCACCCTCAGTACGGACGCTCCGAGCATGTCCCTCGACGGGATATGGAGATTCGAATGGTTCGAGGACGCGGACCAGCGTACCACGGATTTCTTCAAGGAAGGTCTGGATGATTCCTCATGGGGCAGCATGCCGGTCCCTGGCATGTGGGAACTGAACGGTTACGGTGATCCCATATATCTCAGTTCCGGCTTTCCGTGGAGGGAACGTTATGAGAACAATCCGCCGTATGCTCCGATAAAGCATAACCATGTCGGCCATTACCGCCGGACCTTCGATATTCCGGCTGAGTGGATCGGCCGTGACATCGTGCTGTCAATCGGCAGCGTGACCTCCAATGTCCGCGTCTATGTCAACGGCAAGGAGGTCGGCTACAGCGAGGACAGCAAGCTCCAGGCCGACTTTGACCTGACGAAGTACGTGAAGGCCGGAAAGAACCTCATTGCGCTTGAAGTGTTCCGCTGGTGCGATGGCACCTACATGGAGGATCAGGATTTCTGGCGTTTCAGCGGCATCGCGCGCGAGACTACGCTTACGGCATATCCCAAGGCCCGCATAAGCGATCTTCATATACAGGCCCGTGCTGACGGATCGTACAGCATCGACACGAAGCTCACCAAGACCGCGAAGTCCGTGAAGTATTATATGTCAGGTCCGGGTCTTGAGGAGAAGGAAGTCACGTCACAGGGCACTATGGAAAAAGTGAAGCAGTGGAGCGCCGAGACCCCCCACCTGTATCATCTCAAGGCGGTATGCTCGGACGCGCGGGGCGTTGTGACCGAGACTGCTGAGATCGATTTCGGCTTCCGTACCGTCACCATCGAGAATGCTCAGCTCAAGGTCAACGGCAAGGCCATCCTTATCAAGGGCGCTGACCGACATGAACTGTCGCATCTCAACGGCTATGTGGTCAGCGTTGAGGAGATGGTCCGCGATATCAGGATCATGAAGGAGCTGAACATCAACGCAGTCCGCACAAGCCACTATCCGAACGATCCGCGCTGGCTTTCTCTGTGCGACTATTACGGCCTATATGTCATCGACGAGGCCAACAATGAGTCCCAGGGCATGGGCGAGGACGAAAAGTGCCTTGCAAAGAATCCTCTTTATGCCGCCACCCATCTGGAGCGCGTGAGCCGGATGGCGCAGCGTGACTTCAACCATCCTTCGATCATCATCTGGAGCATCGGCAACGAAGCCGGCAACGGTCCTAACTTCGCGGCATGCTACGACTGGCTCAAGACATATGACCCGTCACGTCCTGTCCACTACGAGCCGGGCTGGGCGACCGGTGAGAATACTGACATCGCCTGCCCTATGTATGCTTCCTATGAGGTGGCGGAAAAGTATCTCAACAATAATCCGGAGCGTCCGTTCATCCAGTGCGAATATTCTCACGCGATGGGTAACTCCATAGGCGGTCTCAAGGAATACTGGGATCTCTACAGGAAGTATCCCGTCGCTCAGGGCGGCTTCATCTGGGATTTCGTGGATCAGGCTATCAAGTGGCCGTCCAAGAAGTCTACGACAGGTTATATATATGCTTTCGGCGGTGATTTCAATGATTATGACCCTTCAGGGAACTCCTTCAACTGCAACGGCATACTGGCGGCCGACCGCAGTTTCCATCCTCATGCATACGAGGTGCAGCACCAGTACCGCTCTATCCTCACCAGCGCCACCCCGGAGGAGGCCATGAATGGAAAGATAAACGTTTATAATGAGAACTTCTTCATCTGCCTCGGGAGGTATATGATGAAATGGGAAGTGATCAATGACGGCGAGGCTGTCCTGAGCGGCTGCATCGACCACGCGGAGATACATGCTCAGGAGACGAAGCGGCTTGACCTCGGATATGATGCGTCATCTCTGAAGGGATATGACGGGGACCTTTACCTCAACGTGCACTGGTATCTGAAAAAGAAGGACGGTATCCTTCCTGCCGGCACGGAAGTGGCGCATGACCAGATACTCATCCGTGACGTTCCTGTACAGATTGCCGGCTGCTGCAAGGACGGATGCGGGAAGGATGCTGCAAAGCATGCCTGCAAGCACGGCTCTGTCCTTGACAAGTTCGTCAGCGATGCCCTCATGCCATGCTTCGGACGCGCAGTGACCGAGAATGACCTTGGTGCCAAACTTGAGCAGAAGATGAAGCCGTGGCTTTATCCGGAGATGAAGGTGCTTTCCGACGAGACCGACGGGAATGCACGCACGGTCATATATCAGGTGGGGAATCTGGCCAAGGTCAAGGTCCTGTATGAAACCATGTGCGGTGGCTCGGTCAAAGTGACGGAGACCCTTTATGACGTGTCTGCGGATGCTCCTGACATGTTCCGATTCGGAATGGAGTTCGCCATGCCGGGCAAGTACGGCATCATCGAATTCTACGGTGACGGTCCGTTCGAGAATTATTCCGACCGCAACGCGGCTTCGGAGGTCGGCGTCTACACCCAGAAGGTGGCCGACCAGTACCATTATGGCTATGCCCGTCCGCAGGAGTCCGGCAACCACACCAATCTCGAGTGGCTCCGCATCATGGATGAGGACGGTAACGGTATCGAGATTGCATCGGCGGACAAGTTCTCCGGTTCGGTCCTCCCGTTCGGCCGCAAGGCCATTGACATGTCCATCACCGGAGGTGGCAGGCGCGACCGCGGTGACCAGCGGCATTCGCTCGAACTCCGTCCGGACGGCATGACCCATGTCAACGTGGACCTCGTCCAGATGGGCCTCGGCAGTGTTGACTCCTGGGGTGCTTTGCCTATCGACAAGTATATGATACATCCTGCCGGGATGGAGTTCAGTTTCATGATAAGACCAATCAACAAATAATATTCAAGAAATGAGAATAAAGATTCTTCTCGGTTTCGCTCTGCTCATGCCTTTGCTTTCAATGGCGCAGAACAGCGTTACAATAGACCGCACTGCATCCCCTGTCAAGTATGACCCGATGATTTTCGGATCGTTCATCGAGCATTTCGATACTCAGGTATATGGAGGCATATTCGATCCTGGGAACCCGCTTTCCGACGAGGACGGCTTCAGGACCGATGTGATCGAGGCATTGAAAGAGATAAAAATGCCGATAGTGCGCTGGCCGGGAGGCTGCTTCGTCTCCACATACCATTGGATGGGCGGCATAGGTCCCGAGAGGACACCGGTCTTTGATAAATCGTGGGGTGTGGAAGACCCTAACACTTTCGGCACTGATGAATATATCAAATGGTGCAGGAAAGTAGGGTGCGAGCCATATATCTGCACCAACGCGGGTACTGGTACGCCTGAGGAGATGAGTGATTGGGTGGAATACTGTAATCTCAAGTTTGGCAAGTTCGGACGCATGCGTGCGGAGAACGGGCATCCGGAGCCATATGATGTGAAATATTGGAGCGTCGGAAACGAGAATTACGGAGGTTGGGAACTTGGTGCAAAGACCGTAGGTGAATGGGGTCCGCTGGTATGTGAGTCTTCGAAACTGATGCGCAGCGTGACGAAGGACCTCAAGCTGCTTGCTGCCGCGACCACTAACAAGGGGTGGACTTTGCCGCTTCTGAAGGCGGCCGGAGGGCATCTTGATTTTGTGTCAATACACGGGTACTGGGATTTTCTTACGCACAAGAACAATCCTGCTCCGTATCTCAAATGTATGATGTATACGGATGGCCCGGAA
>JAZRXV010000128.1:0-31217 GCA_045600405.1 Candidatus Cryptobacteroides sp.
CATTTCAGTCCTGCTCCTGCTCGGAAAACTTCTCCTGGCAAAGGCCCGTTTTGTCCGGAGGCTGTTTATGCCACCGGGTCTGCCGGCAGGTTTCGCGGCATTGCTCCTCGGCCCTGGATGTCTGGGCTGGCTGCCGTTCTCGGGGAATACCGGGCCATATGCAAGTGTGCTTATCGCGCTGGTATTCGCCCCGCTGCCTTTGATGTCCGCCGGGAAAAAAGGACATTCCGGAGCAGGCCGCATGTGGGCGTATTCCCAGACGGGACTGTTGCTGCAATGGGCGTTCGTCGTGCTCCGTAAGAGCGTGTGCGCTATTTCTCGGGGACAGCCTGCTTCCTGACGGGGAGAGGGGGACATGGACCTTCAATGATCCGGGATCTTCCGCTGAACTCCAGTCTTCCGGATAGCTCGGACCGGTACTCCTGAGGGTGCAGAAATAATCTTTTGAAGAAAATATCCTGATATATGGTTCGCTTGTTTTTTAATATGGCGGTCGCGTTCTCTCTGCTGGCTGTGCCGCCTCATCATAAGGGGGATGTCGTATTCGTGCAGATGTCCGACCCGCAGATCGGTTTTAACGACCATAGCGTGAATTACGCCGTTTCCGATTCGCTGTTGAGCGAAGCGGTTGCGAAAATAAACGACATACAGCCTTTGTGTGTGGTGGTTACGGGGGACCTTCTCAACAAATGGAATGACAGGGACCAGCTGTCGGTTTTTGAAAGGAGGATAGGGGGGATCGACTCGGATATACCGGTCTTCTACACTCCTGGGAACCATGACCTTTCTCATTCCAATGCCGAATCGATAGCTGAATATAAGGACAGGGTAGGGTATTTCCGCTTTTCATATAGGAAAAAGCATATTGCCTTCATAGGATTTGACAGCTGCTGCATCAAGGACGGGAATGCTGCTGAAGAGATCGAGCAGTTCGAATGGCTTTCATCGGAACTTGAGAAAAACAGGAAATGCCGTCACATCTTCCTGTTCTGCCATTGCCCTTTCGTGATGGAAAACTTTGACGAGCCTGACGGGCATAACAATTTTCCCAAGGATCTCAGGAAAAAATATCTTGATCTTTTCAAGAAATATGATGTCGATGCCATGTTCGCCGGTCATTCCCATATCCAGGGTGTGGTTGACATCGACGGGATGTTGAACATAGTTTCCGGTTCCGTTGCAAGATCCTTTGATGACAACCATTCCGGAATCACGGTCGTGCGGGCATCAAGAAAGGATTTCGACTATGAATACGTACATCTGAAGAAGTATTCCGACCCTGATGAACTGACATTCGTGCATATGAGCGACCCGCAGATCGGTTTCATGGATGAAAGCAATCATTTCGCCGTTTCGGATTCGTTGCTTGGGAATGCCGTTGCCGCAATCAACCGTATCAAACCTGCCTGTGTCGTGGTAACCGGCGATATGGTCAACAATATCGGCAATACTGAGCAGCATGCCATACTGGAGAGGCGCATGGGTGAGATCGATCCTTCTGTCCCGGTGTATTATACCCCCGGCAATCATGATATCCCGGAGTTCACTCCCGAACGTCTGCAGTACTATCTGGATTTTATCGGATATGACAGATTCTCATTTGTGCAGAAGGATTGTGCCTTCATCGGCTTTGACAGCAACAGGATACGCTCAGGCAATGCTGAGGCTGAGGAGGAACAGTATGAATGGATAGTATCCCGGTTGGAGGAATACAAGGACATGCGTCATATCTTCGTGTTCTGCCATTGCCCTATAGTGCGCCATTCCCTTGACGAAGGGGATGGTTATGAGAGTTTCCCTATGCCTCTGCGTTCAAAATACGTGGAAACGTTCAAGAAATATGGCGTAGAGGCAATGTTTACCGGGCATACCCATATGGGGGAGACCCTGGACCTGGACGGGCTTGAATCAGTCAATATCGGTCCGGTTGCAAAGGCTTTCAGCCCGGGATTCCCCGGTATAAATGTGGTTACAGTTTACAGGGACGGTCTGAAGTGCATTTACAGGCCTGCGGTAGATGTGCGATGAGGGCGACCATTCCTTTCATACAGGAGAAATTCGACAAGTACAATGCCCTCTGTTTTGAGGGCAAACTCCCGCCCATCGCCTTCAAACTCAGCAAGGCAAGGACGTTTCTGGGCCGTATCGAGTACAAGCGGCACTACAATCTGTGGGGGAGGCTCAAGAGCTGCAGCGATTACTTGATGCGCATCAGTACACACTATGATCTTCCTGAAGACAAACTGGACGACATCATCATACATGAGATGATACATTACTGGATTGCATGGTCATGCACCAGGGACCGCTCGGCACACGGACCTGTATTCAGGTCTATGATGAAGGATATCAATAAAAAATTCGGCCGCCACATCACCATCTCTACAAAAGTGGATCAGTTGCGGCCGGAATCTGCTGCGGATTAGATGCTAATACTTGTAGAAGCCTTCTCCCGCGGCTTTGCCGAGTTTGCCTTCGTCTATCATCTCCTTGAGCAGTTTGACCTGTCCCTTGAAGTTGTAAGGCATCATCATCTTTGCAAGGAGCGGTGACAGAAGTCCGGGGACTTTCTGGTACTGGAGGGAGATGTTGTATGCGGTCGTGATCCCGACAACGTCGAATATCTCGAACGGGCCGTTAGGGGCTCCGGTAGCGAGTTTCCATGCCTTGTCGATACTCTCCGGGTCGCTGACTCCGTTGACATAGAGGTCAAGGGCGGAAAGCAGGAACGGTACCAGCATTGAGTTGAGGAGATATCCCGATTTCTCTTTCAGCACAGGGAGCGGAACCATCCTTATGTCTGCCGCGAATTTCATGACCTCATCGAAATACCGGGTGTCCGTCAGGTTCTGGGACATGATCTCCGCTGTGTTGTTCTTCCAGATGGAGTTTGCAAAGTGCAGGGAGAGATATTTCTCCGGCCTTCCGGTATATTTTGCGAACTGGGAAGGAAGAAGGGTGGAACTGTTGGTTACCAGTATTGTCTTCTCAGGAAGATATGGGGCAAGTTTCTTGTAGAAAGCTGTCTTGTCATCGGCGTTCTCCGCCATGGATTCGATCACCAGGTCGGCGTCCTCCACAGCCTTTGCCATGTCAAGTTCGAGTTTGAGGCCCTTGTAAGCCGCTTCTGCCTTTGCAAGGCATTCCTCCTTTGAGAAATTGTCCGGATCGGCTATTCCCATGGCCCAGCAGGCCTTTGCGTCAGGTCCAGCCATTGCCTCGATAGTGTCCACATAAACCTTGTAGAGATTGTCTATCTTTGGTTGTGTGCGGCCTATGCTGCCCTGGCTGCGAAGCCATATGGTGACATCGAATCCGCAATATGCGGCCTGGAATGCAATCTGACTGCCGAGTACGCCGCCGCCTGCAACTGTAACTTTTTTGATTTCCATTGTTATTTTGATTGAAATTGGTCTGAGTTGTAAAAATAATACTTATCTTTGCATTCCGCAAGAGGGACCTTAGCTCAGCCGGTTTAGAGCGCTTGCTTCACACGCAAGAGGTCAGCAGTTCGAATCTGCTAGGTCCCACTGTTTTGAGAATCAATTGCCGATAAAAGCAATTGATTTTTTGTATATTTGTGTATATACTGACAAATATATTACACAGAATATGAAAAAGTTATCAGCCGTCATGGCGCTTGCCATGCTTTCCCTTACCGTAGCTTTTGCCGGTACAGACAAGTACCATCTTGACCCGAATGTGCTCAGTGTCGGAAAACTGGCTCCAAGGTCAAGTTTTATGACTTATGATAAAGCCGCATCTGCCGCTTCGTTCGATTATCTGCAGAGTCCATATTTCATGCTTTTGAACGGGGAGTGGGATTTTCAATTCACGGAGGGAGAGACCGTCAGAACCGGGAAGATCACGGTACCTGGTAACTGGGAAGTCCAGGGTTATGGAACAGCCATTTATGTGAATCATCCCTATGAATTCCTGGGTGGCCGTCCGACACCTCCAGCTCTGCCGGAGGTCAATCCGTGCGGAATATACAGCCGTTCATTCCGGGTCCCTGCCGAATGGTTCGGACGGGACATATACCTGCATCTTGCCGGAGTCAAGTCAGGTGCGTATGTCTATGTAAATGGTCATGAGGTTGGCTATAACGAAGATTCCAAGGATCCGGCCGAATATCTTTTGAATCCATATCTGAAAAATGGAGAGAACTCCCTTGTAATCAAGGTTTACAGGTGGAGTACAAGTTCATATCTTGAGTGCCAGGACTTCTGGCGTATAAGTGGAATTGAACGCGATGTTTTCCTGTGGTCACAGCCTAAGTTGAAAGTCAGGGATTTTACGGTCAAGTCCACTCTTGACGACAGCTATCAGGACGGTGTGTTCTCACTTGCGGTCAATTTGAAGAATGATGCTCCTGTCGAGAAAGTTTGCGTTCTCGCCTATGAACTGGCGGACGCATCGGGGAATGTCGTGATCAGCGGATCTTCCAAGGAAACCGTCCCTGTCGGCCAGGAGATAATAGCGCATTTCGATGGGATTGTTCCGGATGTGCTCAAATGGTCGGCCGAAACTCCGGAACTGTACAAACTGTTCATCAAGTCCGAGGTCTCTGGTGAAACCGCAGAGATCATTCCGTTTCATGTCGGATTCCGCCGCATGGAAATCAAGGACGGCCTTTTCTTCTTCAATGGCAAGACCATCAAGTTCAAGGGTGTCAATATCCATGAGCATAATGAACTCACCGGACATTATGTGACGGATGAATTGAGAAGGAAGGATTTTGAACTGATGAAGGCAAACAACATCAATGCGGTGCGCCTTTGCCACTATCCTCAGGACAGACGTTTCTATGAGCTTTGCGATGAGATCGGACTTTATGTCTATGATGAGGCGAATATCGAATCACACGGCATGGGTTACAACCTCAACAAGGGCCGTACGCTCGGCAATAACCCTGACTGGCTGGCAGCTCATCTGGAGCGTACCAGGAATATGTTCGAACGCAACAAGAACTTCCCTTGTGTGACGATATGGTCTTTGGGCAACGAAGCCGGTAACGGTTACAATTTCTATAACACATATCTTTTCCTCAAGGATAAGGAGAAGGATCTGATGAACCGTCCGGTCAATTATGAGAGGGCGCAGTTGGAATGGAATACGGACATGTATGTCCCGCAATATCCGGAAGCAGACTGGTTCGAGGCAGTGGGGAAGAAAGGATTGGATCGTCCTGTGGTCCCTTCCGAGTATTCTCATGCAATGGGTAATTCGAATGGAAACATTGTCGGGCAGTGGAATGCCATATATAAATATGATCAGCTTCAGGGCGGTTTTATCTGGGACTGGGTTGATCAGGGCCTGCTTTGCCATGATGACAACGGACGTCCATATTGGGCATACGGTGGCGATTTCGGTGTCAATGCTCCTAGCGATGCTAATTTCAATTGCAATGGTATCGTCAATCCAGACAGGAATCCACATCCTTCTATGGCCGAGGTTAAGTATGCATATCAGAACTTTGCTTTCGAGCAAGTGGAAGGTGGTCTGATACGAGTCTTCAACAGGTTCTATTTCACTGCTTCTGATGGATATGCTTTCGTGGCATCCCTTCTATGTGATGGCAAGGTTGTGAAGACCAAGAAGTTCAATCTGAGTATCGCTCCGCAGTCTGGCACTGAGGTCGATACTTTCGTCGTCGGCAAGGACAGCGGAGAATATATAGTCGATATCAGGGCTCTGGATGCATCCGGGCATGTCGTCGCTCAGGACCAGTTCCAGCTGGGCGGGGCCTGCACGAATAAGTACAAAACTTCCGGGCCGTCATTGAGCGTTTTGGAAACTGCGGCCAAAGTGTGTGTGGCATCTTCCAAGGTCAATTTCGACCTGGACAAGATTACTGGAGCCGTGACAAGCTATAAAGTCAATGGTGTCGATTACATAAAGGAAGGTTTCGGTTTCAAACCGTCATTCTGGAGGGCTCCGACGGATAATGATTATGGTTGTGGACTCCCTGAAAGGCTGGCCATCTGGAAGCAGTCACCTGCCGTCAAGTCTGTGGCCGTCTCCGGTACGGAGACTGGTGCGACCGTTGAAGTGGTGTACTCTCCGGCTGCCGGGAATACATTCAGGATGGTTTATGATATCCTGCCTTCCGGCGTTGTGAACATCAGTAGTTCATTCAGTGCTTGTGCAGCTGAAACTCCTGGTGTGCCTAGAATTGGATTCCGTTTCCGTATGCCGGAGCAGTTCTCCAATGTCACTTACTACGGACGCGGTCCTGAAGAGAATTATGTGGACAGGAAGGCCGGTTCTCCGATAGGTGTCTATAGGACTACAGCGGATGCCCTGTATTATCCTTATGTCCGTCCTCAAGAGAACGGACATCACACGGATACACGATACCTGACCCTCGGCGATGGAAAACGTCGTCTTACCATCAGCTCTGACATTCCGTTCGAATTCAATGCACTCCGTAACTGTGTCGAAGATTTTGACACAGAAAGTAAGGAAAAGCCTCAGTCACATATCAATGATATCGTTCCTCGCGATTATGTGGAGGTCTGTATCGATCATCTCCACAGAGGCGTCGGAGGTTATGATAGCTGGGGCTCGGAGCCTGAACCGTATCATATGATAGATGCGTGCAAGGATTATGGCTTTACCGTAATCGTCATACCTGAATAACCAAACTCTCCAATAATAATTATCATGAAGATTAGACTGTTGTTCCTGGCCATTATCAGTACGATATTGGTGGGTTGCTCGCCGAAAGACATACAAGATATGTCTTCGTTGAATCTTCACTGGGCGTTCAAGGCTGGTGACATTGCTGATGGTGCTCTTATGGGCATTGACGATTCCTCATGGCAGGAAGTGGCTCTACCTCATATCATGCGTATGGAAAACAAGCATTGTGGGGGGAACGGCATTTATCAGGGTATCGGATGGTACCGCCGTTATTTCACATTGCCTGCAAAACTGGAGAAACGTGTCTATCTCCAGTTCGAGGGTGTGATGACCGATTGCTCTGTATATCTTAACGGAAGTCTTGTCTGCGAACATTTCGGTGGTTACATGGGCTTCGAAGTGGACATTACCGACCACGTTAAGCCCGGAGCCAACAATCTTCTGGCAGTAAGGGTATCTGCCGAACCCGACCCTCTCACGCCTCCGGGCAAACCGCAGGGTAATATGGACTTCTATTATTATAGCGGCATATACAGAGATGTCCGGATGGTCCTGAAGAACGATGTCCATATAACAGACCCGCTTTCGGAGGATGATACGATCGGCGGTGGTATATTCATTACCTGGCCTGAAGTGTCCGATACCCATGCAGCCGCCAATATCAGGACGGTGGTGAGAAATGACGGAGAGTCGCTTTCCGAAGGAAATATCATTCAGGAACTTTTCGATGCAGACGGCAATTCAGTCGCATCTGTCAGCACTCCGTTCACCTTGACTGAAGGAACGTCATCGGAGATTTCCCAGTCCCTTGCTCTGGACAATCCGGAGCTATGGCATCCATACACTCCATATCTTTATACATTGTGCACGCGCTTGACTGATAGTGCCGGGGCTGTCATGGATGAAGTGACGACAACCACCGGCATCCGTACCATCAAGCATACAAACGATGGATTTTACATAAACGGCAAGCCTCTCTATCTCCGTGGTGCAAACAGGCATCAAGGCTACCCTAACGTCGGAGATGCCGCTTCAAACGGAGTCCAGAAAAGAGAGGCCATAAGGCTGAAGGAGGGAGGATACAATTCAGTCCGTGTGGCCCACTATCCGCAGGACCCTGCATTCCTGGACGCATGCGACCGTTATGGCCTGCTTGCAATAGTATGTATCCCTGGCTGGCAGTATTGGAACAATGATCCGGTATTCAGCAGCAGGCTTTATAGAGTGGAAAGAGAACTTATCCGGAGAGACCGCAACCACCCTTCCGTTTTCCTCTGGGAAACCATGCTCAATGAAACCAGATATCCACGCGCAGTTGCTGATTCGATATACAAGATTGCCCATGCGGAATTCCCTGGGGACCAGATGTATACTTCCGGGGACTATTTCGGGCATCAGGATATGGCGGACTGCTTCGATGTCCTGTATAAACAGGTATCCAGATTCCCATATGACGGGGACGTGATGACCAATATCCCTGAAGATATGATCAGCATCAAGCCTCTCTACTCCCGCGAATGGGGTGATGGTGTGGGCGAGAAACCTCGGGTGAGCCTGATGGAAGATGAATATGAGCAGTTCCGTCAATGCCGGAGCCGACTTGAATGTCTGGAAGGAAAAGGTTATTTCGACTGGTGTATGCTGGACGCCAATCCACATAATTCCGGACACTTCCTTTGGAGCTATATGGATTATGCACGCGGATGCTGTGTCGAATCCCTTTATTCCGGGTCGGTGGATCTGAACCGTTTCCCTAAATTCAGTTACTACATGCTTCAAAGCATGCGGGACCCTAGGATCAGTCAGAAGGGTTTGTATGATGGCCCTACGGTGCATATTGCATCTTACAATGCTGGAGCCCAGTACCCGTCATCTTCCAAGGAAATATGGGTGTTCAGTAACTGCGACAGCGTCAAATTGTATCGTAACGGCGCCCCTATCGGCTGCCAGTCACGTGAAGAACAGACCCGCTTCTGGCCTTCTGTGGTAGAAAAGGGAGGGAGCCCGGCATTTGTATTCCCGGTCAGTGGATATGAGGCCGGCACCCTCGAGGCAGAGGCGTACCTTGATGGAAAACTTGTCTGCCGCGACTGTACCTCCACTCCTGGCGCTCCGGATCATCTCCGGCTTTCAATCATGGGGGAGCAGGTCCAGCCTATTGCAGACGGAAGTGATATGGTGCCGGTATGGATAGAAGTCTGCGATGCTTCCGGCAACAGGATCCCTGACAGCAGCGCCATGATTCATATCGATGTCACAGGGAAGGGTTTACTTGTCGGAAAGGGGGATGAGCATGCTGCTGTCGAAAACCAGAAGGTTGAAGGCGGTGTGGGATTCTGCTTCGTCAGAACCACTCAGAAGGCCGGCTCAGTCACCGTAAAAGCAAGTGTCAACGGCGAAGAAACTATAGCGGGCTCGTTGGATTTTACAACCGTGCCGGCCGTTGTTTCGGAGCTTCAGGACGGAAAGCACAAGGCGTTCAAGGCTACGTCACAGAAATATGACGATATAGTCGATGAGGAAACTGAAACTCTTGTGCCTGTTCCGTTCCGGAACCTGACCGTTCAGTTCGAATCTGACGGCTTCCCGGCATCATTGATGATGGATGGAAAGGAAGACACATGGTGGGTCTCTCCTTCCGGTGACCTGCCGCAAAGGGTTGTCATCGAGGTTGAGCCTCAGTACATTTCTGCCCTTGTGATCATGTTCCAGAAAGATAGTTCATATTATCGTCACCGGATCGAGACTTCCGAGGACGGCGAGCATTGGAAGGAATTGATAATACGGGAATGTACCGGGTGGGATTTCAAGCCGTTATCAGTCAAGCGCACACTGAAATATATCAGGATTACCTTCCTGGATGTGTCCGAAGGTAATCCTGGGATTACTGAAATCAAAGTGTTGAAGAACTGCTCATAGAAAATCTTTGCACCACCAATCACAACCCAATCGTATCCGAACAGGAGTCCTCCCACGGCAGAAACGAAACAAACAACAGATATGGCTTGTTCATAAATCTACATTAGGACGTTTATTTGTTTAACAGGAGTTTGATCGCGCTGTCATTCTGCTTGCTGTCATTTTTCTGCATATCGGAGAACAGTGCATCCAGTTTGAAGAACGGAAGGGTCACCACCGGCGTAAAGTCGGCAGAATTCATATAATTGATAACAGAGTGCAGGAGTTGTGTGGTAGCGGGACGCTGGTCGATATCCTTGTCGATATCTACAGCTAGCACGAACAATGATCCCTTGCCTACATTCGCCTCGAAGGCAATTCCGAGCTTGCTGTTTGTCTCATACGAATCGATGCTCTGAATTATCGGAGACAGTTCTTCGATTCCGTTCAGTTCCATTGCTGTCGAATTGTTCAGGATGTCCCACCACTGCCAGTCTGCAAAATTGCCGGTAGGGAAGTCCTTGAAAACCGGGTGGGCATCGTCAATCAGCGTGCCAACGATCATAGGGTCCCAGTTGAACATGATAGGATTCCAGAAATGTCCCTCGAACATGGTTTTTCTTCCAGGGCAGTTCTCCGGAATGAGAAGGACATTCCTGCCTTGCTCAAGATACTTCTTTGCAGTTTCATTCCATTCCCTGACAACTGCTACAGGAGTGTCTTCCCTCAGGATGGCGTGCCCCGGATAAACCCAGAGGTCCCATTCATTCCGTATCGTCCCGATTTCCGCTTTTAAAGTGAGACGGTGTGCAGTTGCCAGATCCGGTATGTCGAATGATATTGTCCCAAGGGAACTCACTTCATATCTGGCGGCTTTCTTTATTTTGATCGAGCCCTGTTCCAGGACCGAACCTTCTTCCGTTGTCAGAGACCAGTTCAGTTTCCCGGATTTATCTTCATTGCTGAAGTTGTATAGTGCAAGGCCGGCTGTGAAAGTCTCCGTCGGACGATAGGTCCTTTTGGCAAGACGCGCCAATATGACTGTCGGACTGCATGATTCTCTGAATTTTTCCGGAGTGACAAGTCCTTTGCTGTCCCAAAATGCATCAAGAATACCTACAAATGCACTCCCTTGTCCGGGGAAGTCTGACAGGCCGAGCATCTGGAAACCTCCCGAATGGTCGGATCTGAGCAGTGACTCTATCACTTCCTTATATTGAATGACCGTGTGAGCTCCTGTAGCCTTGAAGAAATCATCTGCCTGCTGGAGCATTCCGTTTTTGGTCAGTCTCTCGCGGAAAACTTCCATATTCCTGGCTTCCAGGACTCCGGTGTATTTTCCTATTTCGTTGAAATTTGGGTACATGCACCTCTGTCCTGCTTCATGCGCAATGACCGGTACATCTATTTCGGAATTATTGTTCCTGTCCCAATCGGTGGATGGCTTTCCTTCATATACTGTTATACCACCCTTTTCAGTTACATGGGAGGTATAGAATTGATCCGACTGGACATGCTTCCTGGCTGTCGATGCGGAGTACAGACGGCGGTTGTCATAGGCCTGGGCCATTTTGACAAATTCTTCAAGTACGCCGAAATCTCCTCCAAGCTCATTACCGTTGCACATCAGTATGAATGAAGGATGATTGCCATAGTTGTCAAGGACAGAATACATCTCTTTCTCGAAAAATTTACGTCTGTCCGGATACCGGCCTGCATCTTTGAACCACATCGGAAGTTCGGCCTGAATATATATACCGATCTCATCGGCAGCTGTGAAAGCTGCCTCAGGAGGACACCATGAATGGAAGCGTACATGGTTCAGACCGTAAGATTTGATGGTTGAGAATATACGTTTCCAATCGTTGACATCGGTTGATGGATATCCTGTCAATGGGAATACGGCGCATTCCAATGTGCCGCGAAGATGGATGTCATGGCCGTTAAGCTGGACATGATGCTTCCCTTGTGAAACGTTTCTCATTCCAAAGGTGATTGATTGCTCGTCGGCTTGTCCTTCTGTCCGGACGGTTGCAGTCAGTTCATACAGGGCAGGAGAAAATTCGTCCCACAACTTGACGTTGTCACCTAAACCCAGTTCAACGACGCTGGTTGAGTCTGCGCGCTGGATGCTTATATCCTTCCTGCAGATTTCTTTTCCGCACTTTTCAGTGATTTTAACCAGCAGATGTCCGTCCTGCCCGTCGTCCAGTCCTGTAACATCCACTCTGACGTTTGCCTGTTTTCTGTCTATGTCAGGAAAAACTTTGATCTGTTTGATGTGGAAGGGATCCCTTGCTGTCAGGCACATCTTTCCGACGATACCGTTCCAGTTGGTCTGGGTATATTCGGTCACTGCGTGAGACCAGAAATCCATAGGGTATTTCATCACGTTGCTTACGCATAAAGTGATGGTATGGATTCCGGGTGTAAGGGATTTTGTGAGATCGAAATGGTCAGGAGTCGAAAGCCGCTCTTCCGAACCACAGAATTCCCCGTCTACAAATACATCGGTTTCCCAATGGCATCTCTCCAGGTCCATGGTTATGACCTTGCCCTTCCATGAATCAGGGATGACAACTTCCCGCTGGTACCATGCCAGACCCTGATATTCGAACTTGCGGCTCAGGCGGTCCACATATCGGGCGGAATTTTTGATTCCTTTGCCGGATTCATCCGTGGAGCCCGGCAGAACGATAGTTTCAGTCAGTTTGTCGAGATACAGTTCTGATCCTGGTGTCTTTCCGAAACCCATCGGGTCCAATTGAAATCTCCATATTCCTGACAGATCTATGGTCTTGTCATCCGCGTATGCATTGACTTGTGCGCTTATACAAAGCAGAGCGGCAATCAATATGAATCTTAGTGTCTTCATGGTACAGAATATAGTATTAAAAGGAGGAGTCCGAAGACCCCTCCTTCTGATTAATGATTAATATCCAGGGTTCTGTGCGATAGCCGGAGCGGCATCGATTATGCTCTGAGGGATTGGCCAGAGGTAATTCTTTGCCGGGTCGAATACGCGGGTTTCAACATAAATCCTTTCGTCAGTAAGTCCAAGTGCGCCTGTATTAGGATCGACTGTACCGAGCAGAGCTCCGTACACCGGACCAGGCATGACCTGTTCGCCGATCTTCCATCTGCAGACATCGAACCATCTGATTCCTTCAAGAGCAAGTTCGCTGCGGCGCTCCCTTCTGACGAGTTCCCTGAGCTTGTCCTGTGAAGAATAGATAGCCCTGTCAACTTCCGGCATGCCTGCGCGCTGACGGACAGTATTGATTGCAGAATAAACAGACTCGTCGATAGCGTTGGACTCGATCTTTGCCTCAGCATATGTGAGGAGCACTTCTGCATAACGTATGACGATACCGTTCAGGCCGGTTGCCCAGATATCGTTGAAGGCCTGAGGGTCATCCACATATTTCCTAGGATAGTATCCGGTCTTTGAACGTCCGTATGGAGCGTAGTAGTCTCCTGTAGGATCGGCAGGGTCGATAGGATTCAGATATCCTCCGTCATACCATGCACCAGGATAGACGATAGTGGCGGCAAGGCGAGGGTCTCTGTTCTGATATGGCTCCTTCGGGTCATACACTTCGGATTCGTCTATGGTCTTTCCATCAATGCACTCATATGCGTCCACAAGAGCCTGGGTAGGGTTCAGTGAAGCCCAACCACCGGAAGATGCCGGAGGGCATACGCCGAGAACCCAACTGTTGTAGTTGGTCTCTTCATACTCGACATTGAGGATGACTTCCGGGCTGTGCTCATATGCCTCCTTGAATATGTCAGCATAGTTGTCGACGAGACCATAGCAGCCGAGATTCATGATTTCCTGGCAGGTTGCGGCACAAGCTGCGTACTGACCGTCGAATATCTCCATACGTGCCTTGAGTGCAAGAGCCGCACCCTTGGTGACATGTCCGACTTCGCTCCCTGAATAACTGACAGGGAGATCCTTGGCACTTTCGCTCAGTTCTGTGATGATGAACTTGACAACATCTGCCTTTGGATTGCGTGGGATGTTAGCTTCCTCGATGCTGAGGACATTTGTGAACAGAGGAGCATCTCCGTACAATGTCACGATAAGGAAGTATCTCCAAGCTCTGAGGAATCTTGCTTCTGCCTTGTAACGTGCCCTTAAGCTCTCATCCATTTCAGGTCTGTCGATATTCTCAAGGAAGTTGTTGCACCTGACGATGGTCGTGAAATCGAAGTAGCTGTAACCATAGTCTGATGGGGTTGCAAGACCGGTAGCCTGGACCTGATAGCCTTCCCATGAGAAAGGATTGTATGAATTGTCGGAAACACAATCCAGATAGATAATATCATCGATATAGAACCACCCGCTATAACATCCTGTCAATGCTGCGGTTGCATCAGTCTCTGTGTTCCAGAAATTCTCATTGGCAATCTCAGACAAAGGATTCCTGTCCAAGAAATCACTGCAAGATGCAAGAAGAAGGATACCTGCAATAAAGTATATGATTCTTTTCATGATTTTTCTGTTTAGAAAGTGATAGATAAACCGAATGTATGTACCCTGACCTGAGGGTAGTAAGCTCTAGCTCCTACAGGAGCCTCAGGATCGAATCCCTTGTTGAATTTGGTGAAAGTGAGGAGATTCTGACCGCTGTAGTAGATGCGGAGCTTGGAGATATTCAATGCCTCGATGACGTTCTTAGGAAGTGAATATCCGAACTGGGCATTCTTCAGACGCAGATAAGAAGCGTCGATGATCCAGAATGATGAAGGATATGCAGCAGAGTCATTGACAGACCAGTCAGAAAGAGGTCTTGGGAATTTGCCGTTAGGATTGGTCTCGGCATCCCATGAATCTCTGAAGAGTGATGTCGGCTTGGAGGTGTTACCCTTGAGCTGACCGATGGTCTCGTTCTGGAGATAACCCTTGACTCCAGCGGTTCCATTAAACTGCAGGAGGAGATCGAATCCCTTGTATGTTGCGCTCAGGTTCAATCCGAAGAGGTATGAAGGAGACCAGCTTCCAAGATAGACACGGTCTTCACCGTTGATGAGGCCATCACCGTTCTGATCCTTGTATTTCAAGTCACCAGGAGCGGCCTGGGTGCGGTTGATTACAGCGCTGTTGTCAACCTCTGTCTGATTCTGGAAAATTCCGAGGACTTCGTAGCCGCCCAGAGAATTGATAGGGTATCCTTCCTGCTTGAAAGAATAGCCGTTCCAGATTCTTGCACCATCGTTCTTGAGGTCAAGGACTTCATTGTGGTTGTATGAGAAATTGAAGACACCGTTGAATGTGAAGTCTTTCTTGGCAAACTTGTATCCCAACTGGAGCTCAACGCCCTTGTTGGCAACTTCTCCGGCATTCTGATATGGTGCTGACAATCCATAGAGAGGGCTGACAGGCAACTGGAGAAGGATGTCATAGGTATGACGATAGTAGAATTCAGTAGAAACTGTCAACTTGTTCTGCAGGAAACCGAAGTCCAAACCGAGGTTGTAGTTTTCGGTAGTTTCCCACTTAAGGTTGCTGTTGGCGCCATTCTTTGGAGCCACACCTGTGACAACACCGCCTCCGAATGAATAAGTCGATGTGGACAGAACAGACTGATAAGGGTAGTTACCAATGTTCTGATTACCGAGCTTACCCCAGCTGATACGGAGCTTGAGATCTGAAAGGACATTCTTTGCATTGCTCATGAATGGCTCGTTGATTACGCGCCATGCTGCCGAGAATGAAGGGAATACACCCCATCTGCCAGCAGGGGAGATGCGTGATGTTCCATCATATCTGATGTTTGCCTCGAAAAGATATCTGTTATCATAATTGTAGGTGACACGTCCGAACAGAGACTGCAGTGAATATTCACTTGCGGATCCGGTAGCTTCCTGACCTTCGGCGGAGCCGGCGTTCAGTTCGTGGATATCATTGTTAAGGAAGTTCTTGCGGTAACCCTGTGTCCAGTCGTAGCGCTCGTACTCCTGAGAGTAACCGGCCAATGCACCAACGGTGTGCTTCCCGAAAGTCTTGTCGTAGGTCACGAGAACCTGGAGGTTGGTGTTGATTTCAGTTGATCTGAGATCGGTCTGGTTGTTAGGACCCTGGAACAAAGTAGGGGCGCCTGTCTTCCAGTTATAGAACTGGCTTGATTTGATGAATTTCTCATCTGAATTGCCATTGTACTCATATCCAAGCTGGACCTGTGCCTTGAGCCCGTCGATAATGTTCACACCGACATTGCCTACACCTCTGAAGGTATGATATTTCTCCTCGCGGAGGCTGCCGTTGTCGACCCACTGCATTGGGTTACCATCGGTGATATATCCATAGTATCCATTTGAATACTTGTTGGTGACGAATGGGGCGATTCTGTTGATCTGCCTCAGGATCTGATACATATCACCAGTGTATGGGTTTGAAGGCTCGTCAATGTCCCTATATACATAGGAGAGATTGATGCCGGCAAAGAACCTCTTGTATTTGGTGTTGATGTTTGCACGTGCGGTGTAACGGTCATATTGTGCAAGAGGAATTACACCGTCCTGGTTCATGTAACCGAAGGACAGCATGTAATTGGTGTTCTGGTCTCCACCGCTGACCTCGAGGTGGTGGTTGTGCTGGACAGCGTTCTTTTTGAAGAACAATCCCTGCCAGTCAGTATCAGGATAATTGTCAGGATCGGTTCCCTTGCGGAAGAGCTCTATCTCCTCAGGGCTGTAGATGGCTTTCTTTCCTTCATTTACGAGAGCCTTGTTGTATAACTCGGCATATTCCCATGAATGGAGGTATTCCTGCATAGCAGTAGGGTTTTGAATTCCGATATATCCGTCATAACGGACAGTAGGCTCTTTAGAACCGCCTTTCTTGGTGGTGACAAGGATGACACCGTTGGCGGCTCGTGAACCGTAGATGGCTGCGGATGCAGCATCCTTCAGGACGGAGATGCTTGCAATATCGTTGGCATCGATATCATTGATGGTTGAAACTGGCATGCCATCAACAATGTACATAGGGGTGGCGGTGTTAAGAGTACCGACACCTCTGACGTAAACTGTAGCGTTATCCTTACCAGGCTGGCCGCTGTTCTGGATGGCGGTTACACCAGGGAGAAGACCCTGCAGGGCTACGGATGTGTTGGTGATAGGGCGGGAACTGAGTTCATCTGATGTAATAGCAGATACTGCCCCAGTCAGGTTGACCTTTTTCTGTACGCCGTAACCGACAACCACAACTTCATCAAGCAGGGAGGTGTCCTGATGAAGGACAATGTTCAGGATGCTCTGTCCGTTAAGGACGATCTCCTGTGACAGGTAACCTATGCATGAGACACAAATTGTGGCATCTGCAGGTGCCGAGAGGGAATAATTACCGTCCAGGTCTGTAGAGACGCCGGTAGTGGTGTTCTTCACATAAACGAAAGCGCCCACCACAGGAGCTCCGGCATCATCGACAACCGAACCTGTGAGCAGGATATCATTCTGTGGAATGCCTTCAGACGCCGGAGATGTGATGGTCTCCCTTGCCTGCATCATTGTAGTACTGTTTATTAATAATGCCATTCCAAGCACTACCATAAACACTGATTTCGACAATCTGTACATAAGTGATAATTTTTAAGGTGTTAATATAATGGAATTAGTGTGTGATATTCATGATCGATCTAATGTCAACTTCTATTTCCGGATCGAATTCTCCGCTCGTCATATACTTGAGAATGCTGTACTTCAACTGAGCGGTCGAAGTCCTCCTGTCCATGTCGTTAATTAGGTCGACGCCTGAAATGAAGAGTGAGCCGCCACCGGTCTTGACTTCGAACATCATTGCCAACGGCCTTGCTGTGAACCAGTCATCGATTACCCTTACGGACGGTTCTATCCGCTCGGAAATCTTGTCGTATCTGATGACGGAGCAATGGGACATGGCATCCTGCCACTGATAGTCACAATGTTCATCTGTCGGGAATTCATTCAGGACAGGGGACTGCGGATCACACAGGATGCCCAGGGTATGAGGAGCACATCCGTCTGTCCATGCCGTATTCCAGAATATGCTGGAGAAGCCGACTTCCACTTCTCCACCCATTCCTTCGGCCACTTTGCCGCGTCCCAGGGACAGCAGAACCTTTCCGCCCTTCCCAAGATAGTCCAGGACTGCGGAATCCAATGTGTCAGTGACAAGCACTGACGCAACATCCGGGATGTCAGCCATCCTGTCCGGATAGACCCAGAAGTTCCAGCGGTTGCAGTGTCCGCGTGCTTCGACTTTCAAAACGAGTTTTTCAGCCTTTCTTATACCGGACAGAGGGAAAGATATTTCACCGACATGCTGGCAGTTGCTGACCTGGATCCTTGACGGGCCGAAAACACCGCTCCCGAGGACTTTGCCATCTTCGTCGGTGATTGACCAGATGGTTGGGAATTCCGCAGTACGTTCATAGTTCGCAATCTCGATGTCAGCCTTGAATATTTCGGAATTTTTGAAAATCAGGTGATCCATTCTGGCCAGCGGGACCAGCGGACCGCAGAATTCCGAGAATTCCTTGCCTGTAATATACCCTTTGTCCTTCCAGAAAACATTGACGACTCCGACAAGTGCCGTACCCTGCCCAGGAAAATCATTGAGCCCAAGCAACTCGAATCCGCCCATATCTCTGGTGCGCAAAGCGGCTTCGATGTCAGCTTTGTAGCATATGGATTGAAGTTTGCCGGACGCTCTAAGGAAATCCTCCTGATACTTCAGCAATCCGTTGGCTTCCATTTTTTCCCTGAATATCTCGAAGTTCCTCGGGGCATAGACACCTTTGTATTGCTCCATCTCCTTGAAATCAGGGTAAACGCACCATTGCCCGATTTCATGGCTGATGACCGGCTTGCCGGACTCTGAAATCCTGTCATACCAATCATAGGCTGTCGATGGCTCTTCCGCGTTGATGATGCTTTCAATACCTTCGCCCCAGCCCTGGATTCGTGGAGAATAATCACACTGCCAGTCGCTGCATTCTACGAACGGCCATCCGGCGCCTCCTGTATATATGCGCCTGTTGTCTTTTTCCTGCCAGTAGCGGACAAAGTCGGTTAGAAAATCGTTGCATTTCCTGCCTCCTGGTTCATTCCCGTATGACATCATGCAGAATGACGGGTGATTGCCGAATTCTCTGACTATGGCCTCGGCTTCTTTATAAATAAAGGAGTCAATGGCGCGGCCGTCTCCGATGGTCACGGACCAGTTTGCCCATGAAGAGCATTCTACATAGCAATATATTCCCATCTCATCGGCGGCTTGGAATGCGGCTTCTGGCGGACACCAAGAATGGAATCGGGCGTGGTTAAGTCCGTAATCCTTATATATCTGGAATATCTGCTTCCATGAATCCGTGTCGGTTGGTGGGAAACCGGTCAATGGGAATGCACAGCAGTCCACATTGCCGCGCATGAATGCCGGGTGGCCGTTAAGTTTCAGCACACCTTCGGACGTATCCCACTCCCGGCATCCATAGGATACAGACAAACTGTCTTTCTGCCTGCCGTATTTCAGTTCTGATCTGAGTGTATAAAGCTTCGGGTTGAACTCGTCCCAATATTCGACGTTTTTTTCGAGAGGAAGCGTGATTTTCAAAGTGTTCGGGCCCGGGGTGAATTCCTTGCGGATGACGGTGCCGCCGACTGTGAGCGTTGCCTTCCTTGGAGTGTTTTCGGAGTTGATCACAGTGACATCTGCAAGCAGAGTCCCTTTTGATAATTCCGGATACACGTCAATCCTGTCAATGAAAGTCTTAGGACGGGCGGAAAGGATAATCTTGCCAGCCATGCCGTTCCAGTTGCCCTGGGTGTGATCACTTACACTATGTGAATCAACTCCCGGATCTACGTCCAGTATCCTGTTGTCCACACAGATGGTAATCTGGTGACGTCCCGGCGTGAGAAGCCCGGAAACATCATAGTGCTGAGGTGCACAAAGGTCATTCTTTGATCCGGCAGGCTTCCCGTCGATATACAGGGTCGATTTCCAATGGCAACGTTCTATCGTAAGGGATATGGTCTTGTTCTTCCAATCATCGGGGATATCCACACCCCTGTTGTACCACGCCTGCCCGGTGTAGTATTTATATGGCTGGAGGGCGAATGGAATCTTGACGTTTCCTTCCCTTCTGTACTGTAGATACTCGTCGCTTGTGTAGTATGGGAAGCCGTCGTGGATGGTCATGACAAATTTGGTCTCCGCCGTCACGTCGAATCCCTTCCCGTTGGTCATCATCGAGCCCGGCAGTGAGACAAGTTCGTCAAAATCGTATTCGGCAAACCATCCTTCTGCCTGCCCGACTGCGTCCGGATCCATCTTAAACTTCCACTCGCCGGAAAGGTCAATGGTCTGGGCGTGCATCGGAATGCATGCAGCAATCAGCGCGACGATAATAAGTTTTACCCTGTTCATAGGCTGATAGAAGTGAATTCATTAAGGATAGCATGCATTCCTGTATTGTACGGGTCTATTTCTAGTGCTCTCTCTATCGTTCTGACAGCACCGGAGCAATCTCCCGTCCCCCATTTTCCCATGGAGATAAGGAAAAGACAGAATGCTCTGTTCCTGTCATCAAGGTTCTCGTCCCATATGGCAAGTTCAGGAAGGGATACGGCGAAGTAATCTTTTTCTATGTGGTCATAGAGATGTTTTTTGCCGTATTCCAGAAGACTGATGAATTTTTTAAGTGCGGAGGATTCTTTCCCGATTCTTCTTAGTGCCAGAGCCTGGTAGAAAATCTTTTCGGACTTGACATCGTTATAATAGAGGGCGCTTGCCGGCTTGATGTTGCCTTGTGAAGCTTTGTCCCAAAACAGGGCGGCTGTCTGTGCGTCTCCTTTTCCTTGGTAGGCGCATCCAAGATAATAATTGAAGTCCTGATCCTGAGCTCCGGCCAGTTTTCCTTCGCCAAGATTGTCTGGATATATGAAACATTCGTTCAAAAGCGCGATTGCCTTGTCCCAATCCTTGTCTGAGATGGCCTGCCTTGCCAGCTCAACTCTGGAGAAATGATATTGAGCGGGAACCTTGCCTTCTCCTCCTTCCCAAGGGTGGAAACTGTGTCCGTCAAGGAGATCTTTGGCTTCCTGATGACGTCCAAGGATATTCAGGACCGATATTTCTTCCAGAAGAAGGTCATCGCGCATGGCGACAAGATCCGGATGAGAACGCAGGACGGACAGACGAGCGGAAGGGGTCGCCTTCATTTTTTTGCTCAACTGGTCCAGTTCCATGAAAAGACGGGCATTCTTAGGATCATCTGCAAAAGCAGCCTCCATCATTTCTCTGGCATCATCCTGCCTGCCCAGTTTGTTGTAATAGGCGAGAGCCAGATTGCGGCGTACGAAAGAGAATTCCCTGTCGATCCGGAGTGACTTCTCCCAACTGTCGATGGCTTTCTGGAATTGTTTCTTGTCATACCATATGTTTCCCAGCAGATAAAGTGCTTTCGGAGAATTGCAAATAGACGAAACATATTCCAGTACCACAATATCCTGCAAGGTGTTCGGGAATGAGTTGGACAATGGATATCCGTCCGCTTTCCCGGCGGCTTGCACCGCTGCTTCCCGGTCGCCGGAGCGCCCGATGCAATAACTGATAGCGAATCCCGACATAAGGGTAGGGGATTCCAACATCTTGAGGACATCAAGGGCGTCTGAGAACAATCCTGCAGCTAAATAATCATATGCAAGCTCAATGTAATTGTGACTTTCGCCACCCATGACCCTTTGGAAACGCTTGAGATCCTCATCATCGTGGGTGATAACCCATTTTTCGTACAGGCAACCTATGTTGAATCTATCCTGCCCGACTGATTCATCAATCAGAGCCAGAGTCTCGCTCCGACGCTCCAGATTCCTGAGGATGACTGATTTAACGTGGCGGGCTTCGACGTTGTGCCAGCCTCTGGACAAGGACATGTCAACTTCTTGCAGAGCGCGTTCCCAGTCTCCCTTTGCGACAGATATCCTTGCCAGTTCAAGATAGCCGGCACACTGCCATGCTCCATTCCAGCAGGCTTTGTAGAAGGCTTCGTAAGCTTCGTCGTTCCTGCCTTGATATTTAAGACACAATCCAAGATTGAAGAACGGTTCTCCTTCGTATGGGTTGGCGTTCCTTTCTGTAAGCGTTTGGATAGCAGTGTTGAAGAATACTTCGGCTTCTCTGAGAAGCCCTCTTCTCATAGAAAGTAAACCTGCGGCATTGTTGTTCCTTATATCACCCGGGTCACGTCTCAAAGCCTCGAGATAATAATCCATAGGTTCGAAGGTTGCGTGGCGGTATTGCTCAAGATGATGGCCGGTCAGAAAAAGTTGCTCTGTGGATGGGACCTCGGAAGGTTTGAGCGCAGCCTTCGCAGGAGATGGGATGATAGGATTTTCCGGTTCCTTTTCCCAGTGGAGAAGCGGCCTGCCGAATGGCCCGTAAATGTCTACGGCGCACTCCATCGGATCCGGGTCTCCGGGTACGGGGAAGCTCACATCATCTTTAGGCGATATCCTGATATCCTCGGAAAGCAGGACGTCTCCATTGTGCCTGACTACTGCTCGCAATGCGATGTCTTTTGTTGCATACAGCTTGAGAAGTGTATGTGAATCCTCCGTGAGGATATTCATCAAAACACTGGAACAGGCGTTCTTTACCACACCCAGTTCCCGGTATGGCATGAAGTATTGGGTGAACGTCTTTTCTTCAAATGGCATGAGCCATGAAAAGTCCGGCTGGTTGTCACAGTACATTCCGACCATCAGTTCGATATATGGTCCGTCATTATCTGTAAGGTTCCTGTCCCAGGCCTTTCCGAAATCCCCGCATCCCCATGTCCATTGCTTTTTCCCCGTAGAAACGTTGTGGTCGGAAATATGCAGCATTCCTGCCCTCGTGTCATTCTCATATCCGCCTACAAAGTCATACTTGGACTTGACGGCCATGAATGATGTCGGGACCGGAATGTTCTTATACCAGGAAATGTCCACTCCCTTGGAATAGTCCACCTTGTAATAAGTGCCGGTTGCAATCGGGAATGTGGAAACATCCCTCTTGCCATGGTCATAGACGGCATTCACGTCAGGCGGGAATACGCTCTGGTAGCAGTCGTTGACATGGACTGCCGGGTTTGCCCACCATAGGAATGTCTGTGGGAAGGAAGTCGGGTTGTAAAGATGGCCGCTCAATTCGAGATATGCTATGCCCGGTCTGAGTGTATATCCGGCCATTCCTTTCTGATGGAACATGCGTTCCCTTTCGCTTAGCCAGACGGTGGTGCCCCCGTCATCAAGATGCTCGATCTCCCACTCCACTGGCATGAACGTGCTCGGTCTGTGGTGCTGAGGCCAGTTGATCTCGATGCCGCCGGATACCCAAGGGCCTGCGAGGCCTACCAGCGCCGGTTTGATCACGCTGTTGTAATAAATGAAATGTCTTTGCTTGATCTTGTCGAATGCCATCTGGATACGCCCGCCCAATTCGGGGAGTATCATGATCTTGAGATATTCATTTTCAAGAAAGATGGCATTGTATGTTTTGGGTACGGGGCGCCCTTCGATCGACTCGATAACCTGATAAGGATAGACCTTGCCGCTACTACCCTGATAGACCCTGTTTTCCAGAAAAACAGGAAGCGGTTCGTATCGTCCCACCTGGTAGGTCGGGATTGAAACTTGCTCGTTCCATGCTCTGACTGATCCCATTTTAGCAAATTTTTAACAAAAGTACTCTTCTTTGCTTATTAATAAAATGGATAAAAAATCAATTTTAATGGACAAAAACATTCAGAACGAGAAGTGTGATAATAATTGTGTATATTTGCATAGATGAAGTAGATAAACGATTTAATCATGGTTCAGATTAAAGATGGATTTGTAGGAAGCCGCATGAAAGTGATGTCGGATGATATCAAAAATCTGATGGCGTCGGACCCGATGACATCAGTTCTCCATGTTACGGACATAGGCTTCTTCCCCCATGCAAAATGCCATTATCGCAACCGTGATGATGGTGCGCCTCAGTTTATCCTTATATACTGTGTGGATGGATCCGGGTGGATCAACTGTAATGGCAGTCTCAGTATATTGAAGAAAAACCGGTTTTTCATAATCCCGAGTGGAACGCCTCATTCTTATGGCGCTTCCGAGGAAGAGCCATGGTCAATATATTGGATCCATTTTGCCGGCACCATGGCACCTGTATTCGGGGACGGCTTTTCGCAGCCATGTCCTATTCCGGTGACCGAAACCTCGAGGATTGCCAATAGAATCTCTATTTTCGAGGAATTATATTCCTCTTTGGAAACCGGCTACACAATTGAAAAGCTCCGTTATGCGACATCTGTCCTATGGTATCTGCTGGGGTCTTTCAAATATGTTGATTTCTATAAGCAATCGTCCCCGGACTATAACAAGGTGAAAAGCACAGTGGAAAGCGGATGCCATTTTTTGACAGAGAACCTTGAAAGGGATATATCGTTAGGGGATCTGTGTTCCTATCTCGGATATTCCGAGTCGTATTGCCAATCATTGTTCCGCCAATATACCGGTAAGACACCGATGCAGTACCTGACCGACCTTAGGCTCCAGACCGCCTGCAGGCTCCTTGAGATGACGAATCTGAAAATCAATCAGATATGTTTGAAGGTAGGTATTAAGGACCAGTATTATTTCTCACGCATATTCGCCAGGGAGATAGGCGTACCTCCTTCGGAATATAGAAAGAATGGACGTTAGCGCTTTGACCTCAGGTATCCCTGGATTATCTTTTCGTTGACGCCGTGCTGCCTGCAGTATTCCAGATCCATGGTTGCAGCGACAAGTCCGTATTGCATGTCGTCGGTGATGGACGGCAGGGCTGGGGTCCCGTAGAATCTGTCAACGAACTGAAGGAGAAAATTCGCATCTCGGGAGATAAGGATGTATGCAATCAGATAACTCCGGGCTGGAGAATTGGGCACATCCGCATCCATAATATTCAGGCAGTCCGAGAAGAAGTTATCCTGATGCATGAACTTATCCGTATCCGGCAGGGATCTTCTTTCTTGAGGATCCGTCATCATGTCCCGCATGGATTGGGCCCATCTGCGGTAGAAAATTGTCTTTTCAAGGATTGAGATATATTTTTCCGCTACAGCGTACTGTCCTGTGATGATGTTGGTCTTGGCCAGCATCTTTAACAGCCATGGTCTGACATTTATCTGGACAGCCTCGAATGCCATTCTCTGTGCACCGGCAACATTACCGATATGGTAATGTATCATGGCCTGGAATTCCATGCCGTCGGCGGTATAGTCCGGCTTGATGCACAGGGCTTTGTCCGAATCGTGCCTGTAATCGGTATAATGCTCCAAAAGCCTCCCTTGATTGCTGAGAGCAAGGTTTGCGTAGTTCAGGAGCATATAATTGTTCATGTCAATGGTTCTGCAATATCTAATCAGTTTGTCCCAATTGCTGTTCTGGGCATAATATGAGAGCACCGCCAGTTGCTCGTTCCTAATATTCCGGTGTTTCTGATAGACGGAGATACCCGTCACCACTACCACGGCTGCTGAAAGGAGGAGAAGGAATGTCCGCCCTTTTTTCCTGCTGTCGGATGTCCGTGTCATAAACGTTTCGGTAAGGACGGCAGTGAATACAGCCCATGCAATGTAGAACAGATGCTGTCCCTGTGGTATGGCGAACTTGATTTCATCAGGCCAGCAGGCCCTTTTAGACAGTATTATTGTGCCAAGTACGATGAGTGCGGATATGATGCTTGGGACCGGTTGTTTCTTCCTTGCGACGTCCAGGATGACAACAGCAAGCAGGTAACATACCGCAGGGTCTCCTACAGCCAGATAAAGTATCAGCCCGGTCATCAGGACCTTTACACCATTGATGGTCGGACGGGCATCTGACCGTGCATGGAGGAATGCGGAGAGTGCAAGCAGAAGAAAGATAGTGATGCTGATAAATGAAAGATTGATGCAGCACACATCCGTCAGAAGCAAAGCTCCGGGCAGCAGGCCCAGTGGCAGAAGTACGTGGGCGATTACTGTGCCGGACAGTTTCGGACAACAGAGAAAATAGATGGTGGAAATTGCTGCGGATGCTATGATTGGCCCGGCAACGGGCACATGGAAAAACTGTACGATAAAGCTGTTAAGCAGGGATGCTGCACCTCCCGGCACCAGGAGGGCGTCTCTTAATGATGGTAAATCCCACACGAACAGCTGCTTCGCCTCCATCTCCAGAAAGAATATACCGTATCTGATCTGAAGAAAAAGGAACAGGAGTGTAAAAAGCGCTAAAGCGGGAATCAGTTTTTTCATGGCTTACCTCCACTCAAAAGATACTTGTTGGCCAGGCTCCTGCAATATGACATCCACGAGCTCCCGCTTTGATGTGCGGACCTTCCCGGTGATGAACTCAGGGATGTTGAAAGAGTATTGCATCCTTTCATAGAACTCGCGCGGATTTCTCTGCGGAAGAAGGAAAGGTTTGGATAATGCTCCGTCATCGGAGAAATACGCAAAGAAAGGTGCGGAATACAGTCCGTCCACCCTCCGGCTTGTGAAGACTACCCATTTGCCGTTATGGCTCCAGGAGTGATAGCTCTCTGTCTCTTCGCTGTTGGCTTCTGACAGAGGATATGCTCCGCCTTCCGACAGGTCGATGCACCAGAGGTCTGCATCACGGTGCCAGATTGAGAAATTGCCGAAAGAATGGAGTGTGAATATCAGATGGGATCCGTCGGGTGAAACCCTCGGAAAGGAGACACTCCTGCCTTGTGAGGATGCATTGAATACGGTGTCGACAATGGATCCGAATCCGCCTGTGGCCTCATCGAAATCGATACGGCACAGATTGTAATGTACCTCCCGGTGATTGTCTATTACGGATTCCGTGGATCTTGCAGAGCAGAAATACAGTGATCGTCCGTCAGGAGAAAAGGTCGGAAATGTCTCGAATGCTTTATCTGACTTCAGCAGGGGGCTGGAGAAGATTATATGGTTTGTGGTATCATATATGACCACGTCCGAATTGTCATCATATACCTCGATGCGGTTGGGGTCATTGAAGTAAAATGCCTGGTGCGTGTCATTGTTGGAGAATGCCACGTACCTTCCTCCCGGATGCCATGAAGGATATACCAGGGGTGATATTGTTTCAGGGGCTTTGGTGTCGATCTTTTCGACCCCGTCATCTGTGGCTACTACGGTTCCCGCATGGGAGGCTCTGACATGGAAGAGCATCCTGTCAGGATCCTGCATGCAGAAGGAATGGCAATTCATGCAGTTGCTGTCAGTATGCCTGTTGGTGATTATCTCGAACTGCCTGAAATCCTCGATGCGACGCTGATAGATGCCCATATGATGCCATCCGGTATATCCCGGCGGAATCAGGCGGAAGGATATATATGGGTCCGCTTCCTCGTCTGCAACATGCATTTCGAAAGATCCGTATATGGGTTTGTACCGGTCTCCTTTCTTATAGATGGAAAACAGTAGGTCTCCGCCTCGGTTATTCTTCGTCATCTCCTTCCAACTTCTTTGCGGGATGTGGAAAGTACCCTTGTGAGAAACCACGGATATATTTTCATCTTTACCGGATATGACCAGCCTGAACTTTCCCGTACCTGAGACCTGGAAGTTCATCGGTGCAATGTTGCATGGGATAGTTACATCGCGGTAATCCGGAAAAATGTCAAAACCGCATTCCCTGCCTCCTGCGGTCCCCGTCTCCGGAGTACAGGAAGCGAGAACCGCCAGAGCCGTGCATATCAGAATGCAGACCGATATTCTTGTTTTACCAGGCATCGATGTCAAAAAAGCTGGATATATTGTGTTATGCTATGTGGTCAAGGCAGAAGTCCAGGGATTCCTTGATGGCTTTCCTGTCAAGGTGCTGGCCTATGAAGACGAGTTTCTGCATCCTGTCACCGTAAACCGGGTCCCAGTCGCGGGCGATCGCAGGGTCCTGCAGGACGGCATCCCTGAGCTCTTCTTCGGGCATGGTTGCGTACCATTTGCCGATGTTCTTCATGGAAATCTGGCTTCCGGCCTGCTCGAAGAGGTAACAGATGTCATTCTCGTCCGTGAAATAGCATAGTCCTTTGGCCCTGATGGTCCCGGCCGGCCAGTGCTTGGAGACGAAAAAGTCGAACTTGTTGATGTCGAAAGGCTCACGTGCGAAGTATACGTAAGTGCCTATGCCATATTCCTCGGCTTCGCCTTCTCCATCATGGTGGTGATGATGGTGCTCGTGTCCGTGATGCCCGTCATGATCGTCGTCATCATCATCTTCTTCTTCCAGCGGCCCTTCGACAGCGCTGACCCATGCTGCCGATCCGGCTACTGAATCATAGTGGAACAGGCCGGTGTCGAGTATCTTGTCGAAATCGACCTCGCCGAAGTCGCATTCTATGATCTCGGCCTGAGGTTGGAGAGTGCGCACGATCTGCCGTACCTTGCCAAGCTCTTCCGGGCTCACTTCGGACGCCTTGTTGAGGAGGATGATGTTGCAGAATTCTATCTGCTGTATCACAAGGTTCTCGATGTCCTCCTCGCCGATATTGCCCCTCATAAGGTCCTTCGCGCAAGCGAATTCATCCCTCATCCTGAGGGCATCGACTACTGTGACGATGCAGTCGAGACGGGGCATGCCGTCCTTGACGTATTCCTGTCCCATGTATGGGATTGAGCAGATGGTCCTCGCAATCGGCTCCGGTTCGCAGATACCGCTGGCCTCGATCACAATGTAGTCGAATTTCTTCATCGAACTTATGTCGTTCAACTGCTCGACGAGATCCATTTTCAGGGTGCAGCAGATGCAGCCGTTCTGCAGGGCCACGAGGCTGTCGTCCTTCTTGCCTACCACGCCGTCCTTCTCAATCAGGGCGGCATCTATGTTCACTTCGCCTATGTCGTTGACTATCACGGCGAATTTGATACCTTTCCTGTTTGACAATATCTTGTTGACCAGAGTGGTCTTCCCGCTGCCCAGATAGCCTGTAAGCAGCAAAACCGGTGTTTCCTGCATGTCTGTTGTATGTTTTATGTGCAAATATACTAAAAAGCAGCGTGTATAAAGTGAGGATAAAAGTATTATCTTTGGGCTCGGAATAAAAATCACGACAATGGAACTTCTTTCAGAAAGAGTGATGGCTCTCTCTCCATCGGCGACATTTGCAATGTCACAGAAGGCTGCAGACCTCAAGGCAACAGGACTCGATGTCATCAGCCTCAGCGTAGGCGAACCGGATTTCAATACTCCGGACCATATCAAGGAAGCGGCCAAGAAGGCGATTGACAACAATTTCTCCTTCTATACCGCTGTTCCCGGTTATCCGTCATTACGCGAGGCCATATGCCGGAAGTTGAAGCGTGAGAACGGACTGGATTTCACACCTGCCCAGATCGTTGTCGGAAACGGTGCCAAGCAGGAGCTCTGCGATGTCATACTGAGCATCGTAGGGAAGGGTGATGAGGTTATCATCCCGACCCCGGCATGGGTCAGTTATATGGAGATGGTCAAGATAGCGGAAGGAAAGGCCGTCGAGTTGTATGCGGGTCCGGAGCAGAAGTTCAAGGTCACCCCGGAGCAGATTGAAAGTGCGATCACTCCGCGTACCAAGGCCCTCCTTATATGTACTCCGAGCAACCCGACCGGCTCCGTCTATAGCCCGGAGGAACTTGCCGGTATAGCAAAGATGCTGGCCCGCTATCCTCAGATAATAGTGATTTCCGATGAGATCTACGAGCATATATCATATGTCGGCGGTACGGTATCGCTTGCCAGCTTCCCTGAGCTCAAGGACCGTGTGGTGGTGATCAACGGTGTGTCGAAGGCTTATGCGATGACCGGATGGCGTATCGGCTACTGCGCTGCTCCGCTTCCGATTGCAAAGGCTGTGTCAAAGCTCCACGGACAATATACAAGCAACTGCTCGTCAATAGCCCAGAAGGCTGCGGAGGCCGCCTATGACGGTCCTCAGGAGTGTGTCGAGCAGATGCGTCAGGCATTCGAGCGCAGGCGCGACCTCATAGTCAGCCTTGCCAAGGAGATCCCGGGATTCAACGTCACCGTTCCTGACGGCGCATTCTATATTTTCCCTGAAGTGTCATCCCTGTTCGGCAAGAAGGCCGGGGACAAGGTCATCGCAAATGCGGACGACCTCGCGATGTACCTTCTCGAGGAAGCGCTGGTTGCAAGCGTGAGCGGTGCCGCATTCGGTGCTCCGGGCTGCATACGCTTCTCATATGCAGCAGCTGACGAAAAGATAGTGGAGGCTATGCGCCGTGTGCGCGCTGCAGTCGAGAAACTGCGCTAGAACAGCATCGCTGCGAATCCGACAGCGATTGCCACAGCACAATTGATGGTTTTCGCCCTGACAAAACTCACCTTGCTCTCAGCAAGGAGAGGCAGGGCGGCGTGTCCGTCCTGGCTTATGCAACTTGCAAGAAGTACAGGAAGCGGTACAATGCCGCTTGCGTAAAGGGTTACGAAAATGAGATGGGGACCTGATTCCGGTATGATTCCCACCAGCGCTGCCAGCAGTATCATCAAAGCCGTATTGTCGCTGATCCACCCGCTGATATCGATATAGTGGAGGCCTATTCCTATGAAAACCATGACCCCGAATGTCCATGCGAATATCACGGGAAGGTGTTTCACTACGATGTGATGCCACAGGTGTTCCTCCACGAAATGGTCACTGGCCACTACCAGGACTACCAGGATGATGATGCTCAGCACGGCGAACATGACATTCATCCACTCCTCGCTCAGCAGGTTGAAACCTCCGGAGACGGCTTCTTCCGCTCCGTGTGCGTGGTCATGCTCATGCTCCAGCCATCCGCTTGCGAGTGCTGCGATGAAAATGGCGGTCCCGACGAACATCAGCGCCCGTTTCCATGTGAAATGGCGGCCGTGCCTGTGACCGTCCTCCGTGTCGTGGCTGTGCTCGCAGTTGTCGGCTTCATGTATCTCGTAGTGCTCGTCACAGTGCATCTTCGGGGTCTTCCTGTAGAAGCAGTCCACGATGATTCCGCATGCCACGGCTATGCCGAAGAGAAGGATGAATATCCACAGTGCCTCTTTCGGCATCATCGCAAGCATGACGAAGGATTCGTCACCGGAGGATGCTATCATCATGGCGACGAGGGCGCCGAAACTGATCATACCGTGGGTATAGAGGGAAACGGATGCAAATCCTCCCATACACCCCGGAATCGAGCCCAGAAGGGCGGAGAACACCACCTGTCCGCTGCGGCTGCTGCGCAGTCCGCTGAAGAGCTTGCCGTGTGATTCTACGTTGAAGCACTCGATCATCATCATCATTATCACCACCAGACCGGTGATGAGAATGGAGTTCCGAAGGACATCTATGAATAATTCCAATAACACGGCCGCAAATTTAGCACATTTTTATATAAATTTGGACCTATGAAAAAGACACATCTGATTCTCCTTGCCGTTACGGCACTTTCCGTATCATCCTACGCTGCTGATACACTCAAGGTCTCATCGTTCAGGCACGCCGGACCGTTCACGGTTTCAAAACCGTTCATGGTCGATTCCCTGGATACCAAGGGGAAGGCCTTCGATGCCAAATCCATATTGGATACTCCTCTGTCCTTCGATGCTTTGAAAGGGGCCGGAACAGTCAATGCCGTTCCGGAAGGAGGGGAATACGACAT
>JAZRXV010000129.1:0-2650 GCA_045600405.1 Candidatus Cryptobacteroides sp.
ACCATACCGTTCATCAGCCGTTACCGCAAGGAGAAGACCGGAGGCATGGACGATGCCGAAATAGCGGAAGTAAAGCACTGGCTGGACGTCTTCACCGACATGGAGAAGCGCAAGGACACCATACTCAAGACCATTGAGGAAACAGGGGCGCTGACGCCGGAACTCCGCGGACGCATCGAGGCCTGTGTCAATTCCACCGAACTTGAGGATCTCTACCTCCCGTTCCGCCCGAAAAGACGCACGAGGGCAACTGCCGCCAGGGAACTGGGGCTCGAACCTCTCGCCGACCTCATGTGGAACGTCCGCACACGTGATCCGCGCAAATCGGCGGAAGCCTTCCTGAAGGGATCGAGGGAAATGAAAGCCGCCGGCAAGCCGGGCGCCGAAGACATCGACTCCGCCCTCGCCGGTGCCAGGGACATCGTGGCGGAAAGGCTCAGCGAGACATCTGTCATCAGGGAGAATCTCCGCAGCATATACAGGAGGCGCAGGATAGAGTCCAGCGTCACCAAGGCCGGACGGGAAAGCAGCGATGCAGCCAAATACAGATCCTACTTCGAATTCAGCATGCCGGTGGACCGCATTCCTTCACACAACCTCCTGGCCATGCTCCGCGCGGAGAAGGAAGGATTCCTCAACATAGACATCGACGCCGACCCGGAGAAGTGCAGCAGCAAGATATACTACGATTTCTGTCAGGAGCATGCGTACCCGGCAGGGCCGCTGGCCGACGAGATCAAAGCGGCGGTCACCGATGCGTTCAAACGTCTCCTCGACCCGTCCATCTCAGGAGAAATCCTGAAAGAGGCAAAGGAGAAGGCCGACAAGGACTCGATACGTGTGTTCGGCGACAACCTGCGCCAGCTTCTGCTCGATGCTCCGGTCGGACAGAAAAGGACCATGGCTATAGATCCGGGCTTCCGCAACGGATGCAAGATAGCATGCCTGGACGAGCACGGCAATCTTTTGCACCATACGATCATATTCCCGCATCCTCCGCAGAATGACAAGGTCAAGGCAATCATAGCCGTCCAGGGCATGGTGGAGAAATACGGCATACAGGCCATAGCGATAGGCAACGGCACCGCATCAAGGGAGACAGAGGATTTCATGAAGAAAATCGCTCTGCCGGAAGGATGCAAGGTATGGACCGTGAGCGAAGACGGGGCATCGATTTATTCCGCATCCGAAGTGGCGCGGAAGGAATTCCCTGACGAAGACGTGACGGTCAGGGGCGCTGTCAGCATAGGAAGGCGCCTGATGGACCCGCTTGCGGAACTTGTCAAGATAGACCCGAAGAATCTGGGCATAGGACAATACCAGCACGACGTGGACCAGACCCTTCTGAAAGAACAGCTGGACAACACGGTCGAATCCTGCGTCAACAGCGTTGGTGTCAATCTCAACACCGCCAGTCCATATCTGCTGGCCTATGTGGCAGGAATAGGTCCTTCGCTTGCAGAGAACATTGTGGCTTACCGCACGGCCAACGGCGGGTTCAAATCCAGGGCTGAACTCAAGAAAGTACCGCGTCTCGGGGCGAAGGCATTCGAGCAATGCGCAGGCTTCCTGAGGATCAGGGAGGCGGAGAATCCGCTTGACAATTCGGCAGTACATCCTGAGTCCTACCACATCGTGGACAGGATGGCGGGCTCACTCGGCGTCACGGCAAGCCGGCTCGTTGGTGATGCGGAACTGCTGAAACGCATCAATGCGTCCGACTTCGTCACTGAGGAAGCGGGGCTCCCAACCATCAACGATATCCTGAAGGAATTGGCGAAACCGGGGCTGGACCCGCGCGAGCAGGCTTCGGGATTCTCTTTCGCCGAGGACATCCACAGCATAGAGGACCTGCATCCGGGCATGGAACTTCCGGGGATAGTCACCAACATCACCAACTTCGGGGCATTCGTGGATATCGGTCTGCATGACAACGGACTCATCCACGTATCCCAGATGGGGCCGAGGGGCACGGAGCCCGGCAAGGTGCTCAAACTGCACCAGCACATCAATGTCAGAGTGATATCGGTAGATCTTGAAAGAGGCCGTATCTCGCTGGGGCTGGCCGGAAGATAATCAGTCCTCAAGGGAGATTTCCTTCAATTCGGACCTGTATGCCATCAGGATGCGCGAACGCGAGATGAATCCCAGATAGCGGTGTTCCCCGTCCACCACAGGCAGCCGCCACGCTCCGGTCGAATCGAACTTACGGAGCACACTGTCGGCCTTCTCATCGACGGAGACATACGCCGGAGCCGACTCCATGACATTATAGACATGGAGCGTATCGTACTCGTCGGTGCGGAAAAGATATTTCCTTATGTTGGCAATGTCTATCATGCCCTGGAAGCGTCCGTCGTCATCAAGCACCGCCACTACTGCGGCATCGCTCTCCGCAATTGCATCCACAAGCTCACGCAAGGTGGAATCGAGGCCTATGCGCGGATATTTGTCACGGACCAGCTCCGAAGTCTTGAGCAGGGTCAGCACCGCCTGGTCACTGTCATGGGTGAGCAGGTCTCCGGACTGCGCAATACGCTTTGTATAAATTGAATACTTGTCGAACATCCTTACCGTACCGAAGGTTATGGTCGATGTCAGGATAAGCGGAATCAGCAGTTCATACCCTCCGGAAATCTCAGCGATGAGG
>JAZRXV010000130.1:0-7269 GCA_045600405.1 Candidatus Cryptobacteroides sp.
GCCTAATGCCTGGTGCGCTTCTGCCGAGGCTTGCGGCGTCAAAAATGACAACCTGCATTTCAATCGTGAAGGGCTCATCCGCTTGGGAGAGAATTATGCCGACATAATCCTCCGTACCGTCTATCACAAAAAGAAAGGAAGTAGGTAAAGCTGCGTGTTTTTACTTTGATTGGTCCCTTCTCGGTGACACAGGTGGCTACAATTGTTGAGAATTCAATCTTAAACAAGGTTAGCATCAAGGAACTGCTTGTACCCAAGCCATTTATCATGATGTGTTTGATTGTCTAAGAAAACGTGATTGCCAAACTGTACAAAGATACAGATTATTTCAGACGGCCAAAGCACGTCCCCTGCGTAATCGCATGAATCATGAAAGCCTTCCCGGTATTGCGGGGCTCGTCATATCTGTCTTTTCCATCAGTGACAATTCCAACCACTATTTTTGATTCATTTCAAAACAGATTCTTATAATACTGGCTATTTAAACAACACAAATAATATTAAATGTAACATTATGATAGGCATTGGAATCATCGGCTGCGGCAAAATCTCGCAGGTACGTCACATCCCGGAATACGCAGACAACCTCTTATGCAGGATAGTGGCGTTCTTCGACTTCAATCAGGAGCGCACAAAGTCTCTGGCAGAGAAGTACGGCGCCAAGGCATGCTCTTCGCTCGAAGAGCTCCTCGCCGACCCTGAGATTGACGCGGTAAGCGTCTGCGTCGCAAACGTCGCCCATTGCGAAGTGACAGTCAAGGCCCTGAAAGCAGGCAAACACGTCCTTTGCGAGAAACCTATGGCCATCACCATCGAAGAGTGCGAGCTCATGGTGAAGACGGCGGAAGAATGCGGGCGCAAGCTCATGATAGGACAGAACCAGAGATTCGCCGAGGCTCATGCGAAGGCAAAGGAACTGATAGAGCAGGGAACTATCGGAGACGTGCTCACTTTCCGCACCTCATTCGGTCATTCGGGGCCCGAAAATTGGAGCGTCGATCCGGGCAAGAACACATGGTTCTTCGATCCCAAACTCGCCGCCATGGGCGTCATGGCCGACCTCGGCATCCACAAGACCGACCTCATACAGTACATCATAGGCCAGAATGTCAAGAAAGTCTCAGCACGCCTCGTCACGCTCCATAAGAAAGGGCCCGACAACAATCTCATCGGAGTCGACGACAACGCCATCTGCATCTATGAGATGGACGGCGGAGCTATAGGCACCATGACCGCAAGCTGGACCTACTATGGTGCGGAGGACAACTCCACCATGATCTTCGGCACCCTCGGAAGCCTGACCATCTACGACATCGAACGCGCCCCCATCGTGCTCCGCAAGCCGGGCGGAGAAGTTGTCAATTACGAACTCGGGCAGATACAGACCAACGCCAACCAGACCAAGTCCGGCATCATAGACTCGTTCGTGGACTGCATAAGTCGGAACACCGAGCCGTCAGTACCCGGATATGGTGTCCTTCCTGCGATGAAAGCCGTGTTTGCTGCAATCGAGTCATCTAAGACCGGAAAGACAGTAACCATAGAATAGCGGACACGGTCGAACGGTTTGATACCAATATGTTATAAAAAAAAGAGGTCCTTATCAGCGCGCGCCGTAGAAGTAGAATGCGCCGTAGCTCCAGTTCGCTCCCTGGATGCCCGGGAAGTTAGGCCTGTCCATGGTCAGGAGGACATAGCGGTATTGGTATCCTTCCGGGAGAGGGATGATGCTGGCCCAGACACGTCCCGCCGATTTCGGCCAGTGTGGCTGCAGGTCAAGGTCCAGTTCTCCCAAGGTTTTTAGATCGGGATAGGAATGGACACGCAGGTTGCCGTGACCGCCCATGAAACAGTAGTATCTGTCCCCGACTTTCTGGATTGATGTGCCTGTGGCATTCATCTGTACCGGTTCCGTGACAGGAGTGAAAACCCCGTCCCATGTATCGGACTCGAAAGTGCCGCAAATAATGTTATTGTTGGCGAAAACGCTGGTGAGAAGGCGCCATTTACCGGCCTCGGAATCGTAGAATATGCACGGGTCTTCATGGTGCCCTTCCAACTTGTCGACGTCTATCCGCGCAGCCTTCATGACCGAAAAACCTTTCCTCGGGTCCTTGTGTGAGACTGCTGTAAGAAGTTGCGTGCCGGAGCGTCCGTCGGTGAAGGCCGTGCCTCCGAAATCACATGCATATGCCTTCCATTCACCGGCAGTGCGGTCAAAGAACAGATGTGAGGAGTAGTCGTTGCGCAGCAGTCCGTCTCCGTGGTCGAACACTATCACGCCTTCCAGTTTCGGGTCGAATAATGAAGGGTCGAGGCTCAGGACACCCTGACATGACTGGTTGATCCCTATGCCGCGGCATGAGAAGGTGAACCAGATACGGCCCTCATCGATGTAAGGCGTCAGGTCCTCGTATGTGATCACCCTGATGTCAGCCTGCCCGATTCCTGAGGAAAGATATGATTCCGCCCCGTTTATTACGGAAGTCCCTTCCAGGTTGGAGAACACATTGAACGTGGATGCCGCCGCGACGTCCGTGGCCCTGAAGTCCAGCGTGTCCGGGAATTTGTCTTCGACATGGATGTGTCCGAGATAGGTGGTCACGCCATCTTTCTCAACGAACACTCCGGCGGTGTTTCCATATAGCTGCGCCCGCAGGATGAAAGGACCTTCGGGTACGGAATCCGACATCTGCAATTCCCTTTCCACGGTCCCGTTTTCGAATACTCTCAGATATATCCCATTGTCATCCTTGGACAGCCTTGCAAAGAACTGCACACGGTCCATGAGTCCGAATCGGGCAAGCTCGAAGCCTGTCTCCAGAGAACCTTCCTCCGCCGCTTCGAGATTTTGGATATCCACCTCATATGTGGCATACGGGTTGACCCCTCCGACAAAGAAACTCGCCTGCCCTTTCCCTGAATTCCTGTCCAGTACAAGTTTGCCGTGTTCCGTCCTCGGGGAGAAGGTCGTGTCGCACAGCGCACCTTCCTTGCAAGGGGTGAAAGCCGGGTGCATGGACTCGAACGATACTATCTCTGAAGGTACGAACTCCGATAAAGCCAGGTTATTGGAAAAGATAAAGCGTCTGGTGGCGAGACGATGGAACTCCAGGTCCATCGGGCTCTGGGCATTTGACCCGCTGGCAAATAGTGCAACGAGCAAAAACGGGAGGAGAATCTTTTTCATATATGCAAAAATATGAAAACTTTCTAACTTTGAAGATAAGAATTGCAATATGGCCGACAGCGCATACATAGCATATACCGACAGCGGGTATCATATCTGCCGCAATGGCGGTGCATATGCATATATCCTTCTCCATGAAGGGGAGATTGTGCGCAAGGAGGCCTTCCTGTTCCGCAGGGAATCGAACAACAGGGGCGAACTGCATGCCATCATCGCCGCCATAGAGAACTGCCCTGACGGAGCCGCCGTGGAGATCCGTACCGACAGCCAGTATGCTGTCAATACTCTCACCGGCGAGTGGACTCAGCGGCGCAATACCGACCTGTTCGCACGTTGGCACGCACTTGTACAGGGCAAGAAATTGAAGGTCAAGGTGGTGTGGATACGTGCACACAGCGGGGACATCTATAACGAAATGTGCGACGATCTCTGCTGCGAGACGGCTGACACACTGATGAGGGAGTAAGTTCACGAATTCCAATCTATGTGTTATCTTTGTAAAGATATTGCATCAATCATTTATGAAAAGTCTTCGAATTGCAGCAATCATCGTCCTAGCCTTGAGTCTCTGCTCATGCGGTGACAAGCATATCACAGTGGACCGCATATGGAACCGCAACTACAGCGCTTTTCCTTCCATAACGGAGTATCAGGGCAAGTACTATGTCGCTTTCCGCGAGGCCCAGAGCCATATTTTCGATGAAAAGGGCAAGGCTGAAGGACAGGCCAGGGTGCTCGTTTCAAAGAACGGCAGGCGCTGGAGACCTGTCGCCCTGCTTGAAAAGAAGGGGATAGATCTCAGGGATCCGAAATTGAGCGTGACCCCTGACGGAAGGCTCATGCTTACCATGGGCGGCTCCAACTATGTGGACAAGCAGCTTGTCTCCTGGTATCCTCATGTGGCCTTCAGTACTGACGGCAAGCATTTCTCCGATCCTGAGCCGGTTGTATTCGATGACAGCATCACGGATCAGCGCGAATGGATATGGCGCCTTACATGGCGCAACGGCTTCGGCTATGGCGTCACCTACGGAGACCATTTCGCCCTGGTCAGGACCGAGGACGGTGTCAACTATGAGCGCATCACGGAACTTGACCTGGACAGAAGACTTGATCCGGGGGAGAGCACCATACGGTTCGCTCCTGACGGACGCATGCTGATGATGGTGCGCTGCGAAGGCGGTGACAGGATGGGACGCTGGGGAGTCAGCGAGCCTCCATATACTGATTGGAAATGGACGGAGATGGACCTGCATCTTGGCGGTCCGGACTTCATCGTACTTGACGACGGGATGGTCGTAGCGGGTTCAAGATACTATTTCCCTCGCGGGAAATGCAAGACCATGCTCCTTGTCGGGGATATGGACGGTGACTTCGAGGAGAGATATATCTTCCCTTCAGGCGGCGACACCAGTTATCCCGGGTTCATCGATGTCGGAGACGAACTCTGGATGGTGTACTATTCCCGCCACGAGACCGAGAACCACGGTGCCGACGGCACGGTGTATGATTACGACTCCAATACCCATGCGGCCAAGGCTTCCATATACCTGGCACGTATTCCGAAGGATATACTATGATAACTTTATAGATTGACTATGGTAAAAAGAATTCTTGTCGCCCTTGTGGCGTCTGCAACACTTTGCGGTTGCTCAGTATTGTCAAATATCGGCTGGAATGCTTCCGGACTTCAGTCTGCTGCCGGCAAGGCGCTTACCGCAGCCAGTATCACGGACAACCAGATAGTCCAGCTGAGCGCTCAGTCAGTTGCCCAGATGGATAAGAAGAACACCGTCGATACCGGGGAGTATAACGAAAGGCTGGCCAAAATTCTCTCCGGTGTGCAGGTTGAGGGCCTGCCTCTCAATTTCAAGGTGTATAAGACTCAGGAAGTCAATGCTTTTGCATGTGCGGACGGCTCTATCAGGGTATATTCCGGACTGATGGATGTGATGGATGACGGAGAGCTTCTCGCCATTATCGGCCATGAGATCGGGCATGTCGTACATCAGGACTCCAAGAACGCTATGAAGAAGGCTTATCTGGCGTCTGCCGCCCGTGACCTTATCGGCTCTGCAGGCTCTGTCGGAGCTCTTTCCTCAGCAGTACTGGGTGATATCTCCGAGGCTTTCGTCCAGGCCAAGTTCTCCCAGAAACAGGAGTTCGCGGCTGATGAATACGGATATACTTTTTCGATAGCAAATGGAAAAAGCCCGTATTGTATGGCTACTGCGCTCGAGAAACTTGTAAATCTCTCTCAAGGTCAGAAGGCGTCTGCGGTAGCACAGATGTTTTCTTCACATCCGGACAGTGCATTGCGTGCCGAGAAGATACGCAAGAAGGCTGATTCTTACAAAGCCGATAAGAAATAATGGCTATTTGACTTTGAGCTTGCGGCCGATCTTCAGGATGGTCCTGGTGCTGATGCCGTTGAGGCGGCAGAGATTGCTGACGGTAGTATGATATTTCTTGGCGATGCCCGAAAGGGTGTCGCCTGATTTTATCGTATGCCAGACTTCCGGTTCCGGGGCTGGCTCTTCGACATCTTTCTCTTGTATATCCACAACTTCGTCCACGTCGCTGTCTTCGGCAAAGCTGTCGTCAGGGAGCACGCGTCTGGCTCCGATATACCGTTTTGCATAATATTCCGCGGTGGACTTCTGTATTTCGATGCCTGTGCTGACAGCCGCATGGATGAATGTGAATTCCCCGGTCTTGCGGTCATAGTCCAGGACCATGCCCACATGCCCTACCGTGCTGGAAACTTTGCGTCCTGAGAAGAAAACGAGGTCGCAGGGCCTGAGCGTTTCCTTTTTCTTCAAAGGTCTGCCTTCGGTATATTGCTGGCGGGAGCCCGGTGACAGCTTGATGCCTTCCTTGCCGAATACGTACATCATGAAACCGCTGCAATCGAAGACGTTGGGACCTTTCCCGGAGTAACTGTACCGGCATCCCAGTTTGCTTTTTGCCGTGCGGATAAGCCTTTTCTGGAGTCTGGAAAGTGCCTGAGTGGCTTCTTCTTCCTCCTCCTCCGGCGTACTGTCCGGGATAGTCTCAGGATAACTGATCTCTTCGGAGACCGGCATCTTCGAGACCCATATGCCTCCCTGCCCGTTGTCAGTCCTTGCTGCCGGAATCTCCTCTGCCGGGGTACCCACTGCAGTAGTCTTTATCGGTGTCGCCTTCCCGGTGGAAGGCGTTCCCGGGAGAAAGCCTTTTATGGTGGCGCATCCTGAGAAGAGGATTGCCGACAATGTGAAGATGACAGTTATTTGAAGGGCTTTTCTCATCCGGTTTCAGATCAGGTCAAGGATTTGTCCGACATCGGTCAGATGATATTCGGGCCTGATGCCCTGGAGGCCGCGTTTTCTCCAGTCCGCCAGCGCAAAATCACAACCTGCCCCGTGGGCGCAGCGGCAGTCATATATGGTGTCGCCGATATATATGCAATCAGCAGGCGTCACGTTCCTCCCGGACTTGCGGAAGTAGGCGAGGATAGGGTCCGGGTCCGGCTTGTGCCTTTCGGAGTCTTCCGCGCACACGGTGACATCGATATAAGGCTGAAGCATAGAGATCAGGGGATCGTGTGACAGTTCGTAAGCGGAGCGGGAGGTCACCATCCCCGTGTGGAGACCGGCGGCTTTCACTTCATGCAGCATGCCGGTCACTCCCGGAAACGTTTCCATAAGGTGCATCAGCTCCTGGAAACGTTTCTCCCAAAGTTCAAGGAATCCTTCCTCATCGGCGTAGCCGAGCATCGGGGCGACCTTCGCGCTGGGTATGCCGAAATAGCCGTAGGCATCTTCGTAGGGCATGTCTATCCCCATCTTTTCCTTGACAGTCTGCCGCAATGACATGACCCCGGTGCGCTCCGTGTCGATGAGCGTACCGTCTATGTCGAATATGAAATGAGAATATTTACCCATTTTCCGATGCAAAAATACTCAATTCTGCGCGAATATGATTGTGATTGTCCGGAAAAGACTTATATTTGCATTCACATCGGGGTATTAGCTCAGTTGGTAGAGCGTTTGAATGGCATTCAAAAGGTCAGGAGTTCGATTCTCCTATGCTCCACA
>JAZRXV010000131.1:0-8305 GCA_045600405.1 Candidatus Cryptobacteroides sp.
TCGGAAATGTCGTGCTCCTTGAAGCGGCTCGGGTGGTTGCTTGCCTCCCACATCACAATGGAAGGGTGATTTCTGACCTGCTTCATGAACTTCGGATAGCCCTCGAAGTCAATGTTCCATACTTCGCCGTCGCGCAGCCATGCGGCCGTCTGCCAGATGAGGCATATCCCCAACTGGTCGGCATATTCGGCATAGCGCGGGTCATTGGTCCCTTCCGTTATGTCCGTTTCTGCATGAACGTGTAGGCGCAGCATATTGCCGTTCATCTCCTTTATCATCAGGAGTTCACGCATTACAACATCGTCAGAAGGACATTTGACGGTCTTTGCGACGGTCTCAACCGGACCGCGGAATCCCATGATCTGCGCTCCTTCCAGAATCTCCGGCTTCCCGTTAAGGAGGAAATCCCCGTCCTTCTGGGAGACGGTGCGTATGCCGGTGGTGGAGACAAAATCGTCAACCGGCCTTCCCTGCGCATCCTTCAGGACGACCTCGACCTTATAGAGTCTCGGGTCGGAAGGGCTCCAGAGTTCCGCGTGGTCAATGGTCAGCGGAATGTCCACTTCGTTATCGACCATAGGTCTTAAATCCACCTCCTTGCAGGCTGAGGCCACCCTCTGTCCGTCCACGGGGAACCATGGGTAGTAATTCACTTCCACAAGGCCCTTGAAAGAGAAATGGGTGTCGTTCCTGACAGTGATCTTATTGCCCTGCAGGGCCTGTGTCCCGTCAATCGAAGCGGTAAAGGCAAAAGCATCGCGTATATTGACCTCGTCCGTAAGGATAAGTTCCGTGCGTCCGAGCATCCAGCCTATGTTGAGGTCGGAAGGCGCATGCAGCATCCTTCTGGACGAAAGGTACGGATCCACCCGCACGGCAATCACATTTTCCTCATTTGCAATGAGGTGCCTGCTTATATCTATGAACTGGGGATGAGGGTTGCTGACGACTGCCACGGTCCTGCCGTTGACAAGGACTTCGCCGGAATGGGTGATGGTCTCGATGTCCAGGTAGGCCCGGGAAAACGGTCCCGGATGCACGGTCTTGCGGAGGTAATAGTCCTCTCCGGCCTCAGCCAGACCGCCGTGCGCCGACGGCAGGTTTACAATATCCCATGAGGAGTCATCGTAGCCGGCGCATGCCCAGCCGTCCATATCCTGTACTTCGTTGAAATCCTCGTTCAGGACAAGTACGGTGCGGTATGGAGTGTGCGCATTGCCCTCGTTACGGAGGAAACTGTACAGCGATATGGCGTCTATGGAGACAGGACCCTCCGACCGGATCTTCAGGCAGTCGGTCCCTTCGCAGCCGGATAGCGGGTACTCTGCCGTGTCGTTTCCGGAGGTGACAAAGAAGCGTCTGTTCTCAAAGTCCGTGTATATCTCCATCCGGGTCTGCCCGCCCTGCAGGCAGGCACTGAGGACCTCTTTCCCTTCTTTCAGGAAAGTGACGTCCAGCTTTCCGGGGGCGTCAGCCAGGATGCAATTGAGGCGGAATCGCCAGCTGGTGCTGTCCAGAGGGATGCTGATAGTCCTGTCGGAGAATGTCATGCAGCCTCCGGCTATCCGTGCTCCCTGTTTCCGGAATTCATTCCACCGTGCTTCCTGTATCCGGGCCTTGCCCTTCGAGTTTCCGCATGCTCTCCATTCCCCGAGGGGGATGGTCGTGCGCACTCCGGTCAAAGGTTGCGGCTTGATCGCGTGTAAGGCGCTGCTGACACCGGAATCCGTGAGGAAAGGCTTGTCAAGATCGGGATTGCCCCAGAATGCGGATGCGAAATCCGCATACTTCTTCAACGCATCAAGTCTGCCTTCGAGGTCCAGCCATTCCGTCTCACCATGGAAATCCGTTTCCCCGTCGGCGGCAGAATCATTCGTCAGGTACCTCATCTCGAAGGTGGATACCTGAGTGACCTGTGCATGAAGGACTATTCCCGCAGCAAGGAGCGCTGCAAGGATTGTAAATGTTATTTTATTTATTTTCATAGGTGTCATTTTGATTCAAAGTTATTAAATTAGGACGAATATTACGATGTTTTTATGAATAGGCTTTCATTGTTCACGTTTGCTGCCATTTTCATGGCAGTATCCTGTTCCGGTCCGCAGATTTCCGACCTGACCTGTGAAGGGCTTGCAGAGCCCCTCGGCATCGACAGCACTTCACCTCACTTTTCCTGGAAGGTCTCCGGTGCGGAAAGGGTGTCCGCATGGCGGATACAGGCCGCGACCTCTCCTTCCCTTCTGAATGGTGGGAAGGCGGATCTCTGGGACAGCGGCAGGACGGCATCCGACCGTACCGTGATGGTGCCCTACGGGGGCGGGACACTTTCTTCAGGGGACGAATGTTTCTGGAGAGTGAAAGTGTGGGATGAAAACGGCAAGGCAAGTGGCTGGAGTGAGGTTTCCAGATTCTCCGTGGCCATCCTCGAAGGTCTTTCCGGAGATTATATCGGTGCATTCGAGGGCAGCGATGCCGCACCTCTTTTCAGTGCCGCATTCAATGCGGAAAAGGGTGCGGAATGCTTCGTGCACGTCAATTCGCTCGGCTATCACGAACTGTATATCAATGGCGTGAAGGTCGGTGACGCAGTCCTTACGCCGGCTGTCAGCCAGCTTGACAAGAGATCCCTCACCGTGACATATGACGTCTCCAGCCTGCTGGAAGGAGGAGAAAACGATATCGTGATATGGGCGGCGAAAGGAAACTACAGGAAAGCGACATACGGTGCGACCTATGACGGACCTGTCGTCAAGGCCCAGGTGGATGTCAGGAAGCGATACGGCAAATGGGAGACAGTGCTTGCCACGGGCAAAGGCTGGAAAGCGTCCCGCAGCGGCTATGTGGAGCCCGGCAACTGGCGTCCCTACGGTTTCATCGGAGAGGAGATTGATGCCCGTGAGGAAGGTGCAGACAAATATGACGTGGATATAGTCCGGATAGAGGGCATAGAGGCGACTCCTATGATGTGCCGCTCAAATGTCGTCAAGGAGTCCTTCCCTGCAGCATCCGTCAAGGCCGCCGAGAAAGACGGTGAGCCGTGCTGGCTCGTTGACATGGGACGTGACCTGCTCGGGCAGTTCGAGTTCCACATCCCTCAGATGCCTGAGGGGAGCGTCGTGAAGGCATTCTACAGCGACCATCTGATTCTGACCGGCTTTGACGAGCACGACACGATGATATGCTCCGGCAGGGAGGGCGGTGACGTGTTCCTCAACCGTTTCAGCCAGCATGCCTGCCGCTATGTGGTCATCACCGGGCTTGAGAAGGAGCCGGATGTCACTGACATCATCGCACACCGTTTCAGCGCCGACCTCAGGGAAACCTCGTCCTTTGAATGTTCGGACCCTGACATCAATGCCATCCATGACATGATAAAATATACCCTGCAGAACCTTACGTACAGCGGGGATCAGGTGGACTGTCCGCAGATAGAAAGGCTGGGCTATGGGGGCGACGGCAATTCCTCCACCATGACCACCCAGACCATGTTCGATGCCGCAGCACTTTACCTCAACTGGCTGACCGCATGGAAAGACAACATACGCGAAGACGGAGGTCTGCCGCATACCGCTCCATGCCCGTATTCCGCCGGCGGAGGTCCATATTGGTGCGGATTCGTGATAATGGCTTCATACCGTTGCATGCTCAACTACGGAGACATCCGTATGGCAGAGAGGTTCTATCCCGTCATGAAGCACTGGCTGGACTATGTGGACGCCTATACCGTGGACGGCCTGCTTAAGGAATGGCCGGAGACCGAATATCGCGGATGGTATCTGGGAGACTGGCTCCCGCCTACCCATGAAGATGCCACTGTGCAGGAGTCGATAGACATAGTGAACAACTGCTCCCTCAGCCAGAATTACGCCGCCCTCGTAAAGATTGCGGAGGCTTTCGGGCAGAAGGATGACGCCGGGGAGTTCGAAGCCCGCCGCCAGGCCCTCAACGCAAGGATATTCGAGGAGTTCTATGATCCGGAGACATGTGCCATGGCCAGCGGCATACAGATAGACCTTGCTTTCCCTATGCTTGTAGGCGCAGTGCCGGACGACAAGTACGAGGGTGTGAAGGATGTACTTCTGAGCGACAGGACCAACCGGTATCCAGGTCACCTCAACACCGGACTTGTCGGCATACCTGTCCTTACCGAATGGGCCGTTGCCAACAAAGCGGCCGATTTCATGTACGGCATGCTCAAGCAGCCGGATTTCCCAGGCTATCTGTATATGATCAACAACGGCGCCACCACCACCTGGGAGGACTGGAAAGATCCGCGCAGTTATATCCACAACTGCTTCAACGGCATTGGCACATGGTTCTACCAGGCCTTGGGAGGAATCGTCCCTGTCGAGCCGGGTTACCGGGCATTCACCCTTGCCCCGCAGATTCCTGAAGGCATGGATTGGGCGCGTGTCAGCAAGGAGACCCCTTACGGCACCATCGAGGTGTATTGGGAGAAGAAGAACGGTGAAGTCTCCTATGACCTTACCGTCCCTTGCGGTACTACCGCCAACTTCGTGGATGCCGGCGGGCAGCAGCGTGTGCTGAAGGCCGGCAGCTATCATTTCTAGTTATTCGACGACGATATTCTCGATAGGAATATTGCCTTCCTTAACCTCTACGAACGGCTTTCCGCCCTTAAGACCCACTGCGGCATATCCGAAGTTGGTGCTCAGGAAGGTGCGGAAGTCGCCCTTTATCCTAGGGCTGATGTACAGTGTCTTCTCCACGGCGTCATAACGCACTCCGGTGAGAGCCTGCAGGAGGCTGTAGCTTGACATCGCGCGGGCGTAGAAGTTGCCGCATTCGTACTCGTTGTACGGGTTGCGGACGCTGCCGTCATAGCGGTCGCGGACGGCGCGGACCATTTCCAGACCCTTCTCGACTTCACCCTCGAAAATCATATGGGCGGCGGACTGGTACTCGATGCCTGTCCATACTTCGTCGCTATATACGAACGGCAGCTGCGGCTTGCCTCCGTTCGGCCAGGTGCATATGAGTGTGCCGGCATCATGTCTTCCGCCGTAGCCCGGACGCTGGGTGCAGGCATGGTCGTTGAGGTCCGGGGTGAAGTTGTACTTATAGACGGAATTGAGGTGGCTCTTGACGTATCCCTGGTCCACAGGGTCAGGCCTTCCGCTGGTGAGTGACATCCAGCAGCCGAGGACACCGTCGGTAAGGCAGCCGGTGCCGTACTGGTATTTAGGCCCTTCTTTCCGGAGGATTTCAAGGGCCTCCGGACTGTAGCCGCTGTTGTAGGACTGTGCCTCCAGCGGGCTGCCGGCCTGCAGCCCTTCCCACTCGACCTTGTGATAGAAATACTCTCCGTTCCAGAGCTTGTCCTTCATGTAGGCGACACATTTCCCGAGGAGGTCCCTGTATTGTGCGCAGTCCTCCCCGAGGTATTCGGCCATGGCGCAGTAACTGTCGAGGGCGGAGGCGTAGAATGACATCATCATGCCGTTGGCGCCCCAGAACTCGATATCGTAGGTGTTGTGCTGCGGCTCGCGCATGGATCCGTCATAGTCCGGGTCCCAGGTGCGTATGCAGTAGTCAAGGCTTTCCTTCACCTTAGGGAAGATGGCCTTCAGCCAGTTGTCGTCGCCGCAAATCCTCCACTCGCGGTAGACTTTCGTGATGCCTCCCATCTGTCCGTCTGCCGCTGCATGGAAATTGTGCAATGTAGGACGGATAGGGAATGCCACGCGGAAAACCTGATGCCCCTCCTCGTTCTGCGTTACGAAGAACTCGGTCTCGCGGAGCGACCTTTCGAGATTAGGGAAGAGGTGCGGAACCGACTGTGCATAATTCCATACATGGGTTGTGGTGCCTGGGCAGGAGCCCCAGGTGTCGCCGGTGCCTTCATAGCCGCAGAATCTGCCGTCATGCTGGCGGAGTACGGTAGGGGACTTGAGTATGGAGAGGTTCGCCCCCACTGCGTCGATGACCTCGGCAGGAAGGGTCGAACTGAAGAAGGTGTCGGAGAAGAGTTTGGAGCGCTCCCTGAGGGATGCGTAGTTCTTGTCCCAGAATGAGACAACTTCCTGCAGGCTGGCGAACCTGTGGCTGTACCATGGCTCGTATTTGGCAGGTGTCAGACCTGCGTTGACTTCGCTGTCGTAGTGGGAGACATTGCTGGTAGGGACATACCATACGAGGTTGAGGCGGACGGTTTCGGTCGCTCCCGGCTCTATGCTGACCGGCACGCTGAGCGATGCCCCGTACTGGTCTTCGGTGAAATTCTCAGCCGGCCTGTCATTGATGATGCCTTCGGCCACCTTGTTCCACTCCATGGTCAGAGGATCGAACCATCCTCCCCTGAACCAGCATCCGTCCACCACGGTGCCCGGTCTGTCGGTATATATTGCGAGATGGCTTTCTTCATAAGGCTTGTCCGCAGGCGCTTCGGTGTTGAGCACGAATCCGTTCTCCATATTGGCGATATACCCTCTGGACTCCTGGAACTTGTCGAGGAAATTCCTGGTGCTGAATGTGTAGATGGTCTCGAGTCTCTTGGAGGAGGTGTTGGTGAAACTGTACTCCAGACATGCCACAGGAAGGCTGGATGCATCCTCGTCGTTTGGGATGAAAGGGCTCCAGGCAAGGAGCTTGACCTCCAGCGGGATATCATTGTCCTTCAGGTCCACCTCGGCGAACGGGAAGCGTCCGGTGAAGCTGCAGTCCTCGAAACGCGGCATGCCCCAGGTGGTGGAACCGTATCCGTTGCCGCCCCCGTTGCGGCCGAAGATCTTGTAATCGGGGACATTGCCTTCGAGGACCTTCGAACCGTTCTCAAAACCGTCCACGTGGATGGCTGAGAAGATGGCAGGCTCGTTGAAGAGGTCTGGCTCATGGAAGAGGGAGATGCTGCCGAGGGCTCCTGTGCCCTCCACGCATATCATTCCCGCTCCGATACCTCCCATAGGGAAGGAGATGTGGTCAAGGTTCCTGCCGGTGTAGGTCCCGGTGTACTTCGTTGCCTGAGGAGTGCAGGCTGCGGCCAGAAAGGCCAGGATGATGAGAGACTTGCGCATAATGTTCAAAGATAAGCATTTTTCACTTCACAATATTTACAGTTGGTCTTGTCCACCGGCAGATTCATACTTTTCCGGGATGCGTGCTCGGAATTGGATATAATTCGCTAATTTTGCAATAAGCCTTGGAGTATTCGTAATACGGTAATAGTGTGAACGATATTCCTTCCAATATAGCCATATGATTTCTCTTATTGTCGCTTTGTTGATGATTCCGTTTGGTGACACGGTCCGTGTCGCTGACCACGGGATAGTTCCGGATACGCGCATGGACTGCACCGCGCGGGTCCGCGAGGTACTTGAATCGTGCAAGGGTCAGGGCCGCAAGGTCCTGTCATTCGAGCCGGGATGTTATGATTTCTGGCCGGATGAGGCCGTGCGCAGGGACATATTCATCTCGAACACCAGTTCCGAGGAGGAATGCCCGTCGAAGGAGAAGGTGCTGGGCTTGCTGATAGAGGGCCAGGACGGGCTGACGATAGATGGCCACGGTGCTACATTCGTGTTCCACGGGAAGCAGACGATGATTGCGATCATCGGATCGAAGGATGTGACCCTGAAGAACCTCCATGTGGATTGCGAGAGGCCGGGAGGCTCGGAATTGACCTATGTCGGCTTCAATCCGGGCGGGAACGGCGTGGCGCCATATACGGATATACGTTTCCATAAGGACAGCTGGTACTCGATAGGAGACGACGGAATCCTGGACCTGGTGGGTGAGGGATGGAAGACGGAGTATCCCCATTGCATAGAATTTTTTGCTTCCAACGGTCATTTCGTGTACAGCAGGGGCTGGGATGTGCTGCATTCCAGCAAGGCGGTGGAACTGGAGCCCGGTCTCGTGCGTTTCGAGACGCCTGAGGGATTTGTCCCTACAGTCGGTAACACGCTGACGGTGCGTGACAGGATCCGCGACCAGGTCGGTATCCTGAACCTTGAGAGCAAAGGGGTTACCTTTGAGGACTGTCAGATCCATTATATGCATGGGCTGGGGATTGTGAGCCAGTTCAGCGAGGATATCACGATGCGCCGTGTGTATTGCACACCTCGCGAGGGAAGCGGCCGCATTCTGGCTTCGTCGGCGGATTTCATGCATTTCAGCGGATGCCGCGGGAAGGTCAGTGTGCTTGACTGCAAGTTCAGCGGGGCGCAGGACGATCCTATCAACGTACACGGGACAAATCTCCGCGTGGTTGCGGCTGAACCTTCTTCACGTGTGCTGCGGCTCAGGTTCATGCATGGTCAGACTTATGGGATGACGGCGTTCCATG
>JAZRXV010000132.1:0-4268 GCA_045600405.1 Candidatus Cryptobacteroides sp.
TAACTTTGCTCTTCCGGGACAAATTTCCGAAACCACATCCAATGAAAAAGACAATATCCGTCATCATAGCGGCACTTGCCCTTGTGTCCTGCCACCGACAGGCATCCCAGCCCACAGTCACCCCTGAAGAAGATGCATCAGCCTTCACGCTGATAACGGATGTCATCCCGGAAGCCATCCTCGAAATACGATATTACTGCTCTTTCAATTTCATAGGCAACCGCATCCCGGGATACGACGAGCCCATAGCGGTCATGACGAAACAGGCCACCGATTCCCTCAAGGCCGTCAGCGACGAACTGCTCGCAAAAGGCTACAGGCTGAAGATTTTCGATGCCTACCGCCCGCAGTGCGCGGTGGATTATTTCGTCAAATGGGCGGAGGACCTGAAGGACACAAGGATGAAGGAATATTTCTATCCCGAGCTCGAAAAGGACGTGCTCATCCCTCAGGAATACATAGCCGCACGCTCCAGCCATACCCACGGCTCAACCGTGGACCTGACCCTATTTGACATGAAGACCCAGAGGGAGGTCGATATGGGCTGTACCTATGACTATTTCGGTGTGGCCTCCCATCCGGACATTCTCCCCGGACAGGAGATCGGAGCCTATAAACCTATCACCCGGGAGCAATATGACAACAGGATGATACTCCGCGACGCCATGCTCGCCCACGGCTTCAAGCCATACGACTGCGAATGGTGGCACTTCACCCTCAAGGACGAACCCTTCCCCGACACCTTCTTCACCTTCCCGGTCAGGGTATCTTCTCTATGAGCAACGTCGCAATCATAGGGGCCGGGGCGGCCGGATGTTTCTGCGCTATCGAGATCAGGCGCAGGAAGCCGGACTGCAGGGTGACGGTATATGAAGCCGGCCCGAAAGCTCTTGCAAAGGTGGCGGTGACCGGTGGGGGCAGGTGCAACTTCACCAATTCATTCCGGGACATCAGCCGGATGGAAGAAGCTTATCCAAGAGGCGCACAACTGATGAAAAGGGCCTTGCGCCGCTTCAGCAACGAGGACGTGATGGCATGGTTCGCACGCGAGGGCGTGCCGTGCGTCATTCAGGAAGACCAGTGCGTATTCCCGAAATCTCAGGACGCGATGCAGATAGTCCGCACCCTCGAGAGACTGATGAGGGTGTCCGGGGTCAGCCTGAAGCTTAACAGCCGCGTCAACTCGATCCAGAGCAGCAGCGGAACCTACAGGCTCACATTCGCCGATGGCAGCGAAGCATCCGCAGACAAGGTTGTGGTCACCACGGGCGGAGGCGCGCTGAAACTTCTCGAAGGCCTGGATTCCCTTGAGATCGTCCACCCGGTCCCGTCTCTCTTTACCTTCAGGATAGACGACAGCGGCCTGCGCAGTCTTATGGGCATAGTGGTGGACAACGCCATCCTCGGCATAGCCGGCACTGCCTTCAAGTCTCGTGGGACGCTTCTTCTGACCGACTGGGGAGTCAGCGGCCCGGCTACCCTCAGGCTTTCCTCCTACGCCGCGCGGTATCTCGCAGGGACGCAGTACAAAGCAACGCTTATAATAAATTGGAGCGGCAGGACCGAAAACGATGTCAGGGAGTGGATTGCGGAGGCTGCAAGATCGAACCCCCGCAAACAGGTTTCAAACGTTTCTCCGGAAGGAATCAGCACACGCCTCTGGCAGCACATAGCCACAAGGGCAGGCCTGCAGGGACGCACCTGGGCGGAACTCGGATCGAAGGGCATCAACCGCCTTGCCGCCACCCTGACCGCAGACAGTTACGGCATCACGGGACGTTGCCATTTCAAGGAAGAATTCGTCACCGCAGGCGGTGTGGCCCTGTCCTGCATCAATCCAAGCACCATGGAGAGCAAGGAATATCCCGGCCTCTTCTTCGCCGGAGAAGTCCTGGATATAGATGCCGTCACCGGCGGATTCAATCTGCAGGCCGCCTGGAGTACCGGATTCACTGTAGCGGAAAATATTTGATTTTCCGCCGTACAACACCTTTATTTTTCCGTTTTTGCTGCCGCATTTTGATTTTGCGGCTTCATTTTGCCCATTTTTGAGTATCTTTGACCTCGGAAATTCAAAATTACCCCAAAATGAGCAAACTCAGATTCGACGCTCTTGAATCAGCATATTCAAAACGGCCGCTTGAAGTGAAAGATCCCGGCCGGCCTTCGGAATATTTCGGGACAAAAGTCTTCGACAAGGCCAAGATGTTCAAATACCTCCCGGCCCCGGTGTACGCAAAAATGATAGAGGTCCTGGACGGAAACGCCCCTATGGACAGCAGCATCATCGACGATGTGGCGGACGGCATGAAACGCTGGGCCATGGACTGCGGCGCCACCCATTACACGCACTGGTTCTCGCCTCTCACCGGCACCACCGCCGAGAAGCACGACGGCTTCGTGGAACTGGACGGCAAGGGCGGGGTCATAGAGAGATTCTCCGGCAAACTGCTGTCGCAGCAGGAACCTGACGCTTCGTCATTCCCCAACGGGGGCATACGCAGCACTTTCGAGGCCCGCGGCTACAGCGCCTGGGATCCGACATCCCCGTCGTTCCTCATCGGCAACACACTCTGTATCCCGACGGTATTCATAGCTTATACCGGCGAAGCGCTGGACTATAAGGCCCCGCTTCTGAAGTCAATCAGCGCAGTGGACAAGGCCGCCACGGAAGTGTGCCGCCTCTTCGACAAGAGCGTCCACAAGGTGTACTCCTATCTGGGATGGGAACAGGAATATTTCCTCGTTGACGAGGACCTTTTCATGGCCCGTCCCGACCTGGTTCTGACCGGGCGTACACTCATGGGGCATGAGAGCGCCAAGAGCCAGCAGTTGGACGACCATTATTTCGGCGCGATCCCGGAGAGGGTGCAGGCATTCATGAAGGACCTGGAGATCGAGGCTCTCAAACTCGGCATCCCGGTAAAGACCTGCCATAACGAGACGGCGCCGAGCCAGTTCGAACTTGCCCCGATTTATGAGCGCTGCAACCTTGCGGTGGACCACAACATGATCCTGATGTCCCTGATGAAGGAGGTCGCGCACAAGCACGGATTCCGCGTCCTGCTGCACGAGAAGCCTTTCAAAGGTGTCAACGGCTCCGGAAAGCACTGCAACTGGTCCCTCGGCACCGATACCGGAGTCTCCCTCATGGCTCCCGGCAAGAGCGACAAGAACAACCTGCGTTTCATCACCTTCGTGGTGAATACCCTCGCCGCCATCTACCGCCATAACGGGCTGCTCAAGGCCAGCGTGATGTCCGCTTCCAACGCCCACCGCCTCGGAGGCCACGAGGCTCCGCCGGCAATCATATCCAGTTTCCTCGGTTCCGAGATCTCATCCGTACTCGACCATATGGAGACCACCGACAATTTCGTCCGCCTGCTCAGCAAGCGCGAACTGAAACTCGATATCCCTCAGATCCCGGACCTGCTCATAGACAACACGGACCGCAACCGCACCTCGCCGTTCGCCTTCACCGGCAACCGATTCGAATTCCGTGCAGTCGGCGCCGAAGCCAACTGCGCCCCGGCCATGATAGCCCTCAACACGGCCGTCGCAGAGCAATTGGAGATATTCTACAAGGATGTGGAGAAACTTATGGGCAAGGGAGAGGAGAAGGAATTCGCAATAGTCAAGGTGCTGCGCAAATATATCAAGTATTCCAAGCCCGTACGCTTTGACGGCAACGGGTATTCGGATGAATGGAAGGCCGAGGCGGCAAAACGGGGGCTGGACTGCGAGACCAGCGCTCCTCTCATCTTTGACCGCTACCTGTACAAGGAGTCCGTGGATATGTTCCGCAGCCAGGGCGTGATGACGCAGGACGAACTGATCGCCCGCAATGAGATCAAGTGGGACACATATACCAAGAAAGTGCAGATTGAGGCGCGTGTCCTCGGCGACCTGGCGCTCAACCATATCATCCCCATCGCCACACGCTATCAGAGTTCGCTGCTGGACAATGTCATCAAGATGGAAACCGTCCTCGGCAAGGAGGAGGGAGACAGTTTTTCAGTTGAGAATATCACTACCATCAAATGTATTGCACAAAATGTATCTGATATCAGAAGGCTGGTCGCCGAACTCGTGGAGCGCCGGAAAGTGGCCAACAGGATAGAGAACATACGCGAAAAGGCCATCGCCTATCATGACACCGTAGCCCCGATGCTCGAGGAAATCAGGAGCCGCATCGATGATATCGAACTGATGGTCGATGACGAGCTCTGGGCCCTGCCTAAATACAGGGAACTGCTGTTCTTCTAGGG
>JAZRXV010000133.1:0-25399 GCA_045600405.1 Candidatus Cryptobacteroides sp.
GTGCCAGCACCTTTACAGGCACTATGAGTACAGCATGGACAAGGAGTACCTGGCCGATGTGTATCCGGTGATGAAGGAGGCGGCTCTGTTCTTCGTGGACATGCTTGTGGAGGATCCTCGGAGCCACTACCTTGTGACCGCTCCTACGACCTCTCCGGAGAACGCGTATATCATGCCGAACGGGAAGAGGGCGAGCATCTGTGCAGGGTCCACGATGGACAACCAGATAGTTCGCGAACTCTTCACGAATGTCATGGAGTCAGCCTCGATACTCGGTGTGGATGAGGACTTCTGCAAGATCCTAGAAGAGAAGCGCAGCCGTCTCATGCCTACTACGATAGGTGAGGACGGCAGGATCCTTGAATGGCTCGAACCTTTCGAAGAGACCGAGATACAGCACCGCCATTGCTCGCACCTGTACGGGCTCTACCCGGGTGACGAGATATCAATGGTCCGCACTCCTGAACTTGCCGGGGCGGCCCGCCGCTCGCTCGAAGTGCGCAGTGACGGAATACAGGGTGAAGGCGGTGGCGGCTGGCCTTCGGCATGGAAAATCAATTTCTGGTCCCGCCTGCATGACGGGGAGCGTGCATACAAGCTTCTGACGGATCTCCTGCATCCCGCAACAGAACAGCGTCATGGTACCTATCCGAATCTTTTCTGCACCAGACCATTCCAGATTGACGCCAGTTTCGGCGGTGCGGCCGGAATCGGCGAAATGCTCGTGCAGAGCCATGCAGGCACCATTGAACTACTTCCGGCATTGCCATCAGCGTGGAAGGACGGCAGTTTCAGCGGTCTCTGTGTGCGCGGAGGTGCCGAGGTCTCTGCGGAATGGAAGGACGGCAAGGTCTGCCATGTGTGCCTTAAGGCAAAGCACGAAGGGGACTTCGAGATTATAGGCATCACCGATGGCCCCGTCCATCTGAAGGCTGGACAGACATGGACTTTTAATTGACCCTGTCCTTTTCAATCAATGCGATGAAATCCTCCAGCTTTGACCATTCGTTGGCCCGGGTCTTATAGTGGCGCATCATCTTTACCAGTTCGTCCCAGGTGCCATCCTGGAAGGACTGTTGTTTGTTGCGCATCGACTTCAGGTAAAGGATCTGCATGAGCACTTCCCCCGTACGTTCCTTTATCTCGTCGTTCTCGGCCAGATCCATGGCATCGCGTAAGATAGCCTCGCCCTGTTTCACGAACTCATCGGAATATATCGGGTCCTGCTCCTTGATAAAGATGCCATAGTGAAGATCCGGTTTCACCAATGACTGGCACAGATCATAGTACTCCTGCACCTTTGGCGCGGCTTTGCCATAGAATCCCTCAATAAAATCCTTTACCAACAGGTTTACATCCTGCTCGGGGTCCCACAACAGTTTGGCAACGACCCATGACTTCATCTCCTGGAACTCAGATGCTTCCGATTGGTACTGGGCTTCCTCGAAGATACCTATGGCATTATGGTCGCGGAACACTTTGATGTTAGGTCCGAGAACCTGGAAATTCGGCCATGGGGCCAGATACTGGGCATAATCCACGATGTAGTCCCAGATGAACAGGCGTGGAGCTATCTTCGTCCATCCCTCCAGATCCTCCATGAACGATTCGTTCTGTGGACATCCGGCATCCATCGGGTGAGCAAAACAGCACTCGATATTGCATAGACGTATGACCACATTGTCGCGGGGCGCGATGCCTACAGGCGGCTTGCGGCCATATTGGTAGGCGAATGTGCCTACGTATTTGTCGGGATGGACCTTCATGACTTCGTCGGCAATCTGGTTCACGAACCAAAGGATCAGTCCGGAATGACCGCCATACTGCTCCTCTAACTTCTTGCATTCGTCGCACTCGCAGAAACCGAAATTATCATTCTGTGACAGGCTGTATATACGATATAAAGGCTCCCTGTCCATAACGTCCAGCAGGCGTTCGCGGCAGATCTGCATCACCTCGGGATTGGAAAGGCAAAGCTGACCGTTACCTATTCGCTTGCCATCCTTTAGGGCGAAATACTCCGGATGGGTGGCGAAGAACTCTTTCTCCGGCACGAACATCCCCATGGTATGGGCGCTCCAGTATCCTTCCAGATTGCCGTACCTGTTGGCTTTTGCCACCCAGTGGTAGTTCTGCTTGTTTCGGGCATTCCATTCATCTGCGCTGGCGATTCCCTGATAATTGGAGTAGCGGTATCTGATGGCGGGCGCCTCACTGTGGCTCAGATTCGAGAAACTCCATTTGCTGACCTTTGGAACTTTGGTGCAGGTAGGAGTGTACCATCGGCAGCCGAACTCGTTTTCCAGGAAAGTGTACACACCGTAGAGTGTCCCGCGCAGGCTGCCTCCGTAGATGAATATGTCTTTGCCACGGCTTTCATAGGTGAATGCCTCATCCAGTTCATCAATGTCCTTCTGCCCCAATATATCACCCACACGGGTGTTATATCCCACAAAGATATGTGCCCCCTTGGTGTAGAGATCGGTCACGACAGGCAGTTCGGCACCGCTTATTTCCCGGATGTACTTCTGCAGCTCTTCGGCGGCTGTCCGTTCCGAAGAGGAAGCCGTAGCCGATAGAACGATACTGTATCCGGACTTGCCGTTTTTGAAAAGTGTGCCGGCCGCATGTACAGGCAGATTGCCGCAGAGCATCACCATCAAGGCAAAGACCATAAGGCCAAGGGGGAAAAAACGTTTCATGATTTCATTTCAAGTTAATGTATGCGAAGTAACACAATTTTACACTTAAAGCAAAGGCGTAAAATAAAAATGCATTATCTTTATCATTCTGAAACACCGATATCATATGAAACTGAAATTCCTGACTTTCCTTGCGATTCTTATCTCATCTGTCTGTGCAGCCAACGAGCCGGGGTGGATAGCCATTGAAGGGAAGCGGGACGTTATCGTCCCCGGTGTGCATTATGGTTGGGGAGGAGTGGACGGCGGTTATCGCATCCCTCAGTTCCGCCGCGAATTCATCCTGGAAGGCAAGGTGCGCAAGGCCACTGCACAGGTCTGCGGTCTGGGTCATTTCGAGTTCAGTCTCAACGGACGGAAAGTGGGCGATCATTTCCTCGATCCGGGTTGGACCTGTTATGACAAGGAGGCACTGTACGTGGAATTCGATGTGACAAAAGACCTCCGCTCCGGCGACAATGTCATAGACGTGATGCTCGGCACAGGTTTCTACACGATACCGGGTGAAGGTTACAGAAAACTCGTCTGCTCTTATGGCCAGCCCAAACTTTGGATGCGTCTCGACATTGAGTGTGCTGACGGCAGCAGACAGAGCATCGTCAGCGATTGCGACAGCTGGAAGGTGTGTGACAGCCCCGTCACCTTCAGCAGCATATATGCCGGCGAGTCCTACGATGCCCGTCTGGAGACGAGCCCGGACTGGCAGAAGCCGGTGCCCGCCGAGGCCGTGCCCGTGCTGAAAAAGCAGGACGGTACCGAACTGGTCATACGCCGCACCGTACCCGAAAAGGAACATTTCCAAGGGGCGGACGGCAGTTGGATATATGACTTGGGGCAGAATTTCTCCGGCATAGTGAGAATTGAGGTAAAGGGACAGAGCGGGCAGAGCGTCGAACTGTGGCCGGGTGAACTCCTCGATGAGGACGGCAATGTCACCCAGGAAGCTTCCGGCGGTCCTTATGTATGGAAATATACATTGTGCGGAAGCGGCGTGGAGAGCTGGCAGCCCCGATTCACATACTATGGCCAGCGCTATGTCAGCGTAAGAGGGGCGGTGCCCGAAGGTGCGGACAATCCGGACAATCTGCCCGTGATCATAGCTCTGACAGGCCTGCATACCTGTACCGCCTCTCCTGAAGCGGGAAAGTTCGAATGCGGTTTCAATCTTTTCAACAGGACCCACGAGTTTATCGACTGGGCCATTCGCAGCAATACCCAAAGTGTCATCACCGACTGTCCGCACCGCGAGAAGCTCGGATGGATGGAGCAGGACCACCTTATGCAATATTCCATCCAGTATCGCTACAATGTCAAGAAACTGTATGAGAAACTTTTCAATGACATGGAAGCATCCCAGTGGGATAACGGCTGCATCCCGACCATTGCGCCTATGTATGTGATGTTCGCGGACGGTTTCGAAGATACCCCGGAATGGGGGAGCGCCTTTATCATCAGCCAGTGGTATCTGTACCGCTGGTACGGCGACAAGACACACATCGAGCAGCACTACCAAGCTATGCAGCGCTATGCCGCATACCTTGGCAGCCGCGCTGACGGCAATATCGTGGCATACGGACTCGGAGACTGGTTCGACATAGGTCCCGACAGTCCGGGCCGCTCCCAGCTCACCAGCAACGGAGTTTCCGCTACCGCCATATATTATTACGATATCGTCCTTATGGCAAAAATGGCCAGGCTGCTGGGCAAGACGGATGACGCGGCTGAGTACGAAGCGCTTTCTGCGCAGATCAGGGCATCATTCAACGCCGAATTTTACCATGAGGAGGGCTACTATGATCGTAATTCCCAGACAGCCAATGCGATGGCTCTTTATCTGGGACTTGTGGAAGAACGGAACCGTGAGAAAGTCCTTGCCAGCCTGATTGCCGATATCGAGGGCCGTGGATACGCCCTTACGGCAGGAGACATAGGCTATCGCTTTGTCGTGCAGGCCTTGCAGGAAGCGGGCAGGGGAGATGTCATCTTCAAGATGAACAGCCGCACCGATGTTCCGGGATACGGATGGCAGCTCGAGCACGGGGCGACAGCACTCACCGAAAGCTGGCAGGCATATGGATTCGTCTCCAACAACCATCTCATGCTCGGCCACCTTATGGAATGGTTCTATGGTGGACTGTGCGGTATACGCCAGACGGAAGAGTCCGTCGGCTTCCGTCATCTGCTCATTGCTCCGCAGATCATACCGGAGGTCGGCATGGCGTCCGCATCGTTCGAGACGGGTTACGGTACGGTACGCAGCAGCTGGGCTGTCAAGGGACGCAGGGTAATCCTGCGCATAACCGTTCCAAAGGGATGCGACGCTCAACTGGAAGTACCGGAGTACTCGGTCTCACGTCATTTCGGCCCGGGACGCCACAGGGTTCTGAGAAGAATTTACTAACTTCACAACGATATAGTACAGTGATCAGTCGTATGAAATCAGTAAGATTATACGCATGTGTTGCAATGCTCCGTTCAGTTAGATGCTGATTGAATATATTACCATGAAAAAAAATATGAAAATCCATTGTCTTTTGGGCATCACAGCGATGCTGGGCCTTGTTTGGGCATGCTCTCCTTCTTCGGTCACGGTCACTTCACCGGACGGCAATCTTGACTTCCACCTGTCCGTTTCGGAGGGTCAGTCAGTGATTTCAATTGATTATAAGGGTGAGACTCTGCTTCTTGATTCTCCCGTCGGCATTGATTTCGAGGACGGGTATCTGGGTACGGATGTGAAGGTCAAGGCCGGCAGGCCTGCCACGGTCGTCGATGACTATGACATGCCTGTGGGCAAGACCAGCCACGTGCACAGCGTCTCCAACGAACTCGTGGCAACACTCAGCAATTCCGAGGGACGTCATGTCAAGATATATATGCGGGCCTTCGATGACGGAGTTGCATACCGTTACGAGATTCCCGAGCAGAAGAGCATGGAGAGCCTTGCTGTCAAGGCGGAGCGGATGGAACTCAAGTTTGCGGGCGATCCCGTTGCCAAGGCCATGATACTGCCGGGATTCATCAGCTCGCATGAGGCGAACTATAAGACAGCCCCTCTTAGCACATACAAGGACAGCCTTATCATGGACATGCCCGTGTTCCTGTCTTTCCCTTCCGGGAAGTATATGTCTGTGACCGAGGCGAATGTTGTGGATTATGCCGGGATGATGCTGGTCAGCAGGGACGGAATGCTCACCGGTGCCCTGTCCCCGCGTATGGACGGTTCGGGGCTCAGCGTCATAGGCGACCTTCCTCACCGCAGTCCGTGGCGTGTGTTCATGGTCTCCGACAGGGCCGGAGCGTTCCTGGAGTCCAATATACTTACGACCCTCTGCGATCCATGCCCGGAGCAGGACCTCTCATGGCTCAATCCCGGGAAGGCCACATGGCCTTGGTGGTGCGGATACCAGGCTCCTGCTGAGATGAAGAAAGGCGACCTGAATACAGTCAACTACAATATCAGCACATATTTCATCGATTTCTGCGCCCAGAACGGCATCCCATACCATTCCATCACCGGAATCATCGATGAGAACGATCGTGAATATCCTTGGTTCTACAATGAAGGGAGTTCGACGGGCCGCCCGAAGGACACTGATGACACCAGCCGTCTGTGTCCCGGATTCGAAATCGAACCTATATGCCGCTATGCCGCTGAGAAGGGTGTCAAGATGCGTGTGTGGGTCCACTGGAAACCTCTTTCGAAAAATATGGAGGAGACTTTCCGCCAGTTCAACGAGTGGGGCATAAAGGGCATGATGATAGACTACATGGACCGTGACGACCAGGAGATGATAGACTTCCAGAAGAAGGCCTTGGAACTCGGCATGAAGTATCATCTCCATATCCAGTTCCATGGTGCCAGCAAGCCGTCCGGCCTGCAGCGCACCTATCCTTGTGAGTTCACGAGGGAAGGCACCCTCAACTATGAAGTATACAAATGGAACGGATGGCAGCTCGGTGCCGACCACGATCTCGACCTGCCTTTCACCCGTTGTGTCGCCGGTTCTGCGGACTACCATCTGGGAGGGTTCCGCGCCGTCACGTTGGACGAGTACAAGCCTGTGGGCCTCAGGCCGGTGGTGACCTGCACCCGCAGCCACATGCTTGCGATGTATGTCGTTTACGAGAGCGCCCTGCATCTTGTATCGGACACTCCTGCCGCATATGAGGGTCAGGAAGGCTTCGACTTCATCCGCCAGGTGCCTACGGTGTGGGACGAGACGCGCGTGCTCGTCGCGGAGCCGGGAGAATGCATCCTTGTCGCCCGCAGGAAAGGCAGCGACTGGTATCTCGGCGCCATAGGCAACAGCAAATCGCCTCACGAGTTCTCAATCGACGCCGGATTCCTCGGCGGGGGCACATATGACATGACACTTTACCACGATGCTCCGGACTCGGAGCAGAATCCTAACAACATACTGCGCACGGAGTCCGTCGTCAAGTCCTCCGACAAGCTCGTGCTTGACTGTGTGCCGACAGGCGGTCTCGCCGCAATCATCAAAGAAAGGAAATAGGAATGAGAAGAACCGCACTGCTCGTCATTTGTGCAATTGCCGCATCCATAGGTTTGCAGGCACAATCGATCTATCTTACATCTGACCACGAGGCATCAATGACTCCCAAGGCTTATTCTGTCCCGCTTCAGGATGTAAGGCTACTGCCAAGCCGGTGGAGGGATAACATGCAGCGGGATTCGGCATGGCTCATGAGCCTGCCGGTGAAAAGTATAGTGCATAGTTTCCGGAACACTGTCGGAGTCAGGACGGACATGAACATCCCTAAACTCGGAGGTTGGGAAAAATTGGACTGCGAACTGCGTGGGCACAGTGTCGGCCATATGATGTCAGCGCTGGCCCTTATTTATGCCCAGACCGGAGAACAATGCTTCAAGGAAAAGGGCGACAGCATAGTAACTGCGCTTTCTCAAGTCCAGCGGGCGTATGGTAACGGTTACCTGAGCGCATTCGGACCGGAACAGATCGAACGCAACATCCGGGGCGAAGGTGTGTGGGCTCCTTTTTATACCATACACAAGATTATGGCCGGACTGTTGGACCAGTATGTCCATGCCGGCAATTCTGAGGCCCTGGAAATGGTTTCCGGTATGACGGAATGGGCATGGAACAGGCTTCATGGCCTCACGGAAGAAGAACGGGCCACGATGCTGCGCAACGAATTCGGCGGTGTCAACGAATCATTCTATAATGTCTATTCCCTTACAGGCAATGAGCATGCTCTGGAAATGGCACGTTTCTTCTATCACAAAGAAGCGATCGATCCTCTGAAGGAGAATCGTGACGAACTTGCCGGCCTGCATGCCAACACTTTCATCCCTAAAATTCTCGCCGAGGCCCGCAACTACGAACTCAACGGGGACATTTCTTCCAAGGCCGCTGTGGAGAATGGCTGGGACATCATTACCCGCAGGCATTGTTATGCTACAGGATGCTTCAGCGACAGGGAACATTTCTTCGATTCATCGCAGTTTGACAAGCATCTCAGCGGATATACGGGAGAGGAATGCTGCACATATAATATGCTCAAACTCACACGCCACCTGTTCTCATGGTCAGCTGATCCGATGTATGCCGATTACTATGAAAATGCCTTGCTGAACCACATGCTTGGCCAGCAGGACCCTGAGACCGGCATGATCCACTATTTCCAGCCCATGCAAAGCGGAGCCTACAAATTATACAGCACTTCATGGGGAAGTTTCTGGTGTTGCGTGGGAAGCAGTTTCGAGAGCCATGCAAAATACGGTGAGGCAATCTATTACCAAAGCGAATATAAAGAATGTCCTCTCCTGTACGTGAATCTCTTCATCCCATCCGTCCTGCAATGGAGGCAGGCCGGACTCACAATCAAGCAGGAGACCTCTTTCCCATACGGAGAAAGTACGGTTCTGGAAGTGAGAGGAAACGCGACAGCGTCAATTGCGCTTCGCATACCGGGATGGGCACAAGATCCGTACATAAAGATTAACGGCAAAAATGTGCGTATGTCCGTTCAGAACGGATACCAGATCATTACGCGCAAATGGAAGGACGGAGACAGGATCGAGCTTTCTTTCCCTATGAAGTTGACCGTGGAATTTGCAAACGGGAGCTCCGAGCGCTTTGTCCTCCGTTATGGGCCGATAGTCCTGGGCGGGGAACTTGGCACAGAGGGAATCACAAGCATATTCAGTGACCCTTCCACATTTAACGACTTTTACTTCTACGATTACAAGATCCCTGATGGCCTTCCGGTATCGATGTCACCCGACTTAGACGGTCTGCAACGGACCGGAGCCTTGTCCTGGAAAATCGGGGACACAACAATTTCCCCACTGTTCGACATCCATCATCAGCGATACGTAGTCTATTGGGCTGCGGCCCGTTAACCATAATATCCACATTCATGAGACTATCCAGACTTGTTGCATTCGCAGCTGCGCTGCTTCTTTCCGGTCCATTCTTCGTGTCACATGCGGGCCCGGCCTTCCCTGATGCCAAAAAGATGTATCTTATCACCTCTCCTAACGGATTCGCCATCCGGAACACGATGACATCCGAGGAGGCCCCTCAGATGCTGGTCGCTATGGATAAGGCTGACAAGAACCAGCTCTACAGCTTCTATGCTGACGAGGATAATACCTGGGTGATATGGTGCGAGCAGAACAGCAAGACGTTCGATACCAGCGGCAGCAAGACCGGCGGCACGCTTCTCGGAAGCTGGAGCTTCGAGCCTGGCAATCCCAACCAGCAGTTCGTGCTCACTCCGGCGGGCAAGGGCAAAGTGACCATCAGCCACAAGGCTACCGGTTGCAAGGTCCTCATCGAAGGGGAAGACACTGAAGGATCCATGATACGTTTCGGTCGTCCTGACGAGACCCCTACGGTCTGGACGCTTGTCCCTGTCAAGGGCAAGCCGCTGCCTACAGTGGGCAAGGATGACTGGGAGAACGAGGCCATCATCGGCAGGAACAAGCTTCCGGGACATGTGACCATGGTCCCGTATCCTTCAGTCGCAGCGCTAAAGGCCGACAGGAACTACATGGACAAGCCATGGCTGACCCCTGAGTCTTCGGACTATATGTCGCTCAACGGCACCTGGAAGTTCAACTGGGTCAAGCAGCCTTCAGAGCGTCCGGCAGGCTTCTACAAGCCGGGTTACGATGTGAGCGGGTGGGACGACATTGATGTCCCATCCAACTGGGAGATGAAGGGTTACGGCACACCTATCTATACCAACGTCACCTATCCTTTCAACGCCAACCCTAGCGTGATACGCCCTATGGAGGGCTATACCGCCGAATACGAACCTAACCCTGTCGGCTCATACAGGCGTGACTTCGACCTTCCTGCGTCATGGGACGGCAAGTCCGTGTTCCTGCATTTCGAAGGCGTCTACAGCGCATTCCACGTATGGGTGAACGGCAAGAAGGTGGGCTACAGCCAGGGATCCAACAATGATTCCGAGTTCGATATCACCGGATATGTCAGGAAAGGCAGCAATACCGTGGCGGTTGAGGTCATCAGGTGGAGCGACGGCAGCTTCCTGGAGGACCAGGACATGTTCCGCATGTCCGGTATCCATCGCGATGTCTGGCTCTATGCGGCTCCGAAGACAAGGATAGCCGACATACACCTTGCCTCCGAGTTCGAGGGCAACGACTTCTCTTCCGCAGTGTTCAGCGTCAGGACCAGTCTGCAGAATCTCGGCGGACCTGTGTCCCTGCACACCGTCCATGTCGAACTCATCGACCCTCAGGGCCGTGTCGTGTTCAGCAAGGATGCAGGCAGCGGCACCATTGCCAAGGGCTCCGAATGGCTGGATGAGTACGAATACAAGGTGAAAGACCCTCAGCTTTGGTCCGCTGAGACCCCGTATCTCTATACTGCTGTCATCAGTCTCAAGGATGCTTCCGGCAAGGATGTGCAGGCCGTATCCCAGAGATTCGGCTTCAGGAAAGTAGAGATTGCGGGGGGCAGAGTGCTCGTCAATGGGCGCCAGATATGGTTCAAGGGTGTCAACCGTCATGAGTCCCATCCGCAGTTCGGCCGTGCAGTCCCTGTGGAGACCACAATCAGGGACATCCTGATGATGAAGCAGCACAATATCAACACCGTCCGTACTTCCCACTATCCGGAAAGGCCTGCTACATACGCACTTTTCGATTACTACGGACTGTATGTCATGGATGAGGCCGATGTGGAGTGCCACGGCAACCACAGGATCAGCCGCACCGAGTCCTGGATTCCTGCTTATGTGGACAGGGGTGAGAGGATGGTCAGACGCGACTATAACCACCCTTGCGTGATTTTCTGGTCCCTCGGCAACGAGAGCGGCGCCGGATGTTGTCTGGAGGCCGAAAGGGATGCCATCAAGGCTCTCGATCCGTCTCGTCCGATCCATTATGAGGGTGACAGCAAGATCGCCGACATCGACTCCCATATGTACCCAAGTCTTGCCACAATGTCAGAGACCGACCGTAACGGGAGCGACAAACCGTATATCCTTTGCGAATATGCGCATGCCATGGGGAATTCCCCGGGCAACCTCGGTGAGTACTGGGACTGCATCGAGTCTTCCAAGAGGATGATCGGTGCCTGCATCTGGGATTGGGTCGACCAGGGAGTGATGCGCTTCGGCGATGCTCCGGACCACTATCTCTACGGTGGAGACTTCGGCGATACCCCTAACGACAAGGACTTCTGCTGCAACGGACTGACCACCCCTGACCGCAAGGTGACCGCCAAGCTTAAGGAGGTCAAGCAGGTGTATCAGTATATCAAGATAAGCCAAGGTGCCGATGCCCATGAGGTGGCGGTCCGCAACGCCTACGCCTTCCTGGACCTCTCGGCCTTCGACATCTCCTGGGAACTCCTCAAGAACGGGGCGAAGATAGAGAGCGGATGTGTAGGATCCCATGCGGCTGCACCGGGACATACTGCACTGATAAACGTGCCTTTCAAGGCGGAATTCGAAGCTGATTCGGAATATATGCTCAATGTCATATGCACCCTCAGGGATGACTGCATCTGGGCTGAAGCCGGTCATGTGGTGGCAGCACAGCAACTGGTGCTGGTCCATAGGGACCCTGCCCTCTGGCCATATGAATACAAGAGCGGTGACAAGAAGATATATATCGATCCGGCAACCGGTCTCATGCAGGGCATGAAGGTCGCATGGTTCCGTGCCGTCGGCAATGACAAATTCTCGGACTGCACTCCGTATGCATCCCATCCGGAACTGGATTCGTTCTCGGAGGAGACTGTGGATGGTGTCCGCAAGGTGGACGTTTCAGGAAGGCTTGTGATAGAGGCGGCAACTCCGGTCGAGATGCCGTACACCATCCATTATGATGTTTACAAGGACGGAGTTGTCGATGTGGACGCATCCTTCGTCAAGACCTCTCCTATCATCAGGAGAATGGGACTGCAGTTCAATCTCCCTAAGGAATATGAGCAGGTGTCGTGGTATGGCAGAGGGCCTCATGAGAACTATATCGACCGTATGCGCAGCGCTTCCTTGGGCATATGGAGTACCAGTGTGAGTGAGATGGGCGAGGAGCACTATGTCAGGGCACAGAGCCGCGGCAACCGCGAGGATGTACGCTGGCTGGCATTGACCGATGCTTCCGGCAAGGGCGTGATAGTAGAGGCCGGCAGCCATCTGGCATTCAGCGCCCTCCACTACACCGACGAGGCGATCTGCAGCGTGGCGCACGATTTCGAACTTCCGTCAGTGCGCCTGGACGAGACTGTCCTCTATCTCGATGCCGTCCAGCAGGGTCTCGGCAACAACACCTGCGGCCCGCTGCCTCTGGAGAAGTACATGATACCTGAGAATGAAAAAGTCACTCTGAAATTCCGATTCATTTCAGAGTGACCTTCAGCATCCTTCGTCCCCATGTGCCCCCTGCATCTCCTGTTATCGGGCCGATTTCAGTAAAGGGTTCGAAGCTTCGTTGGTGCACATTGTAACAGGCGGTGAAAAAGAGCATGTTGAAAGAAAAAACCTACCAAATTTTGAAACCCCGTTTTTTCACGAGAAACTTATCTTTCAGCGTCTTTCTTTCTTGAGGAGTAAGATTTAGAGCATCTTCAAGATAGTTTTCAAGGGAGCCGTAGCGGGCATCTATCTCATTAAGAGTTTTTTCGAAGTAAACGGAACTTACTCCCCTTAGGAGACGGATGTATTCAATCAATTCATCCTCCTTGCCTTCCGCCCTGGCTATGGAGGCAAGTTCTTCGATGTCGTCGGCGTATGAGATGTTGCTCATTGCAAAATCATCAACGATCAGAGACCTGTCCGCACCAAGAGCCGCAAGCACAAAAGCCGTTCCCCATCCGCACCTGTCCTTTCCGTGGGTGCAGTGCCAAAGGGCGGCATTCCCTTCGGGAAGGGCAACAAGACTGTCAAGGAAAGCGGCATAACTGTGGCAGTAATCCTCGTCGAACACTATGGCATCATAAGAACCTTTGAGAGCCTCCTGAATTTCGGGATGCTGAAGAATTTCCACCACGTAGGACGGATTGTTCTTGTTAAGGTGCAGGGATGCCATAATGGAGGAAGCACCCTCCCCGGTAATCATTTTCTCCAATACTGGAAACCATACATTCTGTGCTCCGTCCACCTCACGGTCAGGGGCTTTGCTTCGCTCGATAGATGAGCGGAAATCAGCTACCAATGCCAGCCCGTATTTGTCTCGAAGTGAGGTGACGGCCCCATCGGAAGCCTTTTCGAGGTTGCCGCTGCGTATCAGTACGTCCGTCCGGACTTTGCCGCCATCTACCACATACCCCCCAAGCTGCCTTGCATTAGGTATTCCCGGGAGTTCAACAACCTGTTGCGCATATTTTCCTCTTATGTCTGTATCGGTGCCTGTCTTGCAGGATACCAGCACCAGCACCGCTGACAATATGTTCAACATTTTATTCATACCTGCAATATATGCTGATTTTTCTGGATTCACAAATAATACGTCCACAGAGGTATGATTCTGTATCCCTTTATGATTCTGTATTAAGTCGGCCCTGTTTAGAACTCAAATGTCAGCGAGAGTTTAGGCATAACAACAAAATTCTTTGATGAATCTCCGATAGGCTTGAACATGGCGGCTCCTAGGCTTGTTGTGAATCCGCATCCGTTCTTCATCGCCCAGTTCCAACCGACATTAGGCTCGATGAATGCCGCTTGGGTGAAATTCCAGCCGGTAGTCTTCTTCTCGTTCAGGGCTTTCAAATATCCGGCCTTGACACCCAGTACAGGAGTGCTTTTCTTATCAAGGAGATAGTTTTGATATTCTACGAAGAATTGTCCGAAGATAGGAGGGTTGTTGCCGAGATCAGGCAGGAATAGCGAAACGCTCATACCGACACCCAAATAGTTATGGCGGTCGAACATAACGCCGTGAGAGGTCTCAACTCCGGCCCAGACACCATATTGGTCGATAAGTGATACGCTTCCCTTATATCCGGGGGTACGAAAGTTATTTGTCTGTGCAGAAACTGCAGTGCAGGCAAAAGCCAATGCAACTGCTAAAGTAAGTTTTAAAATGGTCTTCATTGTACTTGTTTGTTTGAAACAGCGGTCACATAATTCAAACAGCGTGCCATTCTATTGCGGCCAAGAGATACCTGGACCTTGTAATAAACGACAGCCATGAAGTGATTATCCCCCGCCTCAAGCCTCCGCTTCGTTGGTGACTGTCCGGTCCGTGCAAATGTGCGGAATTCGAGAAAGGAAGTCAAGTTATGGCGATGTGCCATGGAAGGCCTTCAAATGGGGTATGGACGTAACTTGAAGCCCTCAGAAGCGCGGCCGCAATGGCGATGGCAAAGTATTTCTTCATCTGTATTATTTTATGCTCATGAATTTTCGGTAGGCAAGGACTTTCAGGGCACGGCAGGCGTCCTTCAGGCGTCCATGTAGCGATCTGTCCTTGATGTAAGTTTTTCCGTGGAAGGTGTATTTGAACCAGGGATGGTTCTGTGCGCATTGTCCCTGGGGAAGGAGATGATCGTGGGGCAGCCCGGTTTTCCAGAAACAGTATGACTGCGTCATCTGGTCGCGGTTGGTCCAGGTCCTTAGCATTTCCCACCACAACCCGTCAAACTTCCGGACTTCGTGGTTGTCATGTTTGCGGAGTATGACGTTGGTCTCATCAAGCCCGTAATGTTCGGGGAGTCCCTCCTTTCTGAGGAACTTCACGACTTTCATCAATTTCCCGAAGCTTTCCCTGTCGTTTTTGAGGATCCTCAGTGATTCCTCGTAGACGTCGTCCCTCTGGGGGTGGTACAGGCCGGCGATGAGGATGCCGGCAGACATCATTTCCCTGACTTTGGAAAAGAATCCAGGGTCGACAATGTCGATGTTGCCGTCGATCCAGAGGCTGTATTCATAGCCTTCGGGCAGGACTATGTGAGGGTTGAGTTTTGCGTAACGGGCGAGTTGCGTGTTGTCCTTTGCCTGCCAGGTGACGGGGATGTCCTGCCCGAAGCAGATGAAGTCTGCCCATTCGGGCAAGGCGGATGGTCGGGATACGGTATCGTATCCTCCTGTCACACAAGTATAGACAATCAGTTTATTATTCATTATCACAAAAATAGAGATTATTTTGTACATTTGTGGTATGCGCTATTGTTTTGTAATTCTTCACTATATGGCACACGGAGTTACCCGTTGCTGCCTCGATGCCCTTCTTAGCGTACTGCCCGGCACTGAAAGTTCCATTGTAATCGTCGACAATGGCTCGCCGGACGACAGCGGAACCAAGCTCCGGGAAGAGTATGCCGGCAATCCCAGGCTCTCGTTCCTTATTCTCAAGGAGAACATGGGCTTTGCCAAAGGAAACAACGAGGGTTACAGATATGCCATGGAGCATTTTGACCCCGACTTCATCATAATGATGAACAACGATATCCTGATCACGGATCCTTGTTTCATTGAAAAGATATCGGCAGAATATGAGGCCAACCCCTTTGCAGTGCTCGGCCCCGACATATTCGTTCCTCTTCTGGATCGTCATCAGAACCCCGCACGCCTCCAGCCTATGTCAAAGGAAGAGGCCGTTGCCATCAGGAAGAAGTATGCGTGCAAGAACCGTCATTTCTTTTACAATTACGCCACCTGGAACCTCAAACTGGCTTTCCGGATCAACAAATATCCCTTGCCGGTCGATCATGACAGCGCCAATCCTCATGACGACTGCGTCCTTCACGGGGCCTGCTACATTTTCTCCCGCGACTTCACGGCCGCCCGTTCCGTTGCATTCAATCCTGCCACATTCCTTTATATGGAAGAGGACATCCTGCAACTGGAGTGTGTCCGCGGCGGTTTGAAGATGCGTTATTCGCCTGCATTGCAGGTCATCCATCTCGAAGATGCTTCCACTCGTGCCGCTTACGGCTCAGTTTACAAGCGCACGAAGTTCAAGTGCGCAAAACTTGTGGAGTCTCTGGACATATTCATAGGAATGCTTGACGGTGAGTAATGGGATGACTGTCAGGAGGGCGACGCTCATCAACGCGTCCGGCAAGTACCTGAAGGTCATCCTCACGGTGCTTGCCAATGCCATTCTTGCACGTATCCTGACTCCCTTCGATTTCGGTGTCGTTGCCGTAATCACGGTCTTTTCTACATTCTTTGCGACCATGTCTGACATGGGCCTCGGCCCGGCCATAGTCCAGAAGAAAGACCTTACCCGTTCCGACATCGACAATCTCTTCACCTATTCTGTCTATGTGGCACTTGGGCTGAGCGTCATCTTTCTGCTTTGCGCCTTCCCCATAGCAGCCTTCTATAAGGACAGCGTTTATCTCAGGCCCACCTTCCTGCTCACTATATCCCTTTTCTTCAATGCCCTGAACATGGTGCCTAACGGTATATTGAACAGGGACAAGAAGTTCGTCACCATTGCGGTGCGCACGGTGGTGGTGTATGTGGTGTCGGCTGTCATATCCATCCTGCTGGCATTGCATGGCTGGCGCTTCTATGCGCTGGTGGTACAGGCAATCCTGTCGTCGGTGCTGCAATTCGTCTGGAATTACTTCTCCACGAGGCCGCGCTTTGTGCCCCGTCCGTCCATTGAATCTGTAAACAAGGTCAGGACATATTCGCTGTACCAGTTCGCGTTCAACGTTGTGAACTACTTCGCCAGGAATCTCGACAACCTGCTCACGGGCAAGTTCATGGGTGAGGTCAACCTCGGCAACTACAACAAGGCGTATAACCTCATGCTGTTCCCGGTCAGCAACCTCTCGGGAGTGGTGTCACCGGTTCTTCATCCAATACTGTCGGATTATCAGGATGATCCTGAAGGAATATACAGGCGCTACTTGCGGCTTGTGAGGTTTCTCTGGTGTTTGGGCATATTCGTGGCTGCTTTCGCGTTCCTTGCCTCCGAGGAGATCATAGGAATACTGTACGGCTCGCAATGGGAGCCTTGCGTAACATGCTTCAGACTGCTCGCGATAGCCATCATCCCTCAGATGATAAACGCTAGCGCCGGCGCCATCTTTCAGGCCCTCGGAAACACCAGGCTGCTCTTCCTCAGTACCTGCGTGAACACTGTGGTCACTTTGGTGGCAATCTGCATCGGTGTTTTTGCAGGGAAGTCAATAGAGGCCTTGTCGCTTTGTGTGGCCATCTCATATGTGTTCCACTTCCTCTGTGCTTTCTGGTTCCTGATATGCCGCGGTTTTCGCTTCAGTGCCGGAAGATTCCTGAAGGGTGTTGTTCCTGAGCTCATAATGACGGCACTGATGGCTGCAGCCGTGCTGCTGTACCCGTTCCACCAGGAAGGACTCGGTGCGTCGCTGGCAATGAAGACAGCCTATATCCTCGTGATATACGCAATCATGCTGCTGCTGTCACGCGAATATAAGCTGTTCAAATTGAAGTAAGGTTTCGACCTTTCTTTCATATTTCTTTCAGAAGTTCCTCCACTGCAGCCCTGAGTTGTGAGTCTTCTCCCTTGACTACGGCCTCGGGCATAAAAAAAGCAGACCGCTTGGTCTGCTTTCGTGCCCGAGGCCGGGATCGAACCGGCACGTCTTTAAGGGACAATGGATTTTGAGTCCATCGCGTCTACCATTCCGCCACTCGGGCAAAGTTGCGGCGACGCCTGCATCGGATTGCAAAGGTATCCAAAAAACGCGATTTATCAAATTTTTGGCTTATCTTCGTATTGTATGGGTAAAATCAAGATCAGCGGGAGTTTCACCTCCCTCAAACTGACACTTTTCAAATATAAGTCAGTATTCGTGGTCTATGACCGCAATGTCGCTCAGTATGTAGAGAAATTCGCCTCCGGCAAGCCATCGCTGGGCATAACGGCTGATGAAGAGCACAAGACGATGGACACTGTCCTTCTGATCTGCCGTTGGCTCATGGAGCAGAAGGCGGACAGGAAGTCCCTTGTCCTCGCGGTAGGAGGAGGCACAACCACGGACATGGTGGGATTTGCGGCCAGCATATACAAGAGGGGCGTATCCTACGCAAACATTCCGACATCGCTGCTCGCCATGATAGATGCTGGAATAGGTGGCAAGACAGGTGTCAATCTGGACTCTTATAAGAACATGCTGGGCACGTTCCGCCAGCCTGAATTCACATACATCTGCCCGCCGGTCCTTGAGACATTGCCGCCGCGCGAACTGCGTTCGGGAGCCGCGGAGATGCTCAAGACTTTCATCATCAGGGACGATGGCAACTACGAAAAGGCCATAGTGCTTTTCTCCGAGCCTTTCGACTTCAAGCTTGCGGAACCGCTTATCAAGGCTGCCGCGAAGGTGAAGGCGTCCATTGTGCGCAGGGACGAGTTCGAGAAGGGACCGCGCCGTGTGCTCAACCTTGGCCATACATACGGACATGCGATAGAATGGTGGCAGCGGGCGAATAACATTGAAGCTCCGTATAATCATGGTGAGGCGGTGGCGATAGGCATAATCCAGGCTGCCGTCAAATCCGAGGAAACGGGAAAGGCGAAGCAGGGCCTTGCCGACAAGCTGCGCACCGATTTCAGTTATTGCGGGCTGCCTACGCAGCTGCCATGCCCTCCGGAAGAGTTGGAGCAGGCTGTCGCTCAGGATAAGAAGACGGAGGGAAGCAAATTGAACTTCGTGTTTATCAAGAACATCGGGAACGTCTGCATAGATAAGATATGATCTGCACCTGCTTACAGAACAAGACATACGAAGAACTTGTCCGCATCCTTGACAGCGGAGAAGTGGAGATGGCGGAGATACGCCTTGACCGTTGCAAACTCAGGGACGAAGAGATTGAAGACCTTTTCGCGAATTCGGATATCCCTCTCATAGCAACCTGCCACATTGATGAGGTGGGGGCGGATGAAAGCGCCCGCCGTCTGGTGATGGCCATTGAGGCGGGGGCCCGATTCGCCGATCTTGAGCTGGAGGCGCCTGCATCGATGAGCAGGGAGATCCAGAAACTTTGCCGGAAGTGCGGGACGGAACTCATTCGCTCATATCACAATTTTGTGGAAACCCCTGATGACGAAGTCCTGCATATGGCGCTTGCCCGATGCTTCCGCTATGGCGCGGACATCGCCAAGATAGTGACTATGTGCCACAGGCCGGAAGATGCGGCGAGGATCGAATCACTTTACAGCGTAGTCCTCGAGGATGTCGAGACCCTTGAAGGGAGACTGGTGGCCTTTGGAATGGGAATGGAAGGCAGGGATACCCGCCTGGAGTGCCTGAGACGGGGCTCGCCGTTCACCTATGCGGCCATCGCCTCGGACGAGGTCACGGCTCCGGGTCAGCTGACTGCTGCGGAGATGTATTCCCGCATATACGGAGACGGCTTCTCTTTCTTTGAAGATGAAATCTGCGTTCCTGCATCGAAGAGTTTTGCCCAAAGGGCCATCATCGCCGCCGCTCTGGCCGAAGGGACATCGCATCTCTCCGGATATACTCCTTGCGATGATTCCGAAGCCGCCATCAAGGTGGCCGAAGCCTTGGGAGCAACTGTCGGAAGGGAAGACAATACTTTGATAATTACAGGTGCAGGTCCGTCAGGGAAGAATCTTGGCCTGGACACATTGGACGTGGGAGAGTCAGGCCTGCTGACCAGGCTCATGATACCGGTGCTGTCCGCCATCAACGGGCAGTCCGTGGAGATAACGGGCGAGAAGACCTTGCTCAGAAGGCCTCTCGGTGAGGCCGCGGGCATTATGGCCGCTTTCGGTGTCATGCTTTCCAACAAGGAGAAACATGAGTCCAAGGAGGTGTTTGTTCCGGTCAGCGTCAAGGGCCGTCTGATACCCGGTACTGCTGATGTCTCCGGCAAGGGTGGGTCGCAGCTTATCTCCGGTCTTCTGATGGCCCTCCCTCTTTGCGACAAGGAGTCGATGGTCTATGTCAGCGAGCCGAAGAGCATACCGTACATGTATATAACCCTTGATGTGCTGAGGCATTTCGGGATTCAGACCAGGAGCGAGATGGAAGGCAATGCCGAGATGCTGGAGCAGCAGGACTGGACCTACTGTGACGGCATCACTTTCCGCATACGCGGAGGACAGCAGTACAAGGCCGCCGATTTTTCCATCGAAGGGGACTGGAGTTCCGCCGCGAATTATCTTGTGGCAGGAGCGGTGTTCGGAAGCGCGGAAGTGAGGGGGCTTGATATGCAGTCCATACAGGCCGATATCACGATTTGCGACATACTTGTCAATGCGGGTGCGGTCGTCTCCGAGGTTGAGACCGAGGAAGGTGACACGGCCATATGCGTCCGCAAGGCTCCTCTCGAGGCATTCGAGACTGATCTGAGCCATGCCCCGGACCTTTTCCCTATAGTGTCCGTGCTTGCGGCTTTCTGTGCGGGAGTGTCCAGGATAAGCGGTATAGCGCGTCTTCTCGGCAAGGAGTCCAACAGGGCCGAGGCCATATTGCAGATGCTTACACGTATGGGCGTTGAGGCGGAGATTGAAGATGACACCCTGGTCATAGCGGGAGAGCCTCTTGCTGGCCGTATACTTGGAGAGCGTCTGCTGCGCGGGGGAGAATATACATCGAGCCACGACCACCGTATGGTCATGGCCCTCAAGGTGGCCGCGCTCGGTGCGGATTCACCGATAACGATCGATGACGAGGCCTGTGTCTCGAAGTCATATCCGGGTTTTACGGAAATTTTCAAATGATATGAATTCTTTCGGCAGAATATTCAGGGTCTCCATATTCGGAGAATCACACGGTCCGGAGGTCGGTGTCGTGCTTGACGGCGTACCGGAAGGGATTGAACTCAACGTTGACGATTTTGCGGAGGACATTGCCCGCAGGGCCGCCGGCGGTCCCGGGACCACTGCGCGTAAAGAGGCCGACATGCCGCAGATACTCAGCGGGGTATATGAAGGGCATACGACAGGCGCTCCTTTGTGCATCGTATTCAAAAACGGGGATGTACGCTCTTCGGATTATGCTGAATTCGACAAGATGCCACGTCCGGGCCATGCCGATTATGTGGCGGCGGTCAAATGGGACTGGGCCAACGATCCCCGGGGCGGAGGTCATTTTTCGGGACGCATGACACTGCCTGTCGTGGCCGCCGGAGTGGTCGCCAAGAAAGTGCTCGAAGGAATGTCTTTCGATGCTAAGCTGATTGAACTCGGGGGCTGCGGCAACCGTCTCAAATGGCCGGAAATGCTCAATGCCGTGCAGGAGGAAGGGGATTCTTACGGCGGCATCATCGAGTGTGTGGTGGACAATGTTCCTATCGGCCTGGGCGAGCCTTTCTGGGATTCACTTGAATCCCTGCTCTCGCATGCCATGTTTTCCATTCCGGGCATACGCGGCATAGAATTCGGTGACGGATTCAGGGCTGCTGCAATGAAGGGCTCGGAGCACAATGACCCGTTCGGCCCGGAGGGCCCCGCCAAGAACGGAGCCGGCGGAGTGAACGGAGGTATCAGCAACGGAGCTCCGCTGCATTTCCGTGTGGCCGTGAAGCCGGCTTCCAGCATCGGCAAGGCTCAGGAGACCTACAATTTCGCCACGGAGCAGATGGATACCCTCCGCATAAAAGGACGCCACGACGCATGCTTTGCACTGCGTACTCCGGTGATAGTGGAGGCCATGGCCGCCATCGTGCTGGCAGACCTTGTGTGATATTTGTTATCTTTGTGTCTTGGTATGGATGATCTGTTGAAAGATATAAGCTCGCAGGAGTACAAGGAGGGCTTCGTGACGGAAGTCGAGCAGGAGTATGTGCCGAAGGGCCTGAACGAGGATATCATCCGCCTCATTTCTGCCAAGAAGGAAGAGCCTGCATGGCTGCTTGAGTTCCGTCTGGAGGCGTTCCGCAAGTGGCAGACCATGACCCCGCCGCAATGGGGGCACCTTAAATTGCCCGGGATCGATTTTCAGGACATCATTTATTATGCTGCTCCGAAGAAGGATGCGGATCGACCGAAGGAGATAGATCCCGCCCTCATGGAGACTTTCGACAAACTGGGCATTCCTCTCAATGAGAGGGAGGTGCTTGCAGGTGTGAAGTCAAAGGGCGAGAGCCAGGTGGCAGTGGATGCGGTGTTCGATTCGGTAAGTGTGACCACGACATTCCGCAAGGCCCTGTCGGAGAAGGGAATAATATTCTGCTCGTTCAGTGAGGCGGTCAAGGAGCATCCTGACCTTGTCAGGAAATATCTTGCAAGCGTGGTCCCGGTAGGGGACAATTTCTATGCGGCGCTCAATTCGGCAGTATTCTCCGACGGATCGTTCTGCTATATTCCGAAGGGTGTGAGATGTCCTATGGAACTCAGCAGTTATTTCCGCATCAACGCCAGCGGCACCGGTCAGTTCGAACGTACCCTCATCGTTGCCGACGAAGGCTCGGTGCTCAGCTATATGGAGGGCTGCACGGCTCCGATGCGCGACGAGAACCAGCTCCATGCCGCAGTGGTCGAAATCATAGTTGAGAAGGATGCGGACGTCAAATACTCTACCGTCCAGAACTGGTATCCGGGGGATGCGGAGGGAAGGGGAGGAATCCTGAATCTTGTCACCAAGCGTGGAATATGCAAGGGCAGCGGCTCACATCTCAGCTGGACGCAGGTTGAGACGGGCTCTGCCATCACTTGGAAATATCCGTCCACTATCCTGAAAGGGGACAACAGCTCTTCGGAGTTCTACAGCGTGGCCCTGACCAACAACTACCAGCAGGCGGACACAGGGACGAAGATGATCCATATAGGCCGCAATACAAAAAGCCGCATAGTGTCCAAGGGCATAAGTGCCGGGCACAGCGAGAATAGTTACAGGGGGCTCGTGCGGGTCAATCCGGGAGCGCTGGGGGCAAGGAACTATTCGCAGTGTGACAGCCTTCTGATAGGCTCTCTCTGCGGGGCCCACACCTTCCCGGTGATACAGAACTCCTGCCCTTCCGCTACGGTTGAGCATGAGGCCACGACCTCCAAGATCAGCGAGGACCAGCTGTTCTACTGCAACCAGCGGGGGATAGGACCTGAAGAGGCGGTGGGCCTGATAGTCAACGGTTATGCGCGCGAGGTGCTGTCCCGACTGCCGATGGAGTTTGCGGTGGAGGCACAGAAATTACTCTCAGTTTCACTTGAAGGTGCAGTAGGCTAAAGCTATGGACTGGATCAATTATACCCTTTTCACTCTGGGAGGCGACACTCCTGTCCTCCTGATAGACATCATCACGTCGGTTCTGGGTCTCACCTGTGTCGTGCTGGCCGGAAGGAACTCGAAGTACAATTTCTGGGTGGGCTATCTATATACTGCCGCCCTGTTCATGATGTTCCTCAACAAGAACCTCTATGCCAGCCTCCTTCTCCAGCCTGTATCCCTGGCAATCAACGTGCTGGGACATTACCGCTGGACTCATCCGAAAGAAGATGAGCAGAGCACGGAGGACAGCACTGCCCTTAAGGTTTCGATGCTGACGGGCATCCAGAGGGCCTTCGTCATTTTCTGCGTACTGCTGATAGCTGCCGTCTGGGGATGGCTGCTGGACTCCATATTCCCTGATGATCCGCATCCATATCTGGATTCGTGTGTCACCGTGCTCATCCTGATGGCGCAGTTCCTGTCCGCTTTGAAGAAATGGGATTGCTGGATTGCTTGGATGATTGTCAATGTCGCCCAGATTGCTCTGCACATATCCGTGGGACATGTGTTCATGCCGATTGTCTGCGCCCTGTATCTGGTCAATGGGATATGGTCTCTCATCTCTTGGAAGAAGAGGTTCAGGAAGAACGCATGACACGGGAAAAGAGTGAAATAATACAAATATCATAATGAGCAAAGAACTGCTTGAAATACACAATCTCCACGCCGGGGTCGAAGGAAAGGAGATCCTGAAGGGGATAGACCTGACCATAGGCCGCGGAGAAGTACATGCGGTCATGGGACCGAACGGGGCGGGCAAATCCACCCTCAGCGCAGTCCTGACCGGGCGTCCTGACTTCAGGGTTACGGAAGGTACGGTCACTTTCGACGGGAAGGACCTCCTGGCCATGACTCCTGAGGAGCGCTCATGGGCCGGCATCTTCCTGAGTTTTCAGTATCCGATCGAGATTCCGGGAGTCAGTATCACCAATTTCATGAAGACTGCCCTGAATGCGCGGCGCAAGGCGGCCGGGCAGCCGGAGATGAAGCCGGCGGAGTTCCTGAAGCTGCTCAAGGAGAAGATGGCTTTCGTACAGATGAAGGGGGAATTTGCGAAGCGTGATGTCAACGTGGGATTCTCCGGAGGAGAGAAAAAGCGCAACGAGATATTCCAGATGGCTATGCTGGAGCCGACTTTCAGCATCCTTGACGAGACCGACAGCGGTCTGGACGTGGATGCCTTGAAGATTGTTGCCGAAGGTGTCAATGCCCTCCGTTCCCCGGAGAAATCGTTCATGATCATCACTCATTACCAGAAACTCCTGGAGTACATCAGGCCTGATGTCGTCCATGTACTCAAGGATGGGCGTATAGTCGAAACTGCCGGGCCGGAACTTGCGGACCGTATATGGAAGGAAGGATTCGAGAGTATCAATGGATAAGGTTTTCGTCATAGGCAGGGACCAGGTGCCTCAGTTTGTCAGGCTGGAATCCGGCGAGAAGCTCCGCTGGACTCTGGTGTTCTGCCCGTCATTATTCTTGGATGGCCGTTCCGCTTGTTGCAGCGGAGCAGCATCTCCCCTTATTCCTGCTGCTACGCTGCAACAAGCGGACGGCTGCGGTGTGAGGAAGGTGGACATTGAGGTGGATCTGTGCGGTCCCGGAGCCGAGGCAGACATAGCCGGGCTTTACCTGTGCCCTGACAGTGAAAAACTGGAACTGAATGTCCTGGTCCGTCATGTCAGCGGAGGTTGTGTGTCCAGGCAGTTGTTCAAGGGAATTGCCGGCGGTACGGCAAGGGCTTCCTTTGACGGCCTCATCTACGTGGCCAGGGATGCGCAGAAGACCAAGGCATATCAGGAGAATCATACGATACTGCTGAGTGACAGGGCGAAAGTGGAGACCAGACCACAGCTTGAGATATATGCCGATGACGTGGAATGCTCCCACGGAGCCACCACCGGATTCCTCAATGCCGATGAACTGTTCTATATGAGGTCCCGCGGCATTCCCGAGGAGGAAGCGAAACGTCTGCAGATGATATCCTTCCTCGCTCCTGTGCTCGAACGTCTCCCGGAAGAATTAAGAGATGATATCATATCCCAATGTTAAACTGAA
>JAZRXV010000134.1:0-27393 GCA_045600405.1 Candidatus Cryptobacteroides sp.
GTGTACATGAAGTAGTCCTTGATGCCGATGTTGATGTCCCCGCCCATGTTGAGCATGCAGAGAGGACGGTCCCAGTCGTAGTTGTCGAGAAGGTCGAGCATGAACAGTTCCGGCTTGGTCAGGAAGTCCTTTGAATCGGGGATGGTCAGGATTATGGAATCCGGAATGGCGGCTTCATATCTGGCATCCAGGATGCCATGCTTTATCACATTCTCCTTGTTGACCGGGACTGAGATCTTCCTTGACGGGATGTAGTCCACCTTACGTCCGCTGGTCATAGGTGCCTTGACCTGAGGATGCCTGAAGAGCATCATCACGTCATGGATGTCCATCACTTCCTGGCGGACGTCATAGATAGGGATATATTCGTTGGTGCCGTAGAGATACTGGTCCGGACCGACGGCGAGCGCGAGAGGAGCGGATTCGTTCACGGCCCATTTCATCTGGTCGATGTGCCAGTCGGTGCCGAGCAGGGAGGTGTTGCATATCCTGACGTCGGTGCGGATGCCTTCCACTTCCTGTGCATACCACAACGGGAAAGTGTCGTTGTCGCCGTGGGTCACAAGAATTCCGTCAGGGCCTACGGAGTTGAGGTAGTTGCGGGCCATCTCGACGGCGGTGCGCCGGTTGGACCTGTCATGGTCATCCCAGTTCTGGGCGGCCATTTCCACGGGCACCAGCAGGCAGGCGATGCTTGCGGCGGCAGCGGTAATGGCGGAGCCGCGGCCGTTCGTACCTTCACTGATCCAGGAATATATGGCGTAGACGGCCATTCCGATCCATACGCTGAAGAAATAGAAGGATCCTGCGTAGGCGTAGTCACGCTCGCGGACCTGGAATGGCGGCTGGTTGAGGTAGAGTACTATGGCTATACCTGTCATGAAGAACATGAGGAAATTGAGCCAGCAGCCTCTCTTGTCCTGGTCGAACTGGAAGAAGAGTCCTATGAGACCGAGGATGAGAGGAAGGAAGAAATAGTGGTTCTTCCCCTTGTCGTCCTTGAGGCACTCCGGGGCATCCGACTGGTCTCCGAGGAGGGCATTGTCTATGAATCCTATGCCGCTCTCCCAGTTGCCGTGGAAAATGTCTCCCGGTGACGGGGCGTGGATCTGGTTCTGCCTTCCGACGAAATTCCACATGAAATATCTCCAGTACATCCAGTTCAACTGATAGTCGAAGAAATACCTGAGATTGGCTGCCATGGTAGGTTTGCGGTGCTCCGAGCCTTCGATGAACTTACCCTTGCCGTTGGTGTATGCCTGGTAGAAATCCTCGTATTTGCCGTCCGGGCTGTCGCTCCACATGCGCGGGAAGAGCATCTTGCCTTCACTGGCGTACCGTGCGCTGATAGGGCCTTCCACTTTCTTGTATTTCCCGTTCAGCGGAGCCCAGTATTTCGTGGTCTTGAGTTCGTAAGGCGATCCGAAATACTGACCGTAGACCAGCGGTGTGGACCCGTACTGCTCGCGGTTGAGGTAGCGCACCAGGGTGAAGGCGTTATCAGGCTGGTATTCGTTGGTAGGGGTCTTTGCGCAGGAGCGGATGATGTCGATGCTGAAGACGGAGAATCCTATTATTATTGTTGTGGCGCATAGAAGTGCCGTATTCCAGAACCTGCTTCCCTTCCTGAGGGTGGTATGGAGCCCCCGGAAGCAGAGGCCGAGCAGTGCAATCAGGAAGAATGCCGCTCCGGTATTGTAAGGCAGGCCCAGCACATTCACGAAGAACAGGTCGAAGTATGCCGCGAACTTTGGAAGGTAAGGTATGAACAGGAATACCAGGAGGCCAATTATGGCGATTCCTATGATGCAGATCTTGATGAAAGTGCCGAAATTGAAATCCCTGTCCCCCTTCCTGCGGTAATAGTACATGAAGACAAGTGCGGGGATGGCGAGAAGGTTCAGCAGGTGCACACCGATGCTGAGGCCCATGAGGAAGGCGATGAACACTATCCTGCGGTCGGCATGCGGCTCGTCCGCGTGGTCGTACCAGCGCGTCATGAGCCAGAACACTATGGCGGTGAAAAGCGAAGACATTGCATATACTTCGCCCTCCACGGCCGAAAACCAGAATGTGTCGGAGAAGCAGTATGCCAATGATCCGACGAGGCCCGAGCCGACCAGTGCGATGATGTCTCCGGTACCATACTCGTCAACGCCCTTCCTGATGATTCTCTGCAGGAACCATACTATCGTCAGATAAAGGAAGAATATGGTCAGAGCCGAACAAAGTGCGCTCATCGCATTCACCAGGATGGCGGCGTGCATGTTGTCTCCGAACATTGTGAAGAAACGTGCAAAAAGCTGGAATACCGGGTTTCCTGGCGGATGTCCTACTTCGAGACGGTATGATGAAGCGATGAACTCACCGCAGTCCCAATAGGATGCCGAAGGCTCGATGGTGAGCAGATATGTGACGGCAGAGATGACCAGGGAGCCGATTGCTCCCAGTCTGTGCCAAAGATTGAATGTCTTCTGAATCATAACTTGCAAAGATACAAAAGGAATTCGTTACCTTTGCAAAAATTCGGCCAAGCGATGCTCGTATATTCAACAAACAAGGAATTTTTTGCACAGCAGACAGCTGCTCCGGAGAAGGTGGAAACTCTTCCGCCTGAAAAGCAGAAACTTATTGTCCGCATAGACCGCCGCCAGCGTGCCGGCAAGCAGGTGACGCTCGTGGAGGGATTCGTCGGATCCGACGAAGACCTTGCGGCGCTCGCCAAGGTCCTGAAGGTCAAGTGCGGGGTGGGTGGCACAGCCAAGGACGGTGAAATCACTATCCAGGGGGATCTCCGGGACAAGGTGACATCTTTGCTGCAGACCATGGGCTACAATGCGAAGAGGGGCAACTAAATGATGGAAGATATATTCAGAAGTTCGACCAGGGTCATGTCCGTCACCCCTGTCGGCGGGGCGGATGCGCCTGCTGCCTGGAGCACGTTGCTGTCCAACAGGATACTTGTCGTGCTTGCGGTGGCGTTCGTGCTCATGAATATTCCGAATCTGTTCCGTCTGTCATCCACGTTGATCGACTGCCTTCGCAGATACAGGGGGAACCTTATGCTCGAACATAGCATAAATCTGTCCCACATGCGCAATTTCTGCGCACTTTCGGCTGTGCTTCCATTATGTCTAATGGCCGACAGGTTCGAACTTATAAGCCCCGGCTTCTTCAGCATGGTGGATCCGTTCTGGCATGCCGTCATGGTGGTCGGAATCGTTGTCGTCTACCTTGTCCTGAGGCATTTCCTGTTCGTATTCTTCCGGCCTTACAGGTTGCCGTCAGAAGTCTCCGGGGCGGTGCGCCATGTGCTGTATACCTACAGTATCTTCATGGTGGCCGTGATGCTCGTAACGATTGCTATCATGCTGAATGTTAATCCGTTGGGAGGGGATATCCGTAAGATCCTCATATGGGAGGCGGCCATAATGTACTTCTTTGTCCTGCTGCGGGAATTCCAAATTTATACCGGCTACGTTCATGGTTTCATAACTATTTTGTATCTTTGCGCCTTCGAAATCGTGCCGGCTTCGGTATTGGTTGCGTGTGTCACGTATTTGTAGGACAAATAACCCTTAATTATGAAGATACTCATATCCCAGCGAGAACCATCCAACCTTGCTCCCTACGAGACTCTCCAGAGCAAGTGCCAGGCTCAGATAGAGTTCCACCCGTTCTTTCTTGTGGAGCCTTTGTCTGCCAAGGAATTCCGTGCTGAGAAAATCAATCTTCCGGATTACACAGCCATTGTATTCTCTTCCCGTCATGCCATCGACGCCTACTTCAAGTTGTGCGAGGAGATGAGGTTCAAGGTGCCGGAGACGATGAAGTATTTCTGTACCACCGAGTCGGTTGCGATGTATCTCCAGAAGCACATAGTTTACCGTAAGCGCAAGATATTCTACGGTGACGGTACGCCGGAGTCGGTGGTGGGCCTTGTCACTTCAAAGCACAAGACCGAGAAATTCCTTATCGCCACTTCTGTCGGATCCAACTCGGAGCCCATGACATCCCTGTTTGACGAGGCCGGGCTGGACTATGCCGTTGGGATCCTTGTAAAGCAGGTGTCCCAGGACCTTCATGATATCGATATAAACAGTTTCGATATTGTGGTCACGTACAATCCCGGAGATGTAAAGTCCCTTCAGGAGAATTTCCCGGATTTCAAGCAGGGGGACATCAGGTTCGTCACCTTCGGCAAGAGTGTCGTTCCTGCAATGGAGGAGGCCGGATTCAGCATTGAGGTAAAGGCTCCGACCCCGGAGGCTCCTTCTGTGGCGAAGGCTATAGAAATCTATCTCGCATCCAGATAAAGATATGGCAGCGACATTGTCCAAAGAGGAACGGCTGTCAGGCAAGACGGCCGTAAAGACTCTGGTATCCGAAGGACGCTGGGGGACGGTGCCGCATATAAAGTATTGCTATTCTATCTCTCGGGACCGTGATGGCAACAGGATAGTTGTCAGCGTGCCGAAGAAATTCTACAAGCGTGCTGTAAAGCGCAATCTACTGAAGCGGCGTATGAGGGAGGCCTACCGAACACAGAAGGAACTGCTTGATTGTAAAGGAGTTGACATAATGTTTGTCTATTCTTCCGCAGAGATAGTGAAGTTCGAAGTCATACGTGAGGAAATTGCCGGAATCCTGTCATCGATAAAATGAGCCGCATAGGGAACATACTTTCCGTCCCCTACATACTGCTGATAAAGTTCTATCAGTTGTGCATATCCCCGCTCAAGCCGGGACCTACCTGCCGCTTTACTCCCACGTGCTCCCAGTACGCGCTGGAGGCTTTCCGCAAATACGGTCCGTTGAAGGGTTTCTGGCTGTCTCTCAAACGTATCCTCAGGTGTCATCCCTGGGGGGGCAGCGGTTATGACCCGGTACCTTAGAACCTGTTTTTAAATCGAACATTTCAAAACAGGTTCTTAGGCTTCAGGTCTGCTTTTCGCAGAATATGATTATATTCGCCTTTCGAACTGGACTGACAAGATGAAAAAAATCAATTTCGGCCTTCTCCCCAAGGTACTCATCGCCATTGCTCTGGGTATCGGATGCTCATTCTTCTTCCCAGTATGGGCTGTCAGGGCGTTCATGACATTCAACGGGATATTCAGCAACTTCCTGTCCTTGTTCATCCCTCTTCTGATCATAGGTCTGGTGGCACCGGGCATCGCCGATCTCGGGAAAAGTGCGGGGCGCCTCCTTGCTGTCACCGTGCTGCTTGCATATGCGTCCACGGTGCTGAGCGGTTTCTTCTCGTATTTCACCTGTAAGTGGACCTATCCGGCACTGCTCGGAGATTCCCTGCAGGCATTCGGGGACATTGACATGGGCAATTCCCTGTCCCCGTATTTTACAATCGAGATGCCTCCGTTCATCACTGTGACCTCTGCGCTGGTAATCGCATTTGTACTGGGCCTTTCGCTGGCCTCGATAAGCGGGACATCCCTCCGCGGGGTGCTGAACGATTTCCAGGAACTGGTGTTCCTCGTCATCAAAAGGGTGATAATCCCTTGCCTGCCGCTGTTCATTTTCGGCATTTTCCTGCAGATGGGTGCAGAGGGCAAGGTGGCTGCCGTCATGGGAATGTTCGTCAAGATCATCCTCATTATCATTGCCATGCACATTTTCGTGCTGGTGCTGCAGTTCTGCATTGCCGGTGCAATATCCGGCAGGAATCCTTTCAAGGCGTTGTCCACAATGCTTCCGGCCTATGTCACTGCACTCGGTACTCAGTCGTCCGCCGCGACGATCCCGGTGACACTTTCGTGCGCCAAGAAACTTGGAGTGAATGAGGGGATTGCGGATTTCACCATTCCGCTGTGCGCTACCATACACATGAGTTGCAGCATGCTGAAGATCACGGCCTGCGCCTTTGCGATTTCACTCAGTCTCGGCCTGGATGCCGGTTTCGGGACCTATGCCGGGTTCATCTGCATGCTGGCCATAACCATGGTCGCCGCTCCGGGGGTTCCGGGAGGGGCAATCATGGCTGCCCTGGGCCTGCTGGTCTCGATGCTTGGATTCGATGCGGGCATGCAGGGCCTGATGATAGCCCTCTATATCGCCCTTGACAGTTTCGGTACGGCCGGCAATGTCACGGGAGACGGTGCTATCACAATGATAGTTGACCGTATCGCGCGGAAAGAGTAGTCATTTGCCTTTGATTTTTTCTACATCCTGCCTTGTCAGATTGAGCACTCTGGCAAGTTGAGTGGTCGTGGTTCTGTAGCTTCTTGTAAGATAGGGGATTATCCGCGTTTTCTGCTCGAGTGACAACTCTCCCGGAGCCTTGCCGAACCATCTGGCGGTTATTTCCGAGACAGTCCGGTAGAATTCGTTGTCATGTTGCTTGTCCCAACCGGAATCGGCAAGTTTATATCTCATTTCTGCTGAGTTTACTGTCCCGATGGCCTTCAGGAAAAAAGACATGTCTCCATTGAATGCCTGCTCCAGGTACGCACTGTCACAAAAACTTTCTGGCAGCAGATTTCCTTTGTCATCAATCATCCATTTCGTTCCGGACAGGTCATCGTCTGTATGGAAAAAGAATCTTTTCTCTCTCTTTGTCATTTTGGTGACTTCTCTGCCGGTTGCATTTCCCTTTTTGTCCCTGAACATCGCGCGGAATCCCGACCAGGGATAGTCCGTGACCCCGAATCCGTTATCAATGGCGTTTCTTGGGATATATGCCAGCGCATTCCTGAGATACCAGTCCGAATCCAGCAGTTTAACGGTAAACCGGTTCCCGATCAGAGTCTTCTTTTCTCCATATTTGTGGCTGAAGCGCATTGAGTATATTTTCTTCACCTCTTCAGCAAATGCTATGGCTTCATTGTATCCAGCTGTCAGGATTGCCGCATGCATATGGTTGGAAACCACGGCGTAGATAATAATAATGACATTTCTCCTGTATGCGCTTACTGCTATCGTCTTGACCATGGTATCATAATCTTCATCATCTCTGCAGATGATTCTGCTTTCCATACCTTCCATACATACGTGGAAGGGATATACCCATCTTTCTGTGCCATCAGGCAATCTTTTCATCACAATCCTTTTCATACATGACAAATATCGGGATGTCCAGCGGTTTTATCAGCATGATAAACGTTTATTTCTATCCCTTCCCTTGATCATTTTTAAGTTTCCGCAAAGCATATTCCAGCAACATACTGCCGGCCTGTTCTTTTGCTCTGGGCGAGGTGTGGAGAAATGGCCGGCACCTCGCCCATGAATAAAAAGATAAGTGATTGGATGTTTGGGGGTTAGTAATAGAAAGTGGTCGAGGTGTGTCTTGCAAAAATACACCTCGACCAATAGGTCCGTCAGACATTATCTCAAGAAGGGTGGCGGATATCATCGTCCCAGGGGTCCGTCAGACAGCATCCCGGGGGAATCGTCATATGTCAGCCCAGCCCCTTGGCGTAGTGGGTCGGTTCCTTTTTCGCAGGTTCCGGGTGGACTATCGCGGCAGGTTTCTTAGCGACAAAGGAAAAAACAAGGAGCGCTATCCCGGCGATGATGAACGGGATTGAAAGTTTCTGGCCCATGTTGATGAGCATGTTCTCCTCGAATCCCACCTGAGGCTCCTTGATGAACTCGATAAGGAAGCGCATTCCGAAGCAGCCCAGGAGGAAAAGACCGAAGAAGAAGCCGCGGTGGACCTTGCCCAGGTGCTTCCTGTAGATATAAAGCAGCGCAAGTCCCAGGATGAGGTAGCTCAAGGCTTCGTAGATCTGGGTCGGGTGTTTCGGCTCGGTCTCTCCGCGCAGGTCGAAAATGACTCCCCATGGCAGTCCGGTCACATCGCCGTAAATTTCCGAATTGAAAAGGTTGCCGCAGCGTATCAGGCATCCCGCAAAGGCCACGGTGATGCAGAGACGGTCCATTATCCAGAGGAAATCGAAATCGTAACGCTTGCCGTAATGTGCGGAGAACCACCACATTCCGAGTAAAAGGGCTATCGCTCCTCCATGGCTGGCCAAACCTCCTTTCCATGGCATGAAGATTTCCAGGAATCCGCTCCAGCTGCCGAAGTAATAGTCCGGCTGATAGAAAATGCAGTGGCCGAGACGTGCGCCTACTATCGTGCACAACAGCAATGTGTACAGAAGCGGGTCCAGAAGTTTGTCCGGCACACCCTCGCGGCGGAAGAAGTCCTTGAATATGAACCATCCTATGATGAATCCTGCGACGAAGAGCAGTGAATACCATCTTATGGATAGACCCAGGAAATGGAAGATTACCGGGTTGACGTGCCAATGTATGAATAGAATATCTGCCATGATGTCGCAAAGATAATAGAATAATGTTAACTTTGCGCTCCTTTTTAGGGAAGAACACTTTTGGCGTGTTTTTTGTTGCAATTAGGGCGCTTAAGAGATTTTTGAACTGGATTATGATATTAGAAGTATTAGGATGTATGGTTGCGCTTGCCCCGCAGGTGGATACCGCAGTGGCGGAGCCGACCGTAATCACACTCGAACAGGCGCTGCAGATAGCGCTGAGCGAGAACGCCTCGGTAAAGGTGGCTGACAAGGAGATAGAACGTACGGGATATGCCAGGAAAGGCAGTTATTCATCACTCTTCCCAACCATTGATGGTTCCGGAATGTTCCAGCGCACCATCAAGAAGCAGGTGATGTATATGGATTTTGATATGAGCAGTCTCGGCGGGCTCGGCGGTGATGTCCCGGGTGGAGAGGGCGGAGCCCCGGAGGAGACCAAGGCTGGTGGCGGCGGTAAGTCCGGCGCTGCGGCCGGTGGAGGTATCGAGGTCGGTCGATGGAATACCTGGAGTGCGGGAGTCTCGGCAAGCATGCCGCTTGTGAACGCACAGTTGTGGCAGAGCCTGCGCATTTCCGACCAGGATGTCGAACTTGCAGTGGAGAAGGCCCGTGCTTCAAGGCTTGACATGGTCACCCAGGTGAAACAGGCGTATTTCGCATGCCTTCTCGCGAGGGATGCTTTCAACGTTTATAAGAGCGTGTATGAAAACGCACTTGAGAATCTTGAACTTACGCAGAAGAAATACAACGCCCAGAAAGCTTCGGAACTCGACCTCACCCGTGCCAAGGCGACCCTTGCCAATGCCGTTCCTAATGTATATGACGCGGAAAGCAGCGTGATCCTGTCCTTGTGGCAGCTCAAGGCTGTCATGGGGGTCGATCTCGACGAGAATATCGATGTGGCCGGTTCGCTGGACGATTACGCAGGCCATATGTTCTATGATATCCATACCCATGATGGCCTGGAGCTTGAGAACAACAGTACCATGCGTCAGCTCGCCATCCAGGCCGAGGAACTCGCCAATACTGTGAAATTGCAGAAATATGCCAGCTTGCCGAGCCTCGCACTGGCGTTCTCATACAGCATCAACGCCATGACCAATGACTTCAAGTTCAGCGAGTACAACTGGTCTCCGTATTCATATATTGGCCTTAGCCTCAATATCCCGATATTCGCGGGAGGCAAGCGCTATCATGCAGTGAAGCAGGCCAGGGTGCAGGCTGAGGAACTTGACATACAGCGCGCCAATACGGAGCGCCAGCTGAAGATAGCGATACGGCAGTATCTCAATACCATGGAGACTGCCATGAAGAGTTACGGTGCAGCCCAGAGTGCCGTGGAGACAGCTGAGAAGGCATATAACATTGCCCAGAAGTCATACAATGTGGGCCGCAGCACGCTGACGGACCTCAATGACGCCCAGCTGGCTTTCACCCAGTCGCGTCTGGCCCTGTCGCAGGCCGTATTCAATTTCGTGAACGCAAAGGCAAGCCTGGAGAGTACGCTCGGAGCTGATTTCATCGATGAAGACGGCAATGTACAACTGAATAAAACATATTACAATGAATAAGAAGATTTTTGCAGGCATCCTTGTCGCAGCGGTATTATGCGGATGCCAGAACAACAAGGGAAAGGAGGTTGTCCAGCCGGTTATGGAGCAGAAGGCACCGATAGTCAATGTGGAGCCGGCAGTAGTGGAGACCGTACCTCAGGATGCGGTTTATTCGGCAAATGTACAGGCATATGCGGTCAACAACATAGCCCCTCAGAGCGGCAACCGTATACAGAAGATCAATGTGGAAGTCGGAGATTTCGTTTCTGCAGGCCAGGTGCTGGCGGAAATGGAGAGTTTCCAGATGGAGCAGGCGGGCCTTCAGTTGAAGAACGCCGAGGTCGAACTCGGGCGCCTCAGGCAGCTTTATGAAGAGGGTGGAGTGTCCCAGTCCGATTTCGAGGCCGTGGAACTTTCCTACAATGTCGCCAGGACATCATATGACAACATAGAGCGCAACACCATTCTCCGCACTCCTATCTCAGGCGTGGTTACTGCACGCAACTATGACCGCGGGGACATGTACACCATGACCCAGCCGCTTTTCACAGTCCAGCAGATAACTCCGGTCAAGATCCTTGTCGGGGTCTCCGAGTCCGATTACACCAAAGTGAAGAAAGGCGACAAGGTCACCCTTACCGCTGACGCTCTCCCTGGCAAGGAATTCTCAGGGACCGTAGTGCGTCTTTATCCGACCATGGACCCTACCACCCATACTTTCAATGTCGAGGTGCAGGTGCGCAATGAGAAGCGTGAACTCCGTCCCGGCATGTATGCGAGGGTGACGGTTTCATTCGGTGAGAATGAGAACGTGGTCGTCCCGGATGTTGCAGTCGTAAAGATGCAGGGGTCGGGCGTACGCTCCGTCTTCGTGCTTGAGGATGACAGCACCGTCACTCTCAAGAATGTGAGTCTTGGGCGTCATTTCGATGGCAAATATGAGATTGTTTCAGGTCTGGAGGCAGGAGAAAAGGTCGTCGTGAACGGCCAGGCCGTCCTCAAGGCCGGTGTCAAAGTGGAGGTTGAGTAATAATGAGCATCTACAGATCTTCGGTTAACAATCCGGTCACGACGGCGCTGATATTCATCGCCTTCATGATCTTCGGTATCTTCTCCCTGATCAACACCAGCATAGCCCAGTTCCCGGAGTTCGATTCCAATGTCATCATGGTCATGTCCTCTTATCAGGGTGCCAATGCAGCCGATATAGAGACAAACCTCACCAAGGTTCTCGAGAACTCCCTGAATGGTGTTGAAGACCTCAAGGAACTGACTTCCAGGTCCAAGGAGAACGTATCCCTGCTGACTCTCGAGTTCGAGTACGGAATAGATATAGAAGAGGCTACCAACAACGTGCGCGACAAGTTGGACATGGTGTCCAGCCTGCTCCCGGACGGGGCTTCAAAGCCTGTTATCTTCAAGTTCAGCGCCGATGACATGCCTGTCATGGTCCTTTCGGCTACGGCGAGAGAGAGCGTGTCCGGACTTGAGAAAATCCTCGACGATAAGATTTCCACACCTCTGGCCCGCGTATCGGGAGTCGGCACCGTCAGTGTGGCCGGCGCTCCTACGCGTGAAATCAAGATATATTGCGATCCCAACAAACTTCAGTCCTATGGCTTGAGCGTCAGTACGATAGCCCAGCTGATCGCTGCAGAGAACAGGAACCTCCCTTCCGGCAACATCGATATCGGCTCTGAAACCTATACGCTTCGTGTGCAGAAGGAGTTCACTGATCCTTCCCAGCTCCTCGACATAGTCCTGGGTGCCGTCGGAGGAAAGACGGTTTATCTGCGTGATGTGGCCACTGTGGACGATGGAGCGGAGGAGCGTGAGCAGGAGTCATATACCAACGGTGAGCGTGCCGCCCGTATCATCATCCAGAAGCAATCCGGCGCGAATACCGTCAACGTCATCCGCAAGGTCAAGAAAGAGTTGAAGAGGGTGGAGAAGAACCTTCCTTCCGACATAGAGATCATCACCATACGCGACGGCTCCGAGGAGATCATCAATACGATCAATACCTTGAAGGAGACCATCCTCATCACCTTCCTGGTCGTCATGCTTGTGGTGTTTGTGTTCCTCGGCAACTGGAAATCGACCTTCATCATCATCCTCTCCATCCCAATGGCGCTTCTTGCGTCATTGGTATATCTGTTCGCTACCGGAAATACGCTGAACATCATATCCATGTCGGCTCTTTCCATTGCGATCGGAATGGTGGTGGATGATGCCATAGTGGTGCTGGAGAACGTCTCCACGCATCTGTCAAGAGGGGAAAAACCGAAGGAGGCCGCCGTCCACGGTACTTCCGAAGTGGGTATCTCGGTCATAGCCTCGACGCTGACCATGCTCTGCGTGTTCCTGCCTCTGACCATGATCAAGGGTATGGCCGGCATCATGTTCAAGCAGCTGGGATGGATCGTGAGCATCATCATGATCGTGTCCACCACGGCAGCGCTCACCCTTGTGCCTATGCTGTGTTCACGCTGGCTCAAACCTAACGGGAAACACGGGAAACTGCACAATATTTTCTTCACTCCTATCGACAAGTTCCTCGATAAGATCTCGCACGGCTATTCGCGCCTCATCCACTGGGCAGTGACGCACCGCAAGACTGTAGTGTTCGGCGGACTGGGCATATTCCTTCTGGTCATGATCCTTCTGGGTCCGGGTATCAAGACGGAGTTCTTCCCTCATGCCGACTCGGACAGCGTGTCAGCCACCATCGAGCTTCCTATGGGTACTGCTCAAGCTGTCACTGCGGATCTCTCCGCACGTATCACCGAGCAGATAAAGGACGAAGTCCCCGAGACCAAGGTGATCAACTGCACCTACGGTCAGGCGGACAGCGACAATATCTTCGCGAGCATGCAGAACAACGGAACCCATCTCATTTCCGTTACCATGAATATCGGCCGTCCGGGAGAGCGTGAACGTACTTCGACTGAAATTGCCGATGTGGTCCGCGAGATCCTGAGACACTATCCGGAGATACGCAAGGCCAATGTCACAGACGGCGGAATGGGAATGGGCGGCGCCTCCACCGTCAAGGTTGAGGTATATGGTTATAGTTTCGATCAGACCGACCGCACGGCCAAGGAACTTCAGGCGAAGATGCTTGCCGACCGCGTATATTCTCAGGTGCTTCTCAGCCGCGATGAGTACACCCCTGAATATCAGATGGATTTCGACCGCACCAAGCTGGCGCTGCACGGCCTGAACTCCACCACTGCCGGATCCGCATTCAGCGCGGCCATGAGCGGAGCGGTAAGTTCCTTCTACCGCGAGGACGGAGAGGAGTACCAGATACGTGTCCGTTATGCCCCTGAATTCCGTACCAGCATCGAGGATATGGAGAATATCATTGTCTATAATCCTCAGGGACAGCCGGTCAGGATGAAGGAACTCGGCAATATAGTGGAAACCCTGGTGCCTCCTACCATTGAGCGCAAGGACCGTGACCGACTCATCACCATCACCGGTATCGTGGCCAACAAAGTGGCTCTCAGCGAGGCTGTGGAGGCAACGCAGAGGATAATTGACGAGACCGACATACCTTCCGAACTCACAACCGAGATTGCAGGTGACTACGAAGACCAGCAGGATATGTTCCATGACCTGTTCATCCTTATCATTCTCATCATAATCATGGTGTACATGGTCATGGCGTCACAGTTCGAGTCATTCATGAGCCCGTTCGTCATCATGTTCAGTATCCCGTTCGCCCTTGTGGGAGTCGTCCTCGGTCTGTATGTTACCAACACTCCTCTCGGAATGATGGGCATGGTGGGTTTGATCATCCTCCTCGGTATTGTGGTGAAGAACGGTATCGTGCTCATCGACTACACCATACTCTGCCGTGAGCGTGGCATGAATGTCATCGACGCTTCCGTCACTGCGGCTCAGAGCCGTCTCCGTCCTATCCTTATGACCACCCTTACCACGGTGCTCGGTATGGTTCCTATGGCAATAGGCACCGGTGAAGGCGCGGAATTGTGGCGTGCCCTCGGTATGACTGTATGCTGGGGTCTTACCATTTCGACCCTTGTGACCCTCGTGCTCATCCCGACCGTTTATTGCGTGTTCGCGACCCGTCAGGAGAGAAGGCAGAATAAGAAGAAACTTAGCGCATAGTCTTATGAAAGCGATTTTTATATCATATAATCAGGCCTACAACGAAGAGATTGCCGATATCCTCGGCAAGAACGGCCAGAGGGGTTTCACCCGCTGGAACGAGATACAGGGCATAGGCGGAGCGGATGGCAAGCCGCATATGGGCAGTCACGGATGGCCGGAGGAGAACAACGCCATATTGACCGTGGTAGAGGATGACAAGGTTTCAGGAATCCTTGCTGATATCAAGGCCAAGGACGAGGAAGCACCGGAGCTGGGACTCCGGGCATTCGTATGGAATATTGAAATGTTTTATTAACTTTGTAAATATGGAAAAGGTTGTATATGACAATAATATCGAGGAAATCCTTTCCTCAGCCCAGCCGGTCCTGATTGACTTCTGGGCACCGTGGTGCGGCCCTTGCCGCATGCTTTCCCCTATCGTCGACGAGGTTGCCGCTGAAATGGAAGGCAAGGTCGTCGTCGCCAAGTGCAATGTCGATGACTGCGACGAGGTTGCGGTCAGATTCGGCGTACGCAATATCCCTACTCTGCTCTATTTCAAGAACGGAGAACTTGCTGAAAGGTCAGTAGGCCTTGTCACCAAGAATGAAATAATCACAAATCTCGAAAAACTCATCTAAAACATTTTATCATGAAGAAAATCATCGTTGCCCTCGCGGCAGTTATGGTCGCATTCAGTGCAAATGCACAGGTTGGAATCGTCGGAGGTGTCACATCATCTGAACTGAAAGTCAAGAACGTGGACCTGAAGAGTTCCACGCAGTACCATATCGGTGTCGCATACAAGCTTCCTCTTGCAATGGGATTCGTGTTCCAGCCGGAACTCCTCTACAATGTCAAGGGGTCTGAACTCGGTGACGGAAAGATTCTTGACAATCTTGACACCAAGACCGGATTCCTCGAGCTCGGAGCTCAGCTCCAGTGGGGAATTAACCTCGCTGTCGCAAGGCCATATATCCTCGCAGAGCCATTCCTCGGATATGCTCTCAACAGCTCCATCGGTGACCAGAAGGTCTCCGGCGATGCATGGAAAGGCCTCAACCGCGTGGAAACCGGCATTGCTTTAGGTGTAGGTGTCGAGGTTATCAAGCACGTCCAGGTCTCAGCAAAGTATTTCTGGAACATGGGCAAGCTTTACAAAGAGGATGGAAGTTGGCAGTCATTTGCCATCAAGAACATCTCCGAGACCATCAAGGACGGCACCCCTGGAGGAATCCAGGTCTCTGCCGCTATCTTCTTCTAACAGTTTTTTCCGGGAGGAACCTATGTCAGAAAAAAGGGCGGTATTCTACTGTTCCGCCAGTAACTTGATAGACCCTAAATACAACCAAGCTGCACGTGACGCTGTCTGTGCGGCTTGTTTGTCTGGATATGACATCGTATCCGGCGGTACCATCAAAGGTACGATGAAGGTTGTGTGCGACGAGGCGGGTAAGTACGATGTCGGAGTTATTGGCGTCCTCCCTAAGTTCATGAAAGGTTGGGAGTACCCGGATGTTACCGAATGTATCTGGACTGACCGCATGTCCGAACGTAAGGACAGGATGCGCGAGGGTACGGATGCGGCCATAGCCCTTCTCTGATGGATAGGAATGAGATAATATCGCGACTTGAGCCTCATTGGAGCCGGATGCAGGATAAGATGCGTGCGGCCCTGCAGTCGGATGTAGAACTGCTTGACCGGGTCAATGACGGCATCCTGGGTCACAAGGGAAAGATGCTCCGGCCCATGACCTGTCTGCTGATTGCAAGTTCACTCGGAGCGGTATGTGAGGACACGGTGCGTCTTGCCGCCGCTTCGGAACTGCTTCACAATGCCACCCTCATGCATGATGATGTGGCGGACGAAAGTATGGAGCGCCGGGGCAGCCCGACTATTGTATCACTTCTCGGTCCGACGGCAGCCGTCCTGGTCGGCGACTTCTGGCTCAGCCGTGCGGTAGCTCTTGTATTTGACACGGCCTGCAGGGAGAAGGTGGAAAGGCTGTTCTCCCAGACCATGGCCGACCTGTCGGAAGGGGAGATGCTTCAGCTCCAGAAGGCGGAGAGCGCGGATACCGATGAGGAGGCGTATTTCAGGATAATCTATAACAAGACTGCATCCCTTTTCGTTGCGTCCTGCGTATCTGCGGCGATATCTGCCGATGCTCCGCCTGAGATGCAGGATGCTGCACGCCAGTATGCAAGATGCCTCGGAATCGCCTTCCAGATCAAGGACGACATCCTTGACTATGCCGGGAACAGGAATCTGGGCAAGCCTGTCGGGATAGATATACGGGAGGGAAAGATAACGTTGCCTCTGCTCGGGGCCCTCAGGAACTCTGACCGGGCCGGGGAGATACGCTCCATGGTGCGGGAAATCGGTTCCCATCCGGAGTATTGTGAGGAGATACGCAATTTCGTGCTTGAGAACGGTGGCATAGAGTACTCTTCCATCGTCCTGGATGAATATATCGGTAAGGCCGAGAAGGCACTGGATGCTTTCCCGGAAGGCTGGGCACGGGATGCCCTGGCCCTTGTCGCAAGGTATAACGCCTACAGAATGGTATGACTTTCGGACAGATACAGGGAAATGAAGACGTCAAGCAGGCCCTGACCGGAATGGTCGGAGCAGGCCGTGTGCCTCATGCGATCCTTTTCCATGAGGATGACGGTGGCGGCGCTTTTCCTCTGACCGTGGCCTTCCTGCAACTCCTTTTCGGCGAGAACAACAGGATTCCGAAATTCATCCATCCTGACGTGCATTATGTGTTTCCGACGGCAGCCGGCTCCATATCTCTTCAGTACATGGAAAAGTTCCGCGCCCTTGCCCTGGAGAATCCTTACTTCACAGAGTCGGCCATGGGTGATGCCCTGGGCATCGAAGGACGGAATTCCATGATAGCCGTCAGCGAGGCAAAGCATCTTCTTGACACGCTGTCGCTCAGCGCCTTGGAAGGAGGGTACCGTGCGGTGGTGATATATCTGCCTGAGAAGATGAATCAGGAGGCGGCCAACAGGCTGCTGAAGATAATAGAGGAGCCTCCTCAGAAGACCCAGTTCGTGCTTATCACACACAAGCCTGAGAAAGTGCTCCTGACCATCTCATCCCGCTGCCAGCGCATCAGGGTGCGCCCTTCGGGGGATGGTGAGACGGTCGGATATGAGGATGCGCCTCTTTTTGACGATCTCATGAAGGCGCTCCTGAGCCGGGACCTTACGTCGGCATTGGAAGTGGGGGACAGGATTGCAGCCCTTCCTTCCAGAGAGAGCGCGAAGGCATTCTGCCGCTATGCGGCGGGGGTCATGAGGGACATTTTCCTTTACCAGCAGGGGCTTCCGTCACTGGCCGGAAAATCCGGCGGCAGTGCGGAATGGGCATCCGGATGCCGTAAGACCTTCCCCAGGGTAGCATCGGAGATTTTCGGCGGTGCGATAGGGATGATAGACAGGAACGTTAATATTAAAATCATATCCACGGATATCGTGGACCGTTTATATCTGGCAATATGAATACAGACAACGAAACCATACAATACGACTGCTTCCGCGGCTGCGTAGTGACGCACGACAAGGAAACCGGAGACACCCAGTGCACTTACCGTGAAGGCTGCTGCAAACTCGGGGAGCACAACTGGCTCAAGGATGCCGACGACGGGACATTCAGCAAATTGTTCGAAGTGCGTTTCAAGAATACGCGCAAGGGGATATATGTCAACGATTCCCCGCAGAGCATACATCCGGGGGATCTCGTGATAGTCGAGGCCACCACCGGCCAGGACCTTGGAATAGTCACTCTCAGCGGACCGATCATAGGCCGCCAGATGAGAAGCAAGGGCATGGATCCGGAGACGGCTGAGTTCAAGAAGATCTATCGCAAGGCAAGACAGACCGACATAGAGAAATGGCAGGCTGCCATAGCGCGTGAGCAGGATACCATGATCAAAGCCCGCAGAATCGCTGCGGAGATGGGGCTGGAGATGAAGATAGGGGATGTGGAGTTCCAGGGCGACGGCACGAAGGCCATATTCTATTATATCGCCGACGGGCGCGTGGACTTCCGTCAGCTGATCAAGGTGTTCGCCGAGGAATTCCGTATCAGGATAGAGATGAAGCAGATCGGAGCGCGTCAGGAAGCCGGTCTCATCGGCGGTATCGGAGTATGCGGACGCGAACTGTGCTGCGCCAACTACATCACTTCCTTCCAGAGCATATCCACGGCGGCGGCCAGATGCCAGGACCTGTCCCTCAATCCACAGAAACTTGCCGGACAGTGCGGCAAGCTCAAATGCTGTCTCAATTACGAGGTCGCCAATTATCTTGATGCGCAGACCCGTATTCCAAGGGTGAACGAGCCTCTTGAATTCCAGGATGGTCCGGCCTACCTGCGCAAGACCGACATACTGCGTGAGGTGATGTATTTCTCCTATGACAAGACATCCGATGCAAACCTCTATCCGCTGGATGCATGCGAGGTGAGGGAAATAATCAAGATGAACCGCAACGGCATCAAGCCGGAATCTCTTTGCGAAGAGCCTGCGCCTGCGGCACCGGAATTCGTCACTGCGGTAGGAGACGACAGTATCAGCCGTTTCGACGCTCCGAAACGCAGGAAGAACAACCATGGTGGCAGGAACAGGAACCGTGGAGGAAAGGGCGGTCAGAAGGGCGCCGGCAAAGAAAGGAATTCCGGCAAATGAGACATCCGGGCAAGGCCATATCGATCATGGCGCTGACGGTCATGTCGGCGTGTCTTTGCTGTGTCCGTCCCGAATCACTGGAACTGTTCGTCCCGGCCGCCAAGGCGCAGGACGGAGTGTATATTTTTGATTTCGAATTGCCTGATACCCTTGCGGCATACGATTTCAGTTTCTTTGCAAGGGTCGATGGTCCGCAGCTGGACAGCCTGCCGTTGAAGGTCATGTGGCTTGACCCGTCCGGGGAAGGATTCACCGAAACCGTATATATGGACACGGCCAAGGACCTTGAGTTGTACATGAAGGATGTGGTGCCGGTGCGTTCCGGTAACTGGAGAATCTGTGTCAGACCATCTGTCACATCCGAAGGATTCCGGGGCCTGGGCCTGATATGCACGGAGCATGGGACACGATAAACTTAGGAAATTTGCCGAGAACGAGACGTTCCCGTGCCTGCTGCAGCCTTCCGCCGAAGAGCTGCTGTCCGACGGATATTTCAATCTGAGGGACCATGAGAGGAAGGGGCATTGGAAGGAATATTTCGGGAATGAAGGTGACATAGTGCTCGAACTCGGTTGCGGAAAGGGGGAATATACGATAGACCTCGCGCTGCGCGATCCGTCGAAGAATTATATCGGGGTCGATATCAAGGGCGCACGATTGTGGAAGGGTGCCAAATATGCTACGCAGAACGACTTGCGCAACGTGGCTTTCCTGCGTACCAGGATAGAGTTCATCACGGCGTTCTTCGCTCCCGGAGAAGTCTCCGAGATATGGCTTACATTCTCCGACCCTCAGGTAAGGAGCGAGAATTCCCGTCTGAGCTCACCCGTGTTCCTTGAGAGATACAGCCATTTCCTGAGTGAGGACGGGACAGTCCACCTGAAGACTGATTCCCGCTTTCTCCATGAATACACGAAATCGGTCTGCGGAGCGAATTCCCTGGAGATCCTTTCGTGCTGTACTGACCTTTATGGAGAGGATGCTCCGGGTGTGCCGGCTGTAGCCAGGGAAGTGCAGACTTTTTACGAGAAGATATTCCTGGAGCAGGGCTACAGGATAACTTATCTGGCATTCCGTCCCGGCGGGAAAAACGTTTTCGTGAGCCCGGCGGATTTCGACCCGGACTATTGGAGGGCTGTCGAGGGGCCGAGACAATTGTTCGGAAGGGATACGGCTGAGACAAGGCGCCAGAAACTGAAACAGAAAGACCAATAAAGAATAACGCTATGTACGAATTTGATTCCAGAGTGGTTCTCACCCTTGATGCGGGTGGTACCAATTTCGTATTCTCAGCCATCCAGGGCTGCCGTGAGATAGTGAATCCGGTACGCCTTGACGCAGTCAATGACAACGTGGAGGGCTGCCTCGCCCGTATAGTCGAGGGTTTCCGCAAGGTGGAGGCGATGCTCAACGTGAAGCCTGTCGCCATCAGCTTCGCTTTTCCGGGACCGGCGGATTATGCCCACGGAGTGATAGGCGACCTTCCTAACTTCCCTTGTTTTCGTGGTGGCGTCGCCCTCGGACCATTCCTCGAGGCGGAGTTCGGAATCCCGGTTTTCGTCAACAATGACGGTAATCTCTTTGCCTATGGTGAGGCTCTCGCCGGCAAACTCGAGGAGATCAACCGCAAGCTTGAGGCTGCAGGCAGCAGCAAGAGATATAAGAACCTCATCGGTCTCACCTGGGGCACGGGATTCGGCGGAGGCGTCGTCATCGACGGCAAGCTGCTGTCGGGCGACAACGGCTGCGGAGGTGACGTATGGTGCATGCGCAACATAAAATATCCTGGTCTCATAGCAGAGGAAGGCGTCAGCATCCGTGCTGTCAAGAGGGTGTATCATGAGAATGCCACCGATGACCTCAGGGACCTCAGCCCTATCGATATATGCAAGATAGCCGACGGCAAGCTTGAGGGCAATCCTAGCGCTGCTGTCAGGAGTTTCGTCGAACTCGGGGAGACTGCCGCCGATGCCGTGGTCAACGCCCTGAACATCGCCGACGGCCTGGTGGTGGTCGGAGGAGGCCTCGCACACAACTACAAATACATACTTCCTGCTATGGTAAGCAGGATGAATTCCACCCTCAGCACATTCAAGGGTGATTCATTCCCGGTGCTCCAGATGAAAGTCTATAACCTTATGGATGAAGAAGGAATGAAGGCGTTCATCGAGGATGACTCCTCGCTTGTGCCTATCCCGGGGCACGAAGGGTCCGTCAGGTACGAGCAGACACGCAAGACCGGTGTCGCCGTGACTTCGATTGGTACGAGCACTGCAGTATGCGTCGGATCATACGCATACGCTCTTGCACAGTTGGATTCGGCAAAATAGCTCTCAGACTTCCACCCAGTGGATCCTGACTCCGGAGCGTTCCATTCCCCGGAACCAGGTCATCTGGCGTTTGGCGAACTGATGTATCGCAATGGCGAGCTTCTCACGCATCTCGGCGTAGGGGAGTTCGCCTTGCAGGTATAATGTGACGTATTTATACTCCAGTCCGTATGAAATGAGGGTTCTGGCACTGACTCCGGAGTCGAGCAGGCCCTTGATCTCATCTATCATTCCTTCCTGCAGGCGGGCGTCAAGCCTGGCATCGATGCGGGCGTTGCGTGTCTCCCTGTCGACCAGGGTGCCTATGAAGAATGTTCTGATGCCGCCCGTGCCGCGTGCTTCGCTCAGAGGCTTCTTCTCCTTGAAATCGTATCCTCCCGTGACTGCATTGATATAGAGCCCGGTGCCTCCGCAAAGGACAGGGACGGCACCGCGTGAGCGGATATCTTCGAAGGCGGCGGTGAAATCCTTGCGGAATTCAAATACATTGTACTGGTCTCCGGCGGGGCGTATGTCGATGAGATGGTATGGGATATCCCCATATTCGCCAAGGTCCTTTCCGGTGCCTATGTCCATGCCGCGGTATATCTGCCGCGAGTCTGCGGAGATTATCTCGCCTCCGATCTCCTTTGCCAGATTGACTGCATATCTGGTCTTGCCGGAGGCGGTGGGGCCGAGCACGCAGACGAGGTCAAATTCCCCCCGGCGGTAAGCGGCAAGGACATTCGTGGCCGTAACGGTCTCGGGATGGGGCAGTTCTGCCATTATGCTCTTGACTTTCGGCATGCTACATGCGTTCCATTTCGCGACGGATGTCTTTCTCCTTTATGGTGGCGCGCTTGTCGTACTCCTTCTTTCCCTTGGCCAGGGCGATGCGGAGCTTGGCATATCCGTTTTCGGAGATGTAGGCGCTTACGGCCACGATGGTCAGTCCCTTCGTCTTGACAGCCTGTGCAAGATGGCGCAGTTCGCGCTTGGTGAGAAGGAGCTTTCGGTCGCGCAGCGGCTCGTGGCTGCTCCAGGCCGAGGCCCAGAAATAGGTGGCTATGTTCATGCCGCGGACGTAGAGTTCCTTGCCTGAGAAATAGCAGTATGCATCCTGCAGGGAAGCCTTCCCGGCGCGTATGGACTTGATTTCGGTGCCAACCAGCACAATGCCCGCATCGTAGGTCTCGAGGAATTCGTAGTCGAACGTCGCGCGCTTGTTGCGGATCTGTATCCTGTTCTTGTTCTTGGACTTGTCTGCTGCCATATCCTATCCGGCGAATGTTTTCCGCAGATTGTCAACCTCGTCGAGGAGTTCCCAGCCGAAGAACTGTATGCCGTCCTTGACGAAAGGCTTGCGCCCCATATGCCCGTAGGCCGCCGTCGGTTCGTAGATTGGATTCTTCAAGCCGAAGCGTCTGATTATTGCTGCCGGACGGAGGTCGAAGATCTGTCCTATCCTTTCCGCTATGAGCGCATCGCTGAAACGTGATGTCCCGTATGTGTTCACGAAGATGCTGACAGGCTTTGCCACACCGATTGCGTATGCCAGCTGGACGAGGCATTCGTCTGCGATACCGGCTGCGACGAGATTCTTCGCTATGTGGCGTGCGGCATATGCCGCCGACCTGTCCACCTTGCTCGGATCCTTGCCGGAGAATGCTCCGCCGCCGTGGGCTCCCTTGCCGCCGTAGGTGTCGACGATTATCTTGCGTCCGGTAAGTCCGGTGTCGCCCGCAGGACCTCCGATCACGAATTTGCCCGTAGGGTTTACGTGAAGTATGACATCATCGTCGAAAAGTGCCGCTGTCTCCGCCGGGAGCGTGGCGATGAGGCGAGGGAGGACCTTGTCCCTGACATCGAAGAGTATCTTGCGCTGCATGGCCTCGTCGGAGGCGAATTCGTCATGCTGGGTGGAGAGCACGATAGTGTGCACCCTGACCGGTTTGTGCGTTTCGGAGGAATACTCTATGGTGAATTGTGATTTTGCGTCAGGTCTCAGATATGGCAGCAGCGAAGGCTCGTTGTGCCTTATGTCTGCAAGTATCTGGAGCAGCCTGTGTGACAGGGCGAGCGGGAGAGGCATGAAGTCCTCGGTGTCCCTGCACGCGTAGCCGAACATGATGCCCTGGTCGCCGGCGCCCTGGTCTTCGGGACTCTCGCGCACCACGCCACGGTTGATGTCGGCGCTCTGCTCGTGTATGGTCGATATGATGCCGCAGGAAGAAGCGTCGAAACCGTATTCGGCCTTGGTGTAGCCTATGCGCCCGATGACACGGCGGGCTACGGCCGGGATGTCGACGTATGCGTCTTCGGACAACACTTCTCCACCTACGACCACGAGACCCGAGGTGCAGAAAGTCTCGCACGCAACTTTCGCTTCAGGGTCCTGCCTGAGGAATTCGTCAAGGATTGCGTCTGAAATCTGGTCGGCGACTTTGTCGGGATGACCTTCGGAGACTGACTCCGATGTAAAGAGATAGTTCATATTTTTAGCATTTTTTAGACGAGGTTGCAAGCAGTCAAATCTGTCCTCGTGTGTTATCGGCTGCAAAGATAGGCATTATATGGTTATTAACAATGCATGTTGATAGTTTGTTGATAAGTGTCAAGGTAGTCTCATTTCTTATTAGTAATTTTGCGGGTTCAAAAGAACGTTATTTCATTTCTATACAATTATGAATAAAACAATCAAGAGTCTAATCATGACTTTGGCCGTCGCTCTGATTTCCATCAGCGCCGGCGCTCAGTTCACGACTTCCATCATGACCGGACGCATCACCGGAGAGAATGGTGATGTCCTTCCTGGAGCAACTGTCGTGGCTGTCCACACCCCTTCCGGCTCCCAGTATTATGCTGTGGCCAATGCCGAAGGTTATTACACCATCCAGGGTATGCGTCCAGGCGGACCTTATGAGGTTTCAATCTCCCTCATCGGCTGCCAGAGCGTACAACTTGACGACATCACCCTTGTGCTGTCCGAGACCTATGTCCAGGACGCGGTCCTCAAGGATGAGACCCAGCTTCTTGACGAAGTCGTGGTGGTGGCCTCAGCAGATTCGAAGTTCTCAAATGAGAAGACAGGCGCTTCAACCAACATTTCCAACAGGGAGATGATGAACCTGCCTAACTCCGGACGTTCAATCGCCGCTCTCACCAAGCTCTCTCCTTATTCAAACGGAATGAGTTTCGCAGGTAGCGACGGCCGTTCGACCAATTTCACCGTTGACGGTGCCAACCTTAACAACAACTTCGGTCTTTCTTCAAGCCTCCCGGGAGGCGGTACCCCTATCTCCCTCGACGCCCTTGACGAGGTGCAGCTCGTAGTTGCCCCTTACGATGTGCGTCAGAGCAACTTCGTCGGCGGCGGCATCAACGCTGTCACCAAGTCAGGTACCAACACCTTCAAGGGAACTGCTTATTCATATTACAAGAACCAGGATTTCCGCGGCAACACCATAGCCGGCGAGAGCCTCGGTGACCGTCCTGCTTCTTCAAACCTCATCTACGGAGCCACACTCGGCGGACCTATCATCAAGAACAAGCTCTTCTTCTTCGTCAACTTCGAGATGCAGAAGGAGCCTGGCCAGGTCGTAGAGTATCAGGCTGACGCTGCTAAGCAGAAAGTTCTCCAGCAGATCTCCGACAAACTCCAGAAGGACTACAACTACAATCCTGGCTCATACACCGACTTCCCTGGCGGAACCGACAATATGAAGATCCTTGCCCGCGTGGACTGGAATATCTCCGACGCTCACAAGCTCAGCCTCCGTTTCAACAAGACCAACAACGAGTACTGGAATGCTCCTAACGGAAACTCCTGCGACGACAAGTTCCGTAACAAGGGTTTCAACCGCGCAAGCGAGGTCTCACAGCCGTTCTCAGGCAACATGTACTCTTCCATGAACAACGTGATGTCGTTCACGGGCGAGCTCAACAGCCGCTTCTCCAACAAGGTCTCCAACCGTTTCCTTGCTGCATATACCATGATCGATGACGAGCGCGGATCAAAGTCCAGCCCGTTCCCTCATGTGGATATCATGACCGACGGTGACTTCTCAAGCGGTAACTTCATTCCTTACACATCTTTCGGATACGAGCTCTTCAGCTGGCACAATGGTGTCAAGAACAACTCTCTCAACGTTCAGGACAACATCACCATCTATTCCGGCGCACATACAGTCACTGCCGGTGTCAGCTTCGAGTCCATGCATGCTCTCAACAACTACATGCGTAACGGTACCGGTTACTACCGCTATGCAAGTGCGGACGATTTCCTCAATGGCGCACTCCCTCTGAGCTTTTGTCTCTCATACGGATATGAAGGAAACGAGAATCCTGCCGGTGAGGTCAAGTACAACCAGTATGCAGCATATGCACAGGATGAGTGGAAGATTACCAACAGGTTCAAGCTTACTTACGGTATCCGTGCCGACCTGATCGCTTTCAACAACGACGCTATCTCCACGAACCCTAATATCGTTGCAATCGATTATGGTGGCGGACAGCCTGTCACATCCTTCAATGTCAGCAATTACGACTACAGCAACTGGAACAATTATGGCGTCAAGAAGCTTGATACAGGTGCCTGGCCTAAGACACGTCCTCAGGTTTCCCCTCGTTTAGGTTTCAACTGGGATGTCAACGGTGACAAGAGCCTTGTCCTCCGCGGTGGTACCGGTCTCTTCCAGGGCCGTCTCCCTCTCGTATTCTTCACCAACATGCCTCAGTATTCAGGTATGCTCCAGGGTGGCGCGCAGTTCAGCGCTCAGATCAAGGATGGTGAACTCGTATATTCTGACGATGTCAGGGCCGCTCTCGAGAAGCTTACCGCAGGCGGCAAGATGATGACGGATGTCCAGGGTATTGTCAAGACCCTCGGTCTCCCTACATCTCCTTCTTCTTCAAGTGCAGGAAAGGGTACCCAGGCCTATATCTCCGGAGTTGACCGCAACTTCCGCATGCCTCAGATCTGGAAGACCTCCCTCGCAATTGACTACAAGGTCCCTGTGAACTTCCCGTTCGTCATCACTGCAGAAGGTATGTACAACAAGACCATCTGGGGTGTCTGCATGAGCGACTGGTCTCTTGACGACAGCAAGCTTACCGCCAGGTTCTCAGGTGTCGACGACCGTGTGAACTACGCTGCCTGCAATGATTACACCTATGACAGCACTCCTGCATACGTGATGGTCAACACCCAGAAGGGCTGGGGCTATACCGCCAACCTTACCGTCACCATGGAGCCTGTCAGGAACCTCAAGATCATGGCTGCTTACACCCATACCGAGTCAAAGGAAATCTCCGGTATGCCGGGTTCCGCCGCCAATTCAGTGTTCACCGGCATGCCTACCATCAGCGGCACCAACCTCAGCGGTCTCCAGCGCTCACAGTACGTGCTTCCTGACAAGGTCATGGCAAACATCAGCTACTTCATTCCTTGGAAGATATTCGGCGGCAACGGTCTCCATGTCGATGCATACTACTCAGGTCTGTCATCAGCCGGCAACAGCTATATCTACTCAAATGATATGAATGGTGACGGCAACGCTACCGACCTTATCTATATCCCTAAGAGTGCGGGCGATATCGCCTGGAAGACTCCTGAGGATGGTCAGGCTTTCATGAAGTTCGTCGAGAACGACAGGTATCTCAGCAAGCACAAGGGAGAGTATGCAGAGGCTTACTGCGCCCGCGCGCCTTGGCTCCACAGACTCGATCTCCGTATCGCTGAGGACTTCTCATTCAGGATCGGCAGCACCAGGCATAACTTCCAGGTGAGCGCATCATTCGACAACATCGGCAATATGATCAACTCCAACTGGGGCGTTACCAAGCTTTCATGCTACCAGACCAGCCTTACCGGAACCATCGCTCCTCTCAAGTATGAGGGTATCAACGAGTCCGGTGCTCCTTACTTCTCAATGAACCAGGTTGACAAGGCCTACCCTACCCAGAACTACAACAAGTATTTCAAGAATACTTCAGAGTGCTGGCAGGTTCTCCTTGGAATCAAGTACTTCTTCAACTAACAGTAAGGCAGCATAAACGAATGAAGGCCGGCCCGGTTCAGACTGGGTCGGCCTTTTACATTTGCTGATGAGGCGCTTTCGTTTCGCCGGATGATATCTAATGTTAAATTTTGTTAAAAAACATAGTGTCTTAACCTTTCTTAACAAAAATTAATTTTTCTTAACCATTATTTGGGAATTATTTATCTAATATTGTCGCGCTGTATCCGGCTTTTTCCGTTTACAGTGCGTTTTTTATGTAATTGATTTGTATATAAGATATTAGATAAAGCTATGAAAAGTGGCAAAAAACCTAAGAAAGATTATAAATGTCCCGATTTGCTCCGGCTGCCGCTGGAACTTGAAGGGGCTCTGATGGAATGCTCCGTAAGGGTCAA
>JAZRXV010000135.1:0-13683 GCA_045600405.1 Candidatus Cryptobacteroides sp.
AACACTATGCAGTGGAATACGATATTGTCCTTGCCGATAAAATGTACGAGTTTGGTCTCAGGGTCCTTCCACCATTTCTCCCAGGTGTCAGGAAGTATCTCCCTTGTGTTGGATATATATCCGATAGGGGCATCGAACCAGACATACAGGACCTTGCCCTCGGCACCCTCCACAGGGACCGGCACGCCCCAGTCGAGATCACGGGTCACGGCGCGGGGCTGGAGTCCGCCGTCAAGCCAGCTCTTCACCTGTCCATACACGTTCGGACGCCATTCCTTATGACCTTCCAGTATCCACTCCCTGAGCCACTGCTCGTACTGTTCCAGAGGCAGATACCAGTGGGTTGTCTTTTTCTTTATCGGCTCTGCACCGCTCAATTTTGACTTCGGATCGATCAGTTCATCCGGGCTCAAGGTGCTGCCGCACTTCTCGCACTGGTCACCATAGGCTCCTTCTGCACCGCATTTCGGGCAAGTGCCCACAATATACCTGTCGGCCAGGAAGGTCTTGGCCTCAGGATCGTAATACTGTTCGCTTTCCCTCGTGATGAACTTCCCTTCCTCGTAGAGTTTCCTGAAGAAATCCGACGATGTCTCGGCATGGATGCCGGAAGTCGTGCGTCCGTAGTTGTCGAAATGTATTCCGAGACCCTCGAACGAATCCCTGATGACAGCATGATACTTGTCAACTATATCCTGAGGCTTGCAGCCCTGCTGGCGGGCCTTGATGGTTATAGGCACGCCATGCTCGTCGGAGCCGCAGATATAGAGCACATCCTCTCCCCTCATCCTCAAGTATCTGACATAGATGTCGGCAGGTACATATACTCCTGCAAGATGGCCGATATGTACAGGACCGTTGGCGTATGGGAGCGCACAGGTCACCAGAGTTCTCTTGAATTTCTTATCCATATATCATTTCGTTTTTTCCCTTCCGGACATTATTCTTATACGCCTTTGACAGGCCTGGAGTTTCATAAGTTCCTGTAAAATGGATGTCTGCTCCTCCTCCGATGCCGAGGCGAGTGACCTCGTGAGCGTGTCAATCCTGTCCTTGAGGCGAAGTTCCTGATAGACAAGCAGGGCATGCGGCAACTGGTTGACAAGCCATGAAGAAGTGGTGGTCAGGGCGTTTTCGAACGCAGCCACGGTGAGCTGGTATTTCTCCGTGGAGAGATCGGCGGCCAGAGCGGCAAGGTCGCGGTCCTCGGAGTTGAGTATGCGCCTTACCATCGTCTCCTGGTCATGGCCTTCATAATAAAGGTCGTAGTATGTATTGTACAGGTTTACATGTATGCTGTTGGCCATCGCCGTGCCGTCAAGGGCCTCGGCTATGAAGTCGGCCACGGTCTTCTTGTCCTCTTCATTCCCGGAATAATATTCGGAATCGCTTTCGAAATCCAGGATATCGCAGCCGTTCTTCATGAGGAAACCGAGAATCTCCCTCTCCGGCAGGGCCAGGGTTCTGTTCTCGATACCCGGGCCGGCAGGCTGTGAGACGACTTTCTCCACCGGTGCCCGGTCCTGCGCCTGAGCAATACGCTCGGCACGGGCCTCCCCTTTCATGACCTCTTCCTTCATGGCCCGGCGGGTCTTGTTGGTCCGCTCGAAAAGGATCGAGGATTCTATCCCGAACTTGGCGGCTGTAGCATCGACATAGGTACTGCGCTTTACGGGATCCGGAATCTGTGCTATGGTATCGGCTATATCATTGATGAGGTTCGCCTTCTTGAGAGGATCCCCGGCAGCTTCCGCCAGGAGCAGGTCTGTCTTGAATGCAATGAAATCTTTCTCAGACCCTTCGATGAAGGACTGCACTTCGGCAAGAGAATGCTTGCGGCAGAACGAATCGGGGTCCTCACCGTCGGGGAGCAGCACTATCCTGACATTCAGCCCCTCCGCAAGGATCATGTTTATCCCCCTGAGCGCGGCATGTATGCCGGCGGAATCACCGTCGTACATTATGGTCACATTCTCCGTGAACTTGTGTATGAGCCGTATCTGCTCAATGGTGAGAGAAGTACCGCAGGACGCCACGACATTGCCTATGCCCAGCTGATGCATCATCACCATATCCACGTTACCCTCCACGAGTATGCATCTGTCATGGCGCGCTATCTCGGTCTTGGCGAAATAGATACCGAGCAGGTTGCGGCTCTTGACATATATCTCGGTTTCCGGCGAATTCACATACTTGGCCGGATTGTCGGAGCGCAGCGTCCTGCCGCTGAAGGCAACCACACGCCCGCTTACCGAATGGATAGGGAACATCACCCTTTCCCTGAATTTGTCGGAGACAGTCCCGTCGTCATGACGCACTGCAAGTCCGGCATCCACAAGGTATTCTGTCTTATATCCCTCCTTCAATGCCGCGTCCACAAGGGCGGTACGGCCGGATGGGGCCCAGCCCAGCCCGAACCTGGAGATGGTCTCATCCTCTATGCCCCTTGTCCTGAAATATGCATATCCGACAGCAAGGCCTTCACCTTCCCGGAGCTGGTCATTGTAATATTTCTGAGCGAACTCGGAGACCAGTAGCAGGCTCTCGCGACGCTGCCTGAGGATTATGTCGTCCGCGGACTCGTCCTTCTCCACCACTTCGATCCCATACCTGCGCGCCAGATAGCGCAGGGCCTCCACGTAGGTGCAGTGCTCATGCTCCATGACAAAGCCTACGGCAGTGCCTGACTTACCGCATCCGAAGCATTTGTATATCCCTTTCGAAGGTGAGACGTAGAATGAAGGAGTCTTCTCATTATGGAACGGACAGCATGCCACAAGATTGGCACCGCGACGCCTGAGGGACACGAAGTCACTCACCACATCGGCGATCTGCGCCGTATCCAGAATGATATCTACGGTCTCCTGAGGTATCACGACGCTATCTCACAAAGGAACTTGATGCGTACCAGCCGCACCTCGATTTCATAATAATCCGGGCCGAGGGCCTCAATGGCCGTCGCGACATCGTCGGACTCAGCCTCATTCTTGAAGTAACTGTAGATATCCTCAACTATCTCATCATCCAGATTCTCCTGTATGTAATAATCCAGATTGAGCTTTGTACCGCTCGCGACTATACCTTCAATCTCAGTCATAAGCTCCTCGGTATCAAGCCCGCGGGCCGATGCAATATCATCGAGGGACATGTGACGGTCTATGCTCTGGATGATGAATATCTTGTTGGCCGACTTGTTCGGGGAGGTCTTCACCACGAAATCGTCAGGTCTCTCGATATCGTTCTCCTCGACATATTTCTTGATAAGCGCAATGAACTCCGCACCGAACTTGTGTGCCTTTCCCTCTCCTACTCCCTGACAGTTCTTCAGCTCATCGAAGGTCTCCGGATACATGATGGACATATCTTCGAGGGCCGGGTCGCCGAATATGATCCACGGCTGGAGCTTCAGTCTCTTCGACATGTCCTTGCGGAGGTCCTTGAGCATGGAGAGCAGCGTAGCATCACCGGCTCCGCCTCCGGCCTTCATGGCTGCCGCTGCAGCAGCGGTCTCATCGTCGTCATCGTCATCATCATTACCGGACACGAAGACCCGGTCCTCAACGAGACGCAGTTCCCAAGGATTCTCAAAGAACTTCCGACCCTCCTCCGTCACATATATCAGGCCGTAACTCTCGATCTCCTTGCCCAGGAGATGGGAGATGAGTCCCTGATGGATCACCGTACACCAGAACTTCTCCGTATGGGCCTTGCCGGCTCCGAAAAGTTCCAGCTGGTCATGCTTGTATGACTTGATCAGCGAATTGGAGAATCCTGAAAGTATGTTGGCCAGATGATCTATCTTGAAACGCTCCGGCAGGGACAGGATGAGCTTTATGACAAGTTTCATCTCCTCCCTCCCGTCGAAAGTCGGCTTAGGATGCAGACAATTGTCACAGCAATGGCAGCTCTCCTCGCCGAAATCCTCGCCGAAATAGTTGAGCAGGAGTTTCCTGCGGCACTGGCTGGACTCGGCATAAGCGACCACCTCGGAAAGCAGCTGCCGGCTTATCTCCTGCTCGGCGATAGGCTTGCCCTGCATGAATTTCTCCAGTTTCTGGATATCCTTGTAACTGTAATAGGATATGCACTGCCCCTCCTGCCCGTCCCTTCCGGCACGTCCGGTCTCCTGATAATAGCTTTCGATGCTCTTCGGAATGTCATAATGTATCACGAAGCGCACGTCGGGCTTGTCAATCCCCATGCCGAACGCGATGGTGGCCACTATGACATTGACCTCCTCCATCAGGAATTTGTCCTGGTTCTCCGCTCTCGTCTTCGCATCAAGGCCGGCATGATAAGGCAGCGCCTTGATACCGTTGATGCAGAGAAGTTCCGCCATCTCCTCGACCTTCTTGCGGCTCAGACAATAGATTATGCCCGATTTGCCGGGGTTCTGGCGTATGAACTTGATTATGTCCTTCTCCGGATCCACCTTGTCACGCACCTCATAATAGAGGTTCGGGCGATTGAAGGATGACTTGAACACACGGGCATCAGGGATGCCAAGATTCTTCAGGATATCACTCTGCACCTTCGGAGTCGCCGTAGCAGTAAGCGCAATGATAGGAGACCTGCCTATGGCCTCCACCAACGAGCGTATCTTCCTGTATTCAGGTCTGAAATCATGTCCCCACTCCGATATGCAATGAGCCTCGTCAATGGCATAGAATGATATTTCCAGCTCCTTCAGTAAAGCGACGTTCTCTTCTTTCGTGAGTGACTCCGGCGCGACATAGAGTATCTTTGTCTTACCGCCCAGCAAGTCTTCCCTCACCTCGTCAATCTGCTGGCGGCTGAGTGACGAGTTGAGGAAATGGGCGACACTTCCGGTACCGGCCTCGAAGCCGCGCAGAAGGTCAACCTGATTCTTCATCAGGGCTATCAGAGGAGATATGACGATGGCTATTCCGTCCATCACCAGGGCCGGCAGCTGATAGCACAGGGACTTTCCTCCTCCGGTCGGCATAAGGACAAAGGCGTCACCGCCCCCGATCAGGTGTGTGATTATCTCCTCCTGATCTCCTTTGAAAGCGTCATAACCGAAGAATTCCTTTAAAGTCCTGTGTATGAGTGCCGGATCCGCTGTCATATGATGTCAGTCTAGTGTGTGAATAGCCAGTCCTGAACGCAGCTTCGGCTCGAACCATGTCGTCTTTGGAGGCATAATCTTGCCATTGTCCGCAATATTGATCAACTGTTTCATGGAAACAGGATAGAGAGCGAAGGCGACCTTCATTTCTCCGCTGTCAACACGGCGCTTCAGTTCTCCCAGTCCGCGTATTCCTCCGACAAAATCAATGCGTTTGTCGGTACGGAGGTCCTTGATGCGAAGAATGCTGTCAAGCACCAGGCTGCTGAGTATCGTCACGTCGAGCACCCCGATAGGGTCGGAGTCATCGTAACGTCCCGCCTTTGCCGTAAGTGAATACCACGTCCCTTCCAGATACATTGAGAAATTGTGAAGTCCGGACGGATGGAAGATGTCATCCCCCTCACCGGCTTTCACGACATCGAAATCCTTTTCCAGGGCCGCGAGCAATCCACAGGCATCCAGGCCGTTCAGATCCTTCACGACACGGTTGTAATCTATGATCTTGAGCTGGCTTTCAGGGAAGCATACCGCCATGAAGTAGTTGTACTCCTCCTCTCCCGTATGATCGGGATTGGCTGCCTTCTTCTCGGCCCCCACCCTGGCAGCGGCAGCGGTTCGGTGATGTCCGTCAGCGACATAGAATGCGTCCACCTCTCCGGTGAAAAGTTCCGTTATCCTGTCTATGACGGCATCGTCGTCAATGATCCAGAACTCATGGCCGAAACCGTTCTCATCAGTGAAACGGTATTCGGACTTGCCGGCAACAGTCTTTGCCACAATGGAGTTCAGTTCCGCATTGTCCTTGAAAGAGAAGAACACAGGCTCGATGTTGGCATTCTGTATACGCACATGTATCATCCTGTCATCCTCCTTGTCCTTGCGGGTCAGTTCGTGCTTCTTGATGATGCCTTCTGCATAGTCGTCCGTATGCGCACAGAGCACGATGCCGTACTGGGTGCGTTCCCCCATTGTCTGGGAATACACATAGTAGCACGGCTTCGGGTCACGGGCAAGCCATCCCCTGTCCTGCCATGACTTGAAGTTCTCGACCGCCTTGTCATAAGTGCGCTGCTCGTGCTCACCGGCGATAGGCTCGAAGTCAATCTCAGGCTTCGTGATATGCAGGAGGGACTTCTCCCCCGCCATATTCCTGGCTTCCTCGGAATTGAGGACATCATAAGGAGGAGCCGCCACCTCTGTGGTCAGATCCTTGGGCGGACGTATGGCCGCAAACGGTTTGACTCGTACCATGCTATTTGTTCAGTTGGAATTTCCTGTTGCCTGTCTTGAAGAAGTCCACGATCTGGCGGGCTGCTGCGAGGCCTGCGTTGATGTTGGCCTCCGCCGTCTGCGCACCCATCTTCTTAGGGGTGGCGAACACACGGGTCCCGAATTTCTCCTTCAGGGTATCAATGTTGTCCGGAGCGACATCGGCCGCATACTTGAGGTCCGGCCTGGCTTCCAGAGCTTTTTCAAGACCGGCCTCGTCTATGACCTCCTTCCTCGCCGTATTGATGAGGGTTGCACCCTTCGGCATCCTGGTGATAAGGTCATAACCTATGCTACCTATGGTCTGAGGTGTAGCAGGGATATGTATGGACACATAGTCGCAAGTCCCATACAGGTCCTCCAGGCTTGAAGCCGGCTTTGCGCCGCCGGCAACGATCTGCTCATCGCTGAGGAAAGGATCGATGGCCTTGACATCCATGCCAAGGGCGCAGGCCTTGGAGCCGACGAGACGGCCGACATTGCCGAACGCCTGGATACCGAGGGTCTTGCCCTGTATCTCGGAACCCGTGGCCGGGGTGAACTGGGTGCGGGCCATGAATATCATCATGGCTACTGCAAGCTCCGCCACTGCGTTGGAATTCTGTCCCGGAGTGTTCATGGCCACCACGCCATGGGCGGTGCATGCCGGAAGGTCAAGATTGTCGAAACCGGCCCCGGCACGGACCACTATCTTAAGCTTGGAGGCGGCTCCGACCACCTCGGCGGTCACCTTGTCGGAACGGACGATCAGGGCATCGGCATCCGCGACGGCGGCTACCAGATCCGCCTGGTCGGCATATTTCTCAAGAAGCGCGAACTCGTATCCGGCTTCCTCAACTATTTTCCTGATGCCCTCGACGGCCACTGCCGCAAAAGGCTTCTGTGTTGCTACAAGTACTTTCATTATGCGTGTATCTTTTCAAATTCCTGCATGCAGGCCACGAGGGCTTCGACATCCTCCTGGGTACATGCGTTATAAAGTGAAGCACGGAATCCGCCTACAGAGCGGTGTCCCTTGATACCGACCATGCCGTGAGCCTTTGCGAAAGAGAGGAACTCATCCTGCAGATCCTCCTTGCCGGGAGCCATGACGAAGCAGACATTCATGATGGAGCGGTCCTCCTTGACAGCGGTTCCCGTGAAAATGGAGTTTCTGTCGATCTCCGCATAGAGGGTCTCAGCCTTCTTGCAGTTGATTGCATGTATGGCCTCGACACCGCCGAGATTCTTTATCCACTTGAGGGTCTCATGCATTATGTAGATGGAGAACACAGGAGGTGTGTTGAACATGGATCCCTTGTCGATATGGGTGCGGTAGTCGAGCATCGTAGGGATGTAGCGGCTCACCTTCCCGAGGGCATCTTTCTTTATGATGGCGAATATCACACCGGCAGGGCCGACATTCTTCTGTGCGCCACCATATATCATGGTATACTTGCTGACATCCACCGGACGGCTCATGATATCGGAGGACATGTCCGCGATAAGCGGGACAGGGCAGTCGATATCGGTCTTTATCTCGGTACCGTAGATGGTGTTGTTCGTGGTGATGTGGAAATAATCCGCATCTGCAGGGACCACATAATCCTTAGGGATATATGTATAGTTCTTATCCTTGGAACTTGCGATCTCCTCTGCGTTCCCGAGGCCCTTGGCCTCCTTGAAGGCCTTGTGCGCCCATACACCCGTGTCCAGATATGCAGCCTTCTTCTCGAGGAAGTTCATCGGCACATACAGGAACTCAAGGCTTGCGCCTCCCCCGAGGAACACCACCTCATAGTCATCAGGAATATTGAGGAGTTCCTTCCAGAGAGCGCGGGTCTCATCCATTATCGCCTCCCACTCCTTTGTACGGTGCGATATTGAAAGGACTGAAACGCCTGTGCCGGCAAAGTCCTTTATCGCTTCGCAGGCATTATCATAGACCTCCTGCGGCAACAGGCAGGGGCCGGCATTGAAAACATGTACTTTTTTCATAACCAACATTAATTAAATAGTTCTTACAATTTATTTATAAAGATAAGTTTTTTCTCTGTTCTATCAAAGAATTCCGACTCAAAACTTGAGCGCACCCTGACTTCCATGGAGCACTCCGTATCGAATGACTGAGCCCTCTGCGGAAGGTCCATTTCCTTGAGAATCTTCATCACCGACGGCATCTCGGCATATTCGAAACCGATACGATACCACGAACCTGCAATCTTCTCCACCACATCCGCCGCACCGAGAGCATCGGCGGCAGCGGACCTGTACGCATTGATAAGGCCGGGGACGCCAAGCTTTATGCCTCCGAAATACCTTACCACGACCACGAGCACGTCACTGAGCCCGGCGGAATCGATCTGTCCCAATATGGGGCGGCCTGCCGTACCGGACGGCTCCCCGTCATCTCCGGCCCGCCACACGGAACCGTCAAGACCCAGACGGAACGCATAGCAGTGATGACGTGCGTCATGATACTTGCGTCGCACGGACGATATGATCTCCTTCACTTCCTCCTCTGTCTCCACCGGATATGCAAGGGCGATAAAACGGCTTCCCCTATCCTTGAAAAGGCCCTCAGAGGCAGTCCTGATGCTATTATATGTATCAATAACGGCCATGTCAAATCAAAATTAGGGAAAATTATGTATATTCGCAATATGGTTTACAGATTCAAAGTCACCCTGGCCGGCATCAAAGGCTTCTTCAGGATATATCTCGTCAATGACGCGAACACGCTTTATAAGTTCCATAAGCAGATGCAGTCCGACCTGGAATTCCCGGCAGACCAGCAGATCCTTTTCAAGGCGATGGATGCCGAAGACAACCTCCTGGGACGTTTCGCCCTGGTGGATCTGGGATTCGGCACCGTGGACAAGGCACGCATAGGCGACCTCGTCAAGGCCGGGATGGCGAAAATGATCTATTTCTATGACATTGCCGCAAAGAAAAATGTCATCATCACTCTCGAGGGGGAGGAGAAAGGTGTCCAGATAAGCAATCCGAGGCTCATCGAGTCAAAAGGACCCGTCCCGCTCGAATTCGAGAACGGCTACGTAGCCTTCGAGGATCTCCCGGAAGACAAGAAACGCCGTCCTGCCGCCAAACACTCCGACTTCATCGCTGATGACGAAGACGATGACAACGACGAGGAGGAAGAGGATGACGATGAAGGCGACGACAAGGAAGAAGAGGAGATCATTTACGACGAGAACGAATAGTTCCTTCTTTTCGTCATTGCGGACTACCCTCCGTCATTGCGGACTATCCTCCGTCATTGCGGATATCCTCCGTCATTGCGGACTTGATCCGCAATCCCATGCGATAATATGAGATGCTGAATCAAGTTCAGCATGACGCTGACGGCATACTTTTTCGCTCAAGCACATCTAACAGTGCGCATCGACCCGGTTTTCTTCTATAGGTTCTGCGGCAGCGTCTCCGTACAAGAGTATTTCTCTGGCAAGTCCGGTTGTCTCCTCCGGAACAACGCTCGGAGACAGTGCGGAATAATAACAAGAGAGGATGACCTCCAGTCCATCCGGACTTCAAGAGTCATCCTCCCGTGTCTTAAGTTGCTATTTCAGCTATTATTCTTCAGCAGCCACCTTACCGACCTTGTTGAGGTCGATGTCGAAGATGAGCACTGAGTTAGGATCGATACCGCGTGTGCCGTTCTCACCATAACCGAGCTCTGAAGGAATGTAGAGTTCAATCTTACCACCCTCACCGATAAGCTGGAGACCTTCGGTCCAACCTGGGATGACACGGTTGAGTGTGAGCTGTACAGGATCCGCTCCTTCAGGAGTCTCATCGAATACGGTACCGTCGAGAAGGGAGCCCTTATAGTTCACCCACACGGTGTCGGCAGCAGCCGGCTTCACGCCGTTACCTGCGTTGATGATCTTGTACTGAAGACCTGAAGGTGTGCTCTGGACACCATCCTTCTTTGCATTATCAGCAAGGAACTTGTCACCCTTTGCCTTGTTCTCGAGGGCGGTGAGCTTGTGACGCTGCTCAAGGAAACGGTTGAACACTCCGTTCATCTCCTCAGGGCTGATCTTGAACTGCTCAAGGAATTCAGGAGCGCGGAAATCTCCCTCCGCATTGACGAAATCCTTGATTCCCTTGGTAATCTCAGCATAGTTGATGTTCTCACCGAAAGAATAGTTCTTCATGAAACTACCGAGCTGGATACCGAGAAGATAACTTACCGAGTCTATCTGGGCCTTTGTAGGCTGGAGATCCTTGGCGGTTTCGACCTTTGTTGCGGCATCTTCGCCGTCAACTGCAGGGGCAGCAGTCTTAGGGGTGCAGGCAACAACGGCGAGACCCATCAAAAGAGCTGCGAAAAATTTGTTTGTTTTCATCGTTTATTAATAATTAACCTAAGTGTATTACCAGGCAAGGGCTGATGCACCGAGTATGGCGGCATCGGACTCCTTGAGCTGTGAGAAGACTATCTTGACTTTGTTCTTCCAGATCTTGAGCATATTGTCGTTCATGGCTTTCATCATAGGCTCATAGAGGAACTCCTTGGCGCGCGCGAGACCACCGAAGAGAACGATTGCCTCAGGAGCGCTGAATGCCACGAAATCGGCGAATGTGCGTCCAAGAAGGGTTGCAGTGTAGTCAAAGATGCGGAGAGCCAGGGCATCCCCTTCCTTCGCGGCTTCGTAGACATCCTTTGAAGTGATGTTCTCGACCTCGCGGAGAAGTGAAGGCTCCTCGCTTGACTCCAGCCATTCGCGCGCAGTGCGTGCGACACCTATTGCAGAGCAATAAGCCTCGAGACATCCCTGACGGCCGCAGCCGCAGGTACGTCCGTTATGGCGGACAACATTGACATGTCCGAGCTCACCTGCGAAACCGTCATAACCGTAAACCATCTTGCCGTCGATGACAATACCGCTTCCGACACCGGTTCCCAGTGTTATCATGATGAAATTCTTCATTCCGCGGGCAGCGCCGTAAGCCATCTCACCCATGGCGGCCGCATTGGCGTCATTGGTAAGGGTGACAGGGATACCGTCCATCTTCTTGGAAAGTCCTTCGGCGAACTTCACGGCCTTCTTGGCGGCCCATGCAAGATTCGGTGCGAAAGCGACCTCTCCGGTATAGAAATTTCCATTAGGAGCTCCTACTCCGATACCGCGGATCTGGCCTTCCTTTCCAGCATCCTTGATACAGCCCTTGACTGCATCTGCGAGTGCACCGATGAATGCATCTGCATCATCGCCGAACACGTCGCTGCGGATGACAACCTGCTTGAGGACCTCGCCACGGGCGTCCACAACACCGATCTTGGAGGTCTGACCTCCAACATCGATACCTACTACATACTGCTGTTCCATTATTCTACAGGGATATCCTTGTTAACGTTCTTGCAGCCGACGAGGGCATAGTAAAGGAGATATGCGAGCATGGCGATGACAAGCCAGTAGCTGTTCATGTAGCCGGCATTCTTTGCGATGATGTTCTGGATGAACGGCATGATACCACCACCGACGACGAGCATCATGAAGATACCGGAAGCCTGCTCGGTGTATTTGCCGAGACCCTCGACAGCGAGGTTGAAGATAGCGCCCCACATCACGGAAGTGCAGAGACCGCAGAGGACGAGGAGAAGACAGCTGAGCGGAACGCTGAACATTGTGAATCCTTCTCCGGCGCTGTAACCAGGCATATTGACTGTGACAGTCTTAGGGATGAAGATAGCTGCGAGCACGAATGCGATAGCGACTGTGCAGACGGTGATCATCTGGGTACGGGTGCTGACCTTGCCGGAGATGAAGGTGCTGCTGAGACGACCGACCATCATGAGGAGCCAGTACACTGCAGCGATTGCACCACCGATGGCGGCACCGTTGAGTGCGATACCTGCGCCCTTGTCAGTAGCGTCAGCAAGGAAGAAGTTGACCTGTGCAGGGATACCGATCTCGATACCGACATAGAAGAAGATTGCAACTGCACCGAGAACGAAATGACGGAAGTTCCATGCACTGTTCTCATACTTGACAGTATTGCGCTCTGCTGCCGGCTCAGGGATCTTGACGAGGCTGATGATGATGAATGCGATGGCGAACACACCCATTGCAATGAAGAGCAGAGGTGCAACGTCGTTCATCTTGGTCTCAGAGGTGACAGTACCGATAAGCACACCGACGAGGAGCGGAGTGAGGGTTCCGGTGAGGGAATTCAGGGTACCACCGATCTGGATGTACTGGTTGCCCTTGTTGCCGCCACCACCGAGGATGTTGAGCATAGGGTTGACGACAGTGTTGAGCATACAGACGCAGAAACCGCAGACGAAAGCGCCGAGCAGATAGACATAGATGGCTGAATTGCCAAGGAAGGTGCGGCTTGAGATCCACTGGATCACGATACCGATGAAACCTACTGCGAGAGCGATAAGGGTGGTCTTCTTGTAACCGACCTTGAGAAGCATCTTACCTGCAGGGATACCCATGAAGAGGTATGCTGCGAAGTTCATGAGATTACCTGCCATCTTGGACCACTCATACTGATTGCCCCAGATGTTGCCGAACGGCGCAGCCATGTTGGTGACGAAAGAAATCATTGCGAAGATGAAACACATCGTCACAATGGCTACCATGTTAGTTCTTTTCTGTGTCATAATTAAAAGTGTTGATTATATTGATTTGATATTCCGGTCGTTATAAAGCTGTTTCCCCTCCGGTGTCATAGCATATCCAATACGGTCCGCATAATGCTTCTCAACATTGCGCCTGACCATCTTGGAAGTCGTGTTGAGCATTCCGTTCTGCTCGGTGAACGCCTCGTCCGCCACTACGATCGCGGATGGGAGCCACTTCTCCGGGAAGAGCCCTTCATGCCGCCCTCCGTTGCGGTATGAGTCAACCTCCGACTGGATGATATCCAGGGCCGCCTTCCTTCCCGCCTCGGAATCCGGGTCAAGGCCGGACTTCCGGACCTCGTCCGCCAATATGTTCCTGGCAGGGACCACTATCACTATCGTATAAGGGCTCTGGTTGTTGTACAGCACCGCTGAATCTATGAATTTCGATCCGTCAGTGAGGCTGTCCTCAAAACCCTCCGGAGAATACTTCTCACCGTCAGATGATATCAGCAGGCTCTTGAAGCGGCCGGTGACATAGAGAAACCTGCGGTCCTCCGGGCAGATATATCCTCGGTCGCCGGTATGCAGCCAGCCGTCAACTATAGTCTTGGCCGTGGCCCCGGGATTCTTCCAATAGCCTGCCATCACATTCTCCCCGCGTATTACGATCTCCCCTGTCTGTCCGACAGGAAGTTCGTTCCCGTCCTCCCCGCAGATCTTGATGTCCATAGGCTGCACG
>JAZRXV010000136.1:0-7457 GCA_045600405.1 Candidatus Cryptobacteroides sp.
GGAACTCTCGCACTGTACGGCTGAAATGCCGATGCCTCTGCGTATCTGATCCAGATGATGCAGGCAGAGCTGCTCGAAAGTGTAACCCGCCCAGCTCCTGCGGAGCGGCAGATCGACACTGTTTGTCCAGAAATGCTCATCACGCCCGTAGTTGTCCTTTATGTAGGAGAAGTAGAACATGGTGTAGAAATCGGCCAGTTGATATATGGTATCACGCTTCTTGTTGCCATAGAAATTGTATGGATCTTTTGTTAATAGAGAGGGTCGGGAATACTAATCGACCAAAGTCCCGTTGCTGAAGGTCTCGGTGTACACGTGAGTGCCGTCATCTTCGAGAATCCATGTGGTGAATGACCTCTGGCCTTCATGGAATTCTATTATCCTGGCTCCGTGTCTGAGATGGTGATAGGTGTTGCCGTCGCCGCCGCAGCGGCCGTATGCCAGTGCGATCCCCATATAATCCACGATGAAGTCGCTGTCGTGGTCATGACCGCAGAATACTCCTATGGTGCTGCCGCCTTCAAGCATGGCAGCGAACATTCCGGAATTGATGCGGCTGTGGCCGCCGTATTCTCCGCGTACTCCGGCTACGTTGTTGTGGGTGAAGTGTTCGGAAGTCCTGACCTGCCAGGCCTCGAGGAATTCCGGCAGGGGAATATGGAAGAATGCTGCGGACGGGATGATACGGCCATGTTCGTCTGCGCTTTTCCTGAATTCATTGCGTATCCATGAAACCTGGTCAAAACTCATCCATTCGTAACGTATCTGCATGTCCTCGTACGGGCTCCCTTTCTGTATGCTGGTATGGGAATCCATGAAATACAGCTCGAATCCGTCGCCTTTCCCCATATGGTTCCTGATAGGGACCCTGATGTCGGCAAGGACACCGTCCTCTCCGATCACGGCAATGGAATACTTGCAGGCGGCCACCATCCCGGAGATTTCGGCCTTGGTCATGTCCTGCTCCTGGTCGTGATTGCCGAATACGAAGCAGAACGGGACCTTGAGGTCGTCGAGCGCGTCCAGGAAACGCTGGAAAAGTGGTTTGCATACACCTCCGTTGGAGATCACATCGCCGGTTATGGCGATCAGATCCGGTCTTTCCGTCCCGACTTCGTATCTTATCCTTGCAAGGGTAGTTATCTCATCCTCCTCGTTGCCGGCGTTCAAATGGAGGTCAGTAAGCTGCAGGACCTTGAATTTCCCATCCCCGTCGAACCTCAGTTCCGGGGTCCTGGCTCCTGCGGAAAAGCACAGGGCGGACAGGATGATGCACAGTATTGTCTTTCTCATATATGCAAAGATACCATTATTTCCGATTTGCCGGCGGGGGCTTTCCCCAAAAGGGGATGATAAATGGCGACGGCTTGTTATCGAACTGAAAAATTGCAATATTTGCATTAAACTATATTATACAAAGAATGAATAAACTGGTTCTATTTGCCGCGCTGGCTGTGCTATGCTCATGCTCGCATGGGGGAGATGCGGATTTCATCAACACGTCGATCGGTGTCACGGATAATCGTGGGAGCAACTGTGTGGTCGGTCCGAGACTTCCATACGGGAGCATATATCCGTCCCCTCAGTCGAAGAACGGCAGTACGGACGGGTATGACCCGGCGTCGCCGATACGCGGTTTCGGCCAGATGCATGTGAGCGGGACAGGATGGAGTTCGTACGGTCATTTCCTCGTCTCGCCGCAGATAGGATTGTCTCTTGGCGCGGAGACCCATGATTCCCCTCATTCGGAGGACGTTACCAAGGCTTACTACTACAGCACGCATCTTGACAGATATGATATCACCACCGAGATAGTGCCATCGCATTATTGTGCGATGTACCGCTTTACTTATCCGGAATCAGAGGATGCGTATGTCGTGCTGGATGCTTCGCAGTGTATAATGGATATAGCGGATTTCCAGCCCAGAGGCAAATTCTCCGCCAACAGTGCCGGAATCGACAAGGACGGAAGGGTGAAGATGATGCTGACCTTTGAAGGCGGCTGGCCGTCCGGTGCCTATGACCTTTATCTCGTGGGCGAGTTTGACCATAAGCCTTCCGAGGCAGGTGTATGGCGTGACGGATCCGTGATCCCCGGCGGGACTGAGGTGTCGGGTGTGGACGGGGATGCGTCACATATCGGTGCGTACGTGCGTTTCGATACATCGGAAAAAGAGAAGGTTCAGATGAAACTGGCCGTTTCTTTCACAAGTTTCGAGAAGGCCGGGGAGTTCTTGTCCGCAGAAATGAGCGGATGGGATTTTGAACGCAAGGTCGGTCTTGCCCGCAATGAGTGGGACAGAAAGCTCTCATCCGTCAGGATATCCAGCAAAGATGAAACGGAGCGCACCCTGTTCTATTCCGCCCTCTTCCGCTTCTATACCCTTGCCAGCGAGCGTACTGCCGACAATGCAAGGTGGAAGTCGGACGTTCCGTTCTGGGATGACAATTATGCTTATTGGGATACATTCCGCTCTGCATATCCGCTTATGATGCTCATCGACGAGCCGGCGATGAGGGACAATCTGAACTCGATGATTGACAGGTTCGAGCATAACGGTGCCGTCTATGACGGATTCATCGCAGGCAACGAGCGCCCTTCCGAGCAGGGTGGCAATGACGTCGACCACATCATTGCAGAATCATATCTGAAGGGAATAGAAGGCGTGGACTGGGAAAAAGCGTATGCAATAGTCCGTAAAAATGCGGAGGAAAGGAGGGATGGGAACGAGGGTGATGGCATCTACAGGGAGCTCGGCTGGATCCCCAACTGCGTGATGAGCTGTTCGCAGGGACTGGAGTATTCATATAACGATTATTGCGCCTACCTCATGGCAAAGGGCCTCGGACACGACGAAGATGCGGGAAAGTATCTCGAACGTAGCGGCAAGTGGATCAATATGTGGAATCCTGACCTCGAGAGTGACGGTTTCCGCGGATTCATCGATGCCCTGAACGCTGACGGCTCTTTCGCTTCGATAGATCCCAAGCTTTATGGCGGCTCGTGGATATCGCCTTTCTATGAAGCGGGATCCTGGACATACAGTTATTATGTTCCCCATGATATCAGCAGGCTGATAGAACTGATGGGCGGCAAGGGGGAATATGTCCGCCGTCTCATGCACGCCTATGAAAACGGTCTCATAGAGTACACCAATGAACCTGCTTTCCTTGTCACCCGGACTTTCTCAGACGCGGGACGTCCCGACCTGTGCTCCTACTGGACGCATGAGATCATGAACAATTATTATGATATGGACGGATATCCGGGCAACGAGGATACCGGGGCGATGGGGTCATGGTATGTGTTCAGCGCAGTCGGACTTTTCCCGAATGCGGGACAGGACTACTATTATCTCAATGCGCCGAGATATACGGAATCCGTACTCGATCTCGGGAATGGCAGAAAGTTGACGATTCGCTCCGATGCCGCTCCGGGCAAGGTTTATATCAAATCCTGCAAGGTTGGAGGAAAGCAGTGGAACAAGGCGACAATAACTCATGAAGAGCTTGTCAACGCCGGCCTGATAGAAATGGAACTTAGCGAAACTCCTACAGGATGGGCGGCAGAATGATGACAATGACTCTGCTGGCCGCCGCAATCCTTGTGATGACAGGATGCGGAGGCGGCGGTGTGAGTGTGACGCAGGAATTCCTGTATGAGCAGGCTGCATTCCCGCAGTGCCATGCGGCCACTATCGTTGAATATCCCGAAGGCTGTCTTACAGCAGCATTTTTCGGTGGTCCGTATGAGGGCAATGATGATGTCTGCATATACCTTTGCAGGAAGAAAATAGGGGATGAAACCTGGTCGGAGCCGGTGGTCGTTGCCGAAGACAGCCTCCATGCATGTTGGAATCCGGTACTTTTCGCTCCGGGAGACGGCAGGCTGCTGCTGTTCTACAAGACAGGACCGGAGGTTGCGAAATGGACCGGACATGTCAGGACATCATACGATGGCGGCGATACATGGACCGGGGATTACGAATTTCCGGAGGGGATGCTCGGTGCGATAAAGAATAAGCCTGTCACCCTTGCGTCCGGCAGGATAATAAGTCCGTCAAGCGAGGAGTCGTACGCCGGGACGTCGGACCGCCGGATATGGACCGTACATTTCGAGATATCCGATGATGGCGCACGTTCCTGGCACAAAGTCGGTCCCGTGGAGGCTGATGATTCCCTGATGGTGATTCAACCGACTCTCCTGCAGCACAGGGACGGGAGCCTCCAGGCGCTCTGCCGCTCTGCAAATGGCTCGGTCATGACGACCGGGAGCCATGATGGAGGGGATTCGTGGTCGAAGATGGAGCCTGCAAACATCCCTAACAATAATTCGGGAATAGATGCCGTGACCTTGCCGGACGGAAGGTTCGCGCTGGTAGCCAATCCTATCGGGGACAGCGGAAAACGATATCCGCTATGTGTCCTTGTCTCCGAGGACGGTATCAACTGGGAAAATGTCTGCACACTCGCATCGGAACCGGTCGAGAGCGGTTATTGCTATCCGAGCGTGATCTATGGCTCCGACGGAGCCCTGCATATCGTTTACACCTGGGACAGGAAGAAGATCCGTTATGCAAGGGTTATACTGCCTTATTCCGGTCATTGGTTTTGAATATTTGAGAAATATTAATTAGATTGGTGAAGATTTTCGAAAAGATATTGATTTCCCGATATGAAAAGATTGTTGCTGATTACTGCCGCTACGCTGGTCTGCGTCATTGCTGCCGGCGGAAATCCGAAAGATTCCAAGACTCATTTCGCCTATGATGTGCTGAAGCCATATGTCGAGAGCGGCCAGCTCCCGGGGGCTATCAGCGTTTTCTACAAGGACGGCGTCCAGGAGACCTGCTGCATAGGATATGCCGATGCCGCCACGAAGCGGCCGATCAAGATGAACAGCGCCTTCATGCAGTGCTCCCAGACCAAGGGCTTTTGTGGCGTCACCATCGCCAAGCTGGTAGAGGAGGGGAAGATCTCGCTTGACGATCCGGTGTCCAAGTATCTCCCGGAATTCGCCGAACTGTGGGTGCTCGATGGCGAGAAGGACGGAGTGAAGACCTTGCATAAGGCAAAGAATGTACTGACCATCAAAATGGTGCTCAACCATACCGGCGGATTCCCTCACGAGATCAGTTCGAAACGCTCCGATGTGCGTGGCGGCGGGTGGAGCAGAGGCGGCCATCTCCGTCAGTCTGCATCGGTTGCAGCAGCCACCCCTCTTCTGTTCGAGCCCGGCACCCAGGTCAATTATTGCAATACCGGAATCGATATCGGTGCCGCTGTGGTGGAGGTTGTGACGGGCATGAAATGGGAGGACTACCTCAAGCAGGAAGTGCTCGACCCCCTTGGTATGAAGGCGACATGGTACAAGCCTACCGACAAGCAGATACGCAAGAAGATCGAACTTTATCTCTATAAGGAAAATGGCCCGGCTGAATGGGTTGAGGCAATGCCATCCTCGCAGCGCCCTTACAATGGTTCTGACATATTTCCGTCTGCCGGTGCAGGCCTTTGGACCACTGCGGAAGATCAGTTGAAATTCTACAAGATGCTGATGAACCTCGGCGTTGGTGAAAACGGTGTACGTATCCTCAAGGAGGAGACGGTCAAGTCCATCCTCGCAGTCTCCACCCGTCCGGAAGGAATGAGCGGATACTCGCTCGGCCTTTCCACTGCGGTAAAGAACGGCGAGGAGGGTTGGTTCGGGCACAGCGGGGCCTGGGGCACCAACGGCATTGTCAACTGGCGTGACAGAGAGCTGATATTGTGGGTGGTACAGAAAGCCGGAGGTCCTACTCCTTGGAACAAGGAGATGGACAAGGCTGCGGATGAGTTCTTCAAGTCTGTGTCCGGGACTGAGAAGCTGTTTTGAAATGTTCCAATTTTTCTTTTATGCATCTATTATGCGCTTTTTTTCGTATTTTTCAGTCACAATGGACCTCCATTGCTCCTTCAAAATCCAAGAAAAATCATCAAAATATCTGCTATAAAATTTAAAACATAACATTTCAAAACAGCTTCTGAATAGTTTTTTATTTGAATAATACTTTCTGATATGAAAAGATCATTACTTATTGCTGCCGCGACGCTGATCTGCGTCATCGCGGTTGCTGGAAATCCGAAGGATTCCAAGACCCATTATGCCCAGGATGTGCTGAAGCCATATGTGGAAAAAGGTCAGCTCCCGGGGGCGATCTGTGTTTTCTACAAGGATGGCGTCCAGGAGACCTGCTGCATAGGATATGCCGATGCCGGCACGAAGCGGCCTATCAAGATGAGCAGCGCATACATGCAGTGCTCCCAGACCAAGGGATTCTGCGGTGTCACCATCGCCAAACTGGTCGAGGAAGGGAAGATTTCGCTTGACGACCCGGTGTCGAAATATCTCCCGGAATTCGCTGAATTGTGGGTGCTCGATGGCGAGAAGGACGGAGTCAAGACCCTTCATAAAGCCAAGAATGTCCTTACTGTCCGCATGTGTCTCAACCATACCGGTGGATTTCCTTTCGAGACCAGCGCAAAGCGCAATGACGTGCGTGGTGGAGGATGGTCAGGAGGCGCTCCGCTCAGGCAGAATGCATCCATCGCGGCTGCCTCTCCGATCTTGTTTGAGCCTGGCACCCAGGCCAATTATTCCAATACCGGAATCGATATCGGCGCCGCTGTTGTAGAGGTCGTGACCGGCATGAAATGGGAGGACTACCTCAAGCAGGAAGTGCTCGACCCTCTGGGAATGAAGTCAAGCACGTTCAAGCCTACCGACAAGCAGATACGCAATAAGATCGAATTATATTCCTACAAGGAAAACGCTCCCGCTGAATGGGTTGAGGAAATGGGACAGCAGCAGCGCCCTTACAATGACTCTCACGTATTCGCATCAGCAGGCGCAGGCCTTTGGACCACGGCGGAAGATCAGCTGAAGTTCTACAAGATGCTGATGAACCTCGGTGTAGGTGAAAACGGTGTGCGCATCCTCAAGGAGGAGACGGTGAAGTCCATACTTGCAGTTTCCACCCGTCCGGAAGGAATGGGCGGATATTCGCTCGGTCTTACCGCTCCGGTAAAGGACGGCGAGGACAAATGGTTCGGACATGGCGGCGCCTGGGGCACCAACTGCAGTGTCAACTGGCATACCAGGGAGCTGAGAATGTGGGTTGTGCAGAAGTGTGGCGGACCTTCTCCATGGGACAAGGAGATCGACAAGGCTGCGGAGAAATTCTTCAAGTCAGAGTTTGATGCCAAGGACCGTGATGCATATACCGGCCGCATCAAATAATCGCTGGTACTGAAACAATAAAGATATGAAGGCGACTCTAATAAGTGATTATTGGTCGCTTTCTTCGTTGATGGATGCGACTTCACGGCGAGGCTGCTCGCCTCCTTGGGAGTCAAAAGAGTCGGAGATTTTGCCAGATAGCAAAGTCTCCGACTTCTTTTGACCCTGCCTCCATCAC
>JAZRXV010000137.1:0-18085 GCA_045600405.1 Candidatus Cryptobacteroides sp.
CTGGAGCTTGTCCTTCTCCATGCCTGTGAGTTGGCGGAGACGCATCTCCACGATTGCCGCGGCCTGGATCTCGGAGAAGCCGAAGACGGCGATGAGCTCGTTCCTGGCCTCGTCAACGGTCTTGGATTTCTTTATGATGGCTATAATCTCGTCGATAACGTCAATAGCCTTGAGAAGACCTTCCAGGATATGTGCTCTTCTGAGGGCCTTGTCAAGTTCGAACTTGGTACGGCGGACGACAACCTCATGACGGAACTCCACGAAATTCACGATGAGGTCCTTGAGGGAAAGCGTGCGCGGGCGGCCTTTGACAAGCGCCACGTTGTTGATGGCGAAACTTGACTGGAGGGCGGTGTATTTGAAAAGGGTGTTGAGCACAACGTTCGCGTTGGCCTCCTTCTTGACGACAATCTCAATACGTATTCCCTCACGGTTCGTGAGTTCACGGATGTCTGAGATGCCCTCGATCTTCTTGTCGCGCACCATCTCACCGATACGAGCTATCATTTCGGCCTTGTTGACCATGTAAGGCACTTCGGTGATGACTATGGTTTCACGGCCGTTTTCAGCCTCCTCTATATCAGTTTTGGCCCTTACCACCACCTTGCCGCGGCCGGTGTTGTAAGCGTCAATTATGCCCTGGCGGCCCATGATGATGCCTCCGGTAGGGAAATCAGGACCCTTGATGTGCTCCATGAGGCCCTCGGTGTCGATGTCCGGATTGTCGATATATGCGCAGATCGCGTCACAGGTCTCACCAAGATTGTGCGGGGCCATATTGGTGGCCATACCGACAGCGATACCGGCGGAACCGTTCAGAAGCAGCAGGGGAAGTTTGGTAGGAAGGACTGTCGGCTCCTCGAGCGAATCGTCGAAATTGAGCTGCATGTCCACGGTATCCTTGTCAAGGTCACCGAGCACATCGTCGGCCAGCCTGGCAAGCTTGGCCTCAGTATATCGCATTGCAGCGACAGGGTCACCGTCCATGGAACCGAAGTTTCCCTGACCGAACACGAGTGGATATCTCTGATTCCAGTTCTGAGCCAGACGGGCCATGGCATCGTACACACTCGAATCACCGTGCGGATGGAACTTACCAAGGACCTCACCTACAATACGGGCCGATTTCTTTGTCTGCCCGCCATAACTCAGCCCCAGTCCGTCCATCCCGAAAAGCACGCGCCTCTGGACAGGCTTGAGTCCGTCCCTGACATCAGGCAGGGCACGGGACACGATCACCGACATCGAATAATCGATATAGGCAGACCGCATTTCGTGATCTATCTCCACCGGCTCTATTATACCCCTGACCTCGCTGTTTACCTCACTATCCATAATTTTCAAGTTGATTTTTCTAATTTTATATATCATGCAAATTTAATGATAATTTTCCGATTATTTGTTACTTTTGTGCATAAAAATAGGTCATCCATGCAGATTGGTTTTTCCCCGGAAACATCATCAGTTTTAAGCCACGCCAGGGACGAGGCTATGCGTACCGGCTCCTACGGGATCAGCGCCGACCACATACTCCTGGGCATCCTCAGGCACGCAGAAAACGAGGTATGCCACGCATTGGACGCACTGGGGCTGGACACGAAGGAGATGAAGGAATTCATCGACAGCCGCATATTCTCCGAGAAGCCAGTCCCATACGGCGACCTTGACAGGATCCAGTTCACCAGGAACACCCGCAGCCTTCTCAGCATCGCCGTGCTGGAAGCGCTGAAGGAGAACGCCAGGGCCGTCATGTGCCGGCATCTTTTCATGTCCATCCTCCGCAGCGGAAAAAGTGCCGGGAAAATCTATTTCACGGAATCCGGATTCGACTATGACGATTTCCTCCGGGTATGCCCGCGTCACGAACCCGATGCCAGGAAAGAAAACGCAAAGAGACGCGCCGTCGATATCACCGGTGCACTCGGAGAGCAGCTTGATAACCTTCTTGAATCCTTCAATAACCAATCAAACACATTCAGTTGATGAAAAGGACAATACTAATTCTGGCAGCACTGGCCCTCATGCCTGTCATCGCCCGTTCCGGCGAGGTCATCAACCCATCCGCTACATACAAATTCGCCCAAAGGGACACCTGCGACCTGTTCCTCGACATATACGAGCCGGCCCCGGGTAGCGAAACCACCTTCAACGGAAAGACCAAGCCGTCAATACTCTTCGTGTTCGGCGGAGGATTTGTCAGCGGAGCGAGAAACGAAGGCTACCTCAAGGACTATTACAAGATGCTGACAGACAACGGATTCAGGGTGATAGCCCCGGACTACAGGCTCGGCATGAAAGGATTCAAGGGGGCAGGCATAAACAAAGAGTTCATAGCCGCCATGGAGAATTCCATCAACATAGCCGTCGAGGACCTGTTCAGCGCCACGAAATTCATAATCGACAACGCCTCAAAACTGGGCATCGACCCGTCCTGCATAGTTGCGGCCGGTTCATCCGCAGGGGCAATCACCGTCCTGCAGGGAGAATGGGAGATCAGCAATTCCACAGACGCTGCGGCGGTACTTCCGGAAGGTTTCAACTATGCCGGCATCATGTCATTCTCCGGAGCCATATACAACCGTGAAGGCGGTCCGGTATATAACTCAGCCCCATGCCCTACTCTCCTGTTCCACGGGACAGCCGACAAGGTGGTGAAATACAAACAATTGAAACTGGGAAAACTGTTCTTCGGAGGAGCGAAGCCCCTTGCGAAAGCGTACGGCAGGAACGGTTTCAACTACAACGTTTACCGATATGACGGCAACAGCCACGAGGTGGCGGTATCCATGACCATCACCCTCCAGGAGCAGATCGGATTCATCACCACAAACGTCCTTGGGAACGAAAGGCGCATCATTGACGCTCTGGTCACCGATCCGAGGCTGGACCCATACAAATGGGAGCAGGGAGATGACTATAAGGGGTTGTACGACTAGATTTTCCTGAAAGCTATACAGGCGTTGTGCCCGCCGAAACCGAACGAGTCGCTGAGGCCGAGGTTGACTTCAGCCTTGACCGCAACGTTAGGTGTGTAATCGAGGTCGCATTCCGGATCCGGGGTATCAAGATTGATTGTCGGAGGTATTATCCCATCCCTCAATGCAAGCACGGTGGCGATGGCCTCGACCGCTCCGGTGGCGCCGAACATGTGTCCGTGCATGGACTTCGTTGAACTGATGTGGACCTTATAGGCATCTTCACCCAATGCAATCTTATACGCCATAGTCTCCGCAACGTCATTGAGATGGGTTCCGGTACCGTGCGCATTGATATATACAACATCCTTTGACCTGTCGTATCCTGCCTCCTCGAGGGCCTGGGTAATGCAGGCAGCCTGGGTGGTTCCGTCAGGTCTCGGAGCCGTTGCATGATAAGCATCGCAGGTAGAGCCGTACCCCACCATTTCTGCATATATCTTCGCACCCCTGGCCACTGCATGCTCATACTCTTCAAGGATCAGCACCGCAGCACCGTCCGCCATCACGAAACCGCCGCGGTTGGCATTGAAAGGAAGGGATGCATGCTTCGGATTCTCCTCGCGGGTAAGAGCCTTGCAATTAGCGAAACTGGCAAGTCCGATAGGAATCGTGCAATGGTCGGTACCGCCGGAAATGACGGCATCGGCATAGCCGTTGCGGATGGCGCGGAACGCTTCCCCTATCGAATGGGTGGACGTGGCGCAGGCTGTCACGATATCTATGCAAGAGCCTTTGGCGCCATATTTTATGGCTATCTGGCCACCTGCCATATCGCTGATCATCACAGGCACGAAATTAGGGGATATCCACTGTCCTGACGGGTCTTCATACATCTTACCAACCTCACGGTAAATGGACTGGAATCCACCGATCCCGGAACTGACATATGTAGAAAGTCGGAACGGGTCCACATTCTCCCCCGCAACGAGGCCGCTGTCCTTCATGGCCTGATATGCAGCAGCCATCGCGAAAATGGTGAAAGGATCCTGCTTGCGGACGAACGGCTTGTCCATACCGAAATCCTCGGGATTGAAATCCCTGATCTTCCCGCCGATCTTGACGGCCAGACCGTCCGTCGGAAACTCCGTGATGGTATCTATCCCGCACACTCCGTTGACAAGATTGTCCCAAAAAGTATCCACGTCCTTTCCTACGCATGAAACCACGCCCATGCCTGTAACCACAACCCTTTTACTCATAATCATATATGCATTAACTTCGCAAAGGTACTAAAAAAATCGTATATTTGTATTTTCGAGCCTGCGCCTGACGCAGGCGGACACAGCAAGGGAATGTTTTCTATTTACGACGAGGTGCCGAAATATCTGCTGGAGAAGTACCAGATAATATCGACCGTGATTTTCACGGCCTTCTTCTCCCTCGTGTTCCTGCTGCTCAGCGTACCGTTCTCCAACAACGCATGGTTCAAACTTGGCGAAAACCAGGCATTCGGATTCACCGTCATCTTCTTCCTCATCTCTCTGGGAGTGGTGGTGATCAGCAAAAGGCTGATGTATTCCGTAAGGGTACGTGAAATGAGCATGCTTAAATACATCCTATGGAATTTCACGGAAGTCCTGATCATATCCCTGCTTTACACTTTCTTCACCATCGAAGGAGCGGGTCTGGGCCTCCTTGAAGCCTCCAATGTCAATTTCGACAGGATTTTCGGAAGCGCGCTGCTGTATTCGACCATATCACTGGGAGTGCCCTACGTGCTCTGCGCGATGTACTTCGCCCTCCAGGACAAGGACAACACAATCAGGCTGATGAACCTGGGCACAATGGTGTCTGATTTCAACCTGAGACCTCAGGACGAAAAGAGAATAACGCTGTACGACAACAGCGGCACTATGAAATTCTCCATCAAGCAGGACAACCTTTATTTCATCGAAGCCGATGACAACTATATCCAGGTATGGTATAACGACGGCAACGGAGACATCAAGCAATACATGCTCAGGTGCCGGTTGAAAACGGTCGAGGACAGTTTCAGCGACAGCGACCTGGTTCGCTGCCATAGAAAATACATAGTTAACATAAGCAAGGTCAGCCTGCTTATCGGGGAGGACAAGGGATACCTCATGGACCTTGGCATCAAGGACGTGGAGCCGATCCCCGTCTCCAAGACATACGAGCAAGCGGTACTGGCCCGCTTCAATTCAAGGTAAGAGATTATGTGGCAAAGAGTTCAGACACTGTATTTCGCGCTCTCCACAGCGCTCATCGCAATCATGTTCTTCTGCAACAAGGCAGGTGATATACCGTATACGCGCTATGTTCCCTACCTGATATTGATGGCAGTCATATTATTCCTCGACATCATGGCCCTCACAGCCTACAAGCACAGGATATTCCAGTTCAGGACTGCAAATCTGTCTTCTATCATAACCATTGCCTTCCAGGCATGGCTCGTCGTAGATTTCATAGCGACCCACAACGACCCGCTGTTCCACATCACCGCCGTATTCCCTATCGTCTCTGTCATACTTAACGTCATGGGAGCCAGGGGTGTGATGGCAGATGAGCTCATGGTCCGCAGCGCAAGCCGGCTCAGGGCAGCCAAAAGGAAATAGAGCATCATCATGAGAATACCAGAATCAGAACTCATCATCAATGGGGACGGGTCCGCATTCCATCTCCATATCAGACCGGAACAGCTTGCGGACAATGTGATCCTCGTAGGGGACCCGGGACGGGTGGCCATGGTGAAGGCACTTTTCGACAGTATCGAATGCGAAGGGGCCTCAAGGGAATTCGTATGGGCGACAGGCCTGTACGCAGGGTGCAGGATGACATGCCTTTCCACAGGAATCGGCACCGACAACATTGACATAGTCATGACAGAGCTCGATGCGCTGGCCAATATCGATTTCGCCACCCGCGAAGTCAAGGCAGACCACAAGGCGCTCAACATCCTCCGTCTGGGCACATGCGGAGCCATACAGCCGGAAATCCCTCTGGGAGCATTCATCCTCTCCCACATATCGATAGGCTGCGACGGACTGCTGAACTGGTATTCGGACAGGGACTCCATTGCCATGGAGGATTTCGAAAAAGCATTCACGGAGCATGTCCACTGGGACCGTCATCTCCCTGCGCCATATTTCGTCAGGGCCAGCGAGAAGATGATCGGACTGTTCAAGGACTGCACATACAAGGGAATGACGGTGTCCGCTTCAGGATTCTACGGTCCTCAGGGCCGTGTTGTACGCCAGGGACTCGCAATGCCCGACATGCTCGCTGATTTCGAGAGCTTCGAATTCAAGGGCTACAAAATCACCAACTTCGAGATGGAGAGTTCGGCCCTGGCCGGGATGTCAGCAAAACTCGGCCACAATGCCGCCACCATTTGCTGCGCAATAGCCCACCGCTACCACAAGGATGCGGACACGGACTACAAGCCACGCGTGGAGGCTATGATAAAAATGGCTTTGCTCAGGATTTCTCAGATATAGCTATTCCCCCGCTTCCTTGAGACGCTCCGCGTTCTCTGCGATCTGGAGCTGGTCTATGCACTCCTGGATATCACCGTCCATGAATACAGGAAGGTTGTACATGCTCCAATTGATACGGTGATCGGTCACACGGCCCTGAGGATAATTGTAAGTACGGATCTTGGCCGAGCGGTCACCAGTGGACACCATGGTCTTGCGCTTTGCGGCTATTCCGTCCAGATACTTCTGATGCTCAAGGTTATAGAGTCTGGTACGGAGTTCCTCGAATGCACGGTCCTTATTCTTGAGCTGGGACCTCTCTTCCTGGCACTGCACGACAAGTCCTGAAGGGATATGGGTGAGGCGGACAGCGGAGTATGTCGTATTGACCCCCTGGCCTCCCGGTCCTGAAGAGCAGAACAGGTCAAGCCTGATGTCATCCCAGCTGAGATCCACGTCAAACTCTCCCGCTTCCGGGAAAACGGCCACGGATGCGGCTGAAGTCTGGATACGGCCCTGCGTCTCCGTCTGGGGCACCCGCTGCACACGGTGCACTCCGGACTCATATTTCATCACTCCGTAAACACCGTCGTTTCCGCTGAGCTTGAATACGATCTGCTTGAATCCTCCCGAAGTGCCGGGAGCCTGATCAGTGACTTCGAGCTTCCATCCCCTGGTCTCGGCGAAATGCTGGTACATACGGAAAAGGTCCCCGGCGAATATGGCAGCCTCATCACCTCCGGTGCCTCCACGGATCTCAACCATGGCATTCTTTGAATCGTCCGGATCGGCAGGGATGAGAAGCAGTTTGATATTCTGCTCCATATCAGGAAGCATAGGCTCGATTTCGGCGACCTCCATCTTGGCCATTTCCCTTAATTCCTCGTCCTTCTCATTGGCCAGGATATCCTTGGCTGCCGCCAGATCATCCACCATCTTCTTGTATTCCTTGCCTGCCTTGATGATAGGCTCCAGTTCCTTGTAGTCCTTGTTCAACTGGACGAACTTCTTCATGTCCGACATCACGTCAGGGCTTGAAAGCTGGTCCTGAAGAGACTGGAACTTCCCTTCGAGGGAAAGGACTTTCTCCAATAATGTATTTTCTGCCATAAACCGGTATTATTCTATTGTTTTGATATAACAGCGGCGCTTCATGAACGGCTCGCGCTCATAGTCCTTCCAAATGTTCACCGCACTGTTCGATTCTATCTGAGGATTGGAAATGGCCCAGCGTTCTCCGGCCTTGAGGGCCTTGTCTGCCATCTCCCTGTAATATACCGCACTGACACCCTTGTTCTGCCACTCAGGGGCGGCGCCATTGATCATCAGGTCGCATGTCTCGTAATTGCGCATGGCCTTGAGGAAATGGAACCATCCGAACGGGAACATCTTTCCGCGGGCCTTCTGAAGAGCCGGGGAAATGGTAGGGAACGAAATGCCGAAAGCCACGACATTGTCCTTGTCGTCCAGAAGGATACAGCTTGCCTTGTTGGACAGGAACGGACGCACAGAATCCATCTCCTCCTTGATCTCCTCCTCGGTGAACGGGACGAAATTGTACACGGCCTTTGCAAAACTGTCATTATATACCCTGAAGAATTCGCGGCATTTCTTCTGGTCCTTCTTCAACTTGTCGATGTCGGCAAAATGCAGGTTGTAGCGCTGCATGACTATATCGGCCACACGACGCGCCTTCTCAGGGACTCCATGATTGGCAACGAGCTTGTACTGCACCCAGTCGCACTCCTTGGCATAGCCGAGTTCTTCAATGAATTCCTTGTAATAAGGGAAGTTATAATAACAATTGAACGGAGGGATGTTCTCATATCCTTCTATGAGCATCCCCTGCTTGCCCAGGGTGTTGTAATACAGAGGACCGTGGATATCGGTCATCCCCTGTTCCTTCGCCCACGCTTCGGCCGTCCCGAGCAGGAGCTTCGCCACCTCGATATCCTCTATGGTGTCGAACCAGCCGAAACGGGCCCTTTTCGTTCCATACCTGTCATTATAGCGCGGATTGACCATGGCGCATATGCGGCCGACAACCTTGTCTCCATCCAATGCGAGCCACATCTTTCTGGTGCAGTACGACAGGGTGGACACAGAGGTAAGTGATCTGACCTGGTCGGAATGAAGGGCAGGCACATATTGCCTGCAATCCTTATAGAGTTCATCCGGAAACTCGATGAATCTCATAAGGTCCTTCTTGCCTGTTACTTCCTGTATCTGATACATATCGTGCAAAGATACAAAATCATTTTAATATTCCTTCTATGGTTGCCTGAGCACAGACGCAGCCGAAAACTGCCGGGAGATAGGATATGGTTCCGACCTGGGATTTCTTGTTACGGCTCTCTTCTATCACCATTGATTCCTTACGGGGCATCTCGGCCGAGAACACTGCCGTAAAGCCCTCGTGTATGCCTAATTTATGGAGACGCTTGCGGAGCATATGGGCCAGGGGGCACTGATATGTCTTTGAGATATCGGCGACCCGCACAGCAGTCGCATCCATTTTCGCCCCGCTGCCCATCGAACTGACAAGCGGAATGGAATTACGCATGCAATATTGGATAAGGGCTATCTTGGGACTGAGCGTATCTATCGCATCGACCACGTAATCCGGATGTCCTATGACCATGTTTTCCTCACAAACATACTCTCTGACCGCTTCGAAATCAAGGTCGGGATTAATGTCAAGCAACCTGGAGCGGAGGACCTCGACCTTATCCATCCCGACGGTGGAATGCAGGGCGACAAGCTGGCGGTTTATATTCGTCACGCCGACGGTATCATTGTCTATGACCGTAATATGTCCTATTCCGGCACGGGCCAGCATCTCTGCAGCAAAAGCGCCGACACCTCCGGCACCTACGACGGTCACCCGGGCTCTTGCCATCCTCGACATAGCCTCCTCTCCCAGAAGCATCACCGTACGTTCCTGCCAGTCAATCATATCACATTCCTTTTGCCTTGGCTTCATCCCATATGGCATCCATCTCGGCAAGAGTCATATCGGATAGTTTGCGTCCCTTCTTCAGTGTATTCTCCTCAAGATATGTAAAGCGCCTGCGGAACTTGCTGCACGTACGCCCGAGGGCCTTTTCCGGATCCACACCATACAATCTGGCGGCATTGATAGCCGCGAACATAAGGTCTCCGAATTCCTCCTCCATATGCTCCGGATCATCCTCGGCACACGCTTCCTCAACCTCACCCAGTTCTTCCTTCACCTTGTCCCATACATCCTCCCTCTTCTCCCAGTCAAACCCGCATCCCCGGGCCTTTTCCTGCATGGAAAGAGCCTTCAGGACAGCAGGCATGGCATCAGGGATCCCGGACATGACGGTCTTGTTGCCATCCTTCTCCTTCGCCTTCACCAGTTCCCATGTATCAGCAATCTCCTTGGCGGACGGGGCCTCCCCTTCCGGCACGAGCGTACCGTCCGGGCGGAACACGTGAGGATGACGGAAAACCATCTTTCCGCACACCTTGTCTATCGAATCCGCTATGTCGAAACTGCCTTCCTCCTGGGCTATCCTTGCATAGAACACCATATGGTAAAGCAGGTCCCCTATCTCCTTTGCGGTAGCGGGTGCGTCACCACGGACTATCGCATCGCTGAGCTCATATACCTCCTCCTCCGTCATGGGACGTATGCTCTCCATGGTCTGTTCGGCATTCCACGGGCATCTTTCGCGAAGGTTGTCCATGATATCGAGCAGCCGTCCGAAAGCCTCGACCTTTTCTTCTCTTGTATGCATTGTATATAATTGTTAACTTTGCCTTCGCAAAAATAATCAATATTCCGACATGAAACCAATTAAGTTCGTATCCCCCGACGAGGCTGTAAGCCATATCCCGTCACACTGCCATGTCCATCTCAGCAGTGTCGCCAGCGTGCCGCACTGCCTGATACAGGCATTGTGCCGCAGGGCTGACGCAGGTGATGTCTGCGATCTCCATTTCCACCATTTCCACACTGAGGGTCCGGCTCCGTACAGTGCTCCGGAATACGAAGGGAAGTTCTTCGAACAGGGTTTCTTCGTCGGTACGAACGTAAGGGCCAACGTCAATGCCGGCTACGCAGACTATCTCCCCGTACATCTCGGCGAAAGCCAGAAACTATACCGTGAAGGATACATCAAACTCGGAGCCGCACTGGTGAACGTATCACTTCCGGACAAGGAAGGACGGGTATCGCTGGGCACGTCCGTAGACTGCTCGGTGGCTGCCATAGAGAGCGCGGAACTGGTGATCGGCGTTGTCAACCCCAATGTCCCGTTCGCATATGGAGACCTTATTCCTCTGGACAAGTTCGACTACCTTGTCAGCGATGACACCCCTCTGGTCACCGCAGATTTCGCGGAGCCCACTCCCACTGAGGTGCTGATAGGAAGGAACTGCGCTGAGCTCGTCGAGGACGGAGACTGCATCCAGATGGGTATAGGAGCACTTCCGAATGCTCTCGCAGGTCAGCTCGGAGGTCACAAGAACCTCGGACTGCACACTGAAATGTTTGCCGATGGACTTCTCCGCCTCATCAAGCAGGGAGTCATCAACGGGGCGTGCAAGAAAATCGATACGGGCAAGGTAGTGGCATCCTTCCTGCTCGGCTCGCAGGATGTATATTCATTCATTGACAACAATCCTGATGTGCTGATGCGCGACATCAAGTACACCAACGACCCTTGGGTCATCGCCAGGAATCCTCATATGAAGGCTATCAACTCCGCGACGGAAGTGGACCTCACAGGCCAGGTCAGCGCCGACTCCATAGGCACGCGCATATTCTCCGGTACCGGAGGACAGCTGGAATTCGTCAAGGGAGCCTCCATGTCGGAAGGCGGCAAATCCATCATAGCCTTCGCTTCACGGACGGTGAAAGGCAAGAATAAGATTGTCGGCATGCTGAATCCGGGAGGCGGAGTGGTCACCCCACGCGCCGACGCCCATTGGATAGTCACAGAGTACGGAGCCGTCGACCTATACGGCAAATCGCTACAGGAGCGGGCCAAACTGATGATCAGCATAGCCCATCCTGACGACAGGGAGATGCTTGACAGGGAAGCCTTCGAAAGATTCGGCCCCCACTACCACAATTTCAGCATCTGATCAGATCAAACCTGCAGCACGGCCGAATTCGATTATGAAATCGGCCGTCTTTTCTATACCCAGAAGGGATGAATCGACACAAAGGTCATAGCCGGATGCCTTACCCCAATGGCCGAATGTAAAGAAGTTGTAATATTCCGCACGCCCCTTGTCTCGCTTCTCTATCATGAATTCGGCATCTTCTTCACTGATGTTGTGGAGTTCGGCGATCCTTGCGCGCCTTTCCTCCATAGGGGCACATATGAACACATCCAGGCATTCCATATCCCTCAGAACATAGTCCGAAGCACGCCCCACGAAAATGGCACTGCCTTCGGAAGCTATCTTGCGTATGACATTGCTCTGTATCTTGAATATCTCTCCGTCATTCAAGCCCCCCATGCAAGGGTCGCAATATCTGTTGGCCCCGAAAATATTCCCGACACCCCAGCGCCTGCGCTTCTCATCCCTCTCCTTGAAAAGAGATTCACTGAATCCGCTCTCCTCTGCCGCCTTCACTATCAGTTCGTTGTCATAAACCGGGATACCCAGTTTCTCACCGAGAGCCTCGGCGACACGCTTGCCTCCGCTGCCGAACTGTCTTCCTACATTGATGATGATGTGCTTGTCCATAGTGTTATTCTATTTGATGCTGCTGCCAAGTATGCTGGCGTCACCGCCTTCTTCAAGTTTGTTGAACTTGCGGAACAGGCTGATGATCAAAATGGCGGACACCACCACATTCAACGTGTCCGAAATAGGGAAACTGACCCATACTCCCGTCTCTCCGAACCATACAGGCAATGCATAGATGAAAGGAAGCAGGAACAGAAGTTGTCTCGTAAGTGAAAGGAATATTGATTTCTTCACCATGCCCAGGCACTGGAAGAAGTTCGAGCTGACCATGCCGAAACCGACGAGGGCGAAGCCGCAGTTCATCAGCCTCAGCCCCTTGGATGACAGTTCTATAAGCTGCGGATCATTCGTAAACAGACTGACTGCAGTGCGAGGTATAAGCTCGGAGACAAGGAAGCACATGGTCGTGACAAGCAGCTCCCATTTTGCCGTCAGCATGAATATTTCCTTGACACGCTTGTATTGACGCGCACCGTAATTGTATCCGGCGATAGGCTGCAAACCCTGATTAAAGCCCATGCATATCATCACGAACAGCATGGTAAGCCTGTTGACTATCCCGTATGCACCGATGGCCATGTCCCCCCCGTACCTCTTGAGCTGCTGATTGATGAAAAGAGCCACTAGACACGCAGCCGTATTCATCAGGAAAGGTCCCACACCTATTGCCAGCGACTGCTTCGCTATGCGCCACTTAATCTGGAAAACAGGACGGGGGAAATGAAGGAAACGCTTCTTGTCCGAAAGGAAACGCAGGGTATATACAAGGGCCACAAGCTGGCACAGGACGGTCGCATATGCCGCACCCTTTATGCCCAGCCCCAGCACGAAGATAAACACCGGATCCAGGATCGCGTTGGAAATCACGGTGAAAAGAGTCAGCCCCATGGCAACCTTCGGATGCCCGGACACCCTGATGACGCCATTGAACCCATGATATAGATGGGTGAATACATTTCCGACAAGGATTATCACCATATAATCCCTGGCGAAAGGCAGAGTGTTGTCACTGGCGCCGAAGAATCTGAGTATCGGGTCCAGGAATGCGAGCGACACGACGGCGAACAGGATGCCGATTATTACATTGAGCGACAGGACGTTGGAAAGGACCTTGCGGGCATTCGCATAATCCTTCTGACCAAGCAGGACCGAAATGAGCGTCATTGCACCCACCCCGACCAACGTTCCGAGCGCAATGGAGAGGTTCATCAGCGGGAAAGTGACGGCCAGACCGGAAATCGCATATGAACCCACATCCTTGATATGGCCGATATAGATACTGTCGACCATATTGTATAAAGAAGCCGCAGTCTGGGCGATGATGCCCGGGACTGCGTACATTCTTAACAGAGAACTTATTTTCTTTGTACCCAGCTCCAAAGGAACCGCCACCCCTTCTGCCATTCCCTATTCAACTATCTCAATATCGAAACGTAAAGGTGAATAGCCCGGGATAGTCTTTCCGCTGCCGGAATTCGCATAGCCGAGAGCCGAATAGAACAGTGCTGTGCCCGCCTCCCCCGGATGCATGATGGATAGAGTGTATGAGAAACCGTCTATCGCCTTGGAGTCGCCTGACGCAAACGTGCTTTCAGCATAATCCTCCTTCATATTCATGCTCACAGGTCCATAGGACTTGCTGGCGGAATAGATTCCATAGAATTTGGCCGTATCCTTGATGGTCGTGTCGAATACGGTCCCGTTAAGGAGCCTGCCGGTATAGTTGATTTTTATGGTCGTATCCTTGGCGAATGACACAGATTCCTTCTCCGGCTCTTTCGAACGGACATAATAATATCCGAATTTCAATGAGTCTCCTGGAGCTACGGAAGGATAATTGACCGCCAGATAGCGGCAAAGTGAATCAATCTCCCATTTCACGATATCATTGAGACCCTTCACAACCTCGATCTCGTATATTGCATTCGTGCCGCTGGCTTTCTTGAAACAGTAATCCGGATCACCGAAAACCTTGCTGGAAAGGAGCCATCCCGGAATCACGGCAGTACGTTTGCCCCCGACCTTCATGGTGGACAGGGTCTTCTCGACTCCGACCATCACCCCGTAATTCGGACGGCACCACACTTCCGGTCCGTAATAATTATTTTCTTCGTATGTCCCTATCTGCTGCGACAATACCTTGGATGTGGTATTGGTGATAGTTCCGTCAAGATTACGCGTGGTATATTCCACAAAGAGGTATGGAAGCGTTTCGGGATTTCCGAGAGCGCTTCCGGTACCAGCCTGGTCATCAACGATATATATACCGTCAGTTGTCGGCGGGACATTCGGATAATGTACGGACATCCAGGCTTCCAGGAATTCCTTGTTGGCGTCGTTCAGTCCGACCCGCACAGGTTTTGCACATCCGGCAGCCAGAGCAGCCGCCAAGGTAATCCACAATAAAGATTTTCTCATTCCAATCAAATTTTCTCCGGCACGTTTTCCTGCATGAACCGTGCCGTCACTTGTTCTATATAATCTGCAGCCTCTTCCCGGGAGGCTATATCTTTCGGGAAAAACAGTTTGCCGCCTGCCGCGCACTCATGCCCTCCTCCGTTGAAATGGAGCATTGCCAGCCTGTTGGCGGATATGCCCTTCCTGGAACGTATGGACACCCTGTAATGGCCCTTGTCCTCCTTGAGGAGAATACTGATACGCACACGTCCTATGCCCAGGGGGATGTTCACGAAACCCTCCGTCTCACCGTCCTGAAGGTCAAAGCGCTTCCGCACCTCATCGGTCATAATGATATATGCCACCCCGTCATCAGTAATCCTGAGGAGGGAATCAAGGAAGAACCCCATGGCCCTGATCCTGTTTTCGCGGTACTCATTGTAGAGACTGCTGATGACAAGGTCCCTGTCCACGCCGGCGGAAAGCAGGGATGAAGCCATGGTCAGCGTTGTCGGGTATACCGAATTGGCGAAATTGTTGGTATCTGTAGTCATGCCGGTCATCAGGGAAAGAGACACACCCGCAGGAAGCACGTTCGCGTCATCCGTCCCCTCCAGACGCATGAGTATCCAGAAAAGGAGTTCGGAAGCGGAGGATATCTCAGTCTCGCTGAACACAAGGTCGAACGCTTCCGTATCAGGATTAAGATGATGGTCGATGAGGACCTTGCCCACATCGAGCCCGGAGAGGGTTCCAGCCAATCCTCCCGAGCGGCTGAAACCGTTCATATCCAAGCATATGAGAAGATCACACCCACATAAGACACGATCTGCCTGCACGGGATCTTCAGACGCGATGATGTTATCCCCTCCCGCCATGAATGCGAGACTTTCCGGATAAGGGTCCGGGAACACCGCAACAGCATTCTTGCCGAGACTTTCACGCAGGAAACGGACCAATGCAGTCGTGCCGCCCACGGCATCGCCGTCAGGATGGGTATGCGACACAACAGCCACATCCCCGGCCTTGTCAAGCAACTGACGCAGGCGATTGATTTTGTCGTCGGACAGGGGTTTCATCATAAATTCATTTTCTGATGCAAATTTAGTCAATTTATTGCATTTGATAAATCATTTTCATAACTTTGTACGACTTTGAAAACAAATAAAAGCAACATAAAATGAATAAAGCAGTCAAGGTTATCGTTGAGATTATTCTCTTCGCAGGCATTGCAGGGCTGGTTTTCGCCAACTACAGCAGCATCATGAAGCCTGTTAAATTCAACAAGCAGAGAGACGCACGCAAGGAAGTCGCAGTCGAAAGACTCAAGGACATCCGCACCCTGCAGGTCGCCTACAAGTCAGTGAACAACAAGTTCACATCCACAATCGACTCACTTGTGGATTTCTACAAGAACGGTGAGATGTCAGTTACCATGCAGGTCGGTTCAATGGATGACACCACCCTCGACGAGCCTACCAAGAAGGCTACCGAGCTCATCAAGAAGAAGAATCCTAAGATCAAGAACGACCAGCTCAACGCCGAGCTTGAGAAACTTTACAACGCAGGCAACAAGGGCATCCGTTTCCAGAAGACTTCAAAGATTTCCGTCAAGGAAGCCATGAACGGACAGGTTACAGCGAACTTCTGCGCTGATTCCCTCAAGTACATCCCGTTCTCAGGCAAGCAGGAAATCGAGATGGAGGCTGAGACCAGGATGGTTTCAGGTGTACAGGTCCCTCTCTTCGAGGCCAGGATCCCTTGGAAGAAGCTCCTCAAGGGCATGGATAACCAGCTCCGCATCAACCTTGATGCAGACTGCCGCGACATGAACAGGTACGAGGGACTCCAGGTCGGAAGCGTCACCGCTCCGAACAACAACGCAGGTAACTGGGAGTAGTGTTCACGCTTGTTCCTTCCAATTTCTTTGACCCTGCAGCCGAGCGCGAGACGCTTGCTGAGGTCTGTCAACTGAATGAGGAGGATACCGTAAGCCATATTGAAATACCTCAATACAATGCTGTCCTCATCTATTCAGTAGATGGGGGCAGTTCTGTTTCACAACTCCCGGACATATACCATATACTTACACGGCTTCCGGAATGCAGCGAGTACAACAAGATACTGTGCAGCATCAACGATAACGTTCTCAGCATAGGTATTGCACAGGGCAAGAGCCTTCTGCTCGCCAACTGTTTCCCGGTCCAGAACTTCACTTCCGCGGAGTATTACATATTCCTCGCCATGAAGTCCCTGCAGCTCAATCCCGAAGTATCTTCCATCTGCTGGCTCGGAGGAATAGATGAGGAAGACAAGATGTCCCTGTACCGCTATTTCAAGACAGTGGAGATATTATGAGGATTATAGGAGGCAGCCTGAAAGGCAAGACCATCAATCCGCCGTCCAATTACAATGCAAGACCGACCACGGATTTCGCCAGGGAGGCCCTGTTCAACATCCTCGACAACGAATACGAATTCGACGACCTGATGGTTCTCGACCTCTTCGGAGGTACGGGGGCCATTTCCTTTGAATTCGCATCCAGGGGTGTCGGCCGCGTCTATTGCATTGAAATGGCAAGGGAGAACGCCTCTTTCATCAAGACAGAAGCCACCCGTCTGGGACTTGAGAATGTCACCGTGGTGCGGGACAACGTATTCGATTTCCTACCGATATGCCATGAAAAATTCGACATCGTCTTCGCCGATCCACCATATGCGCTTGACGGTCTCGAAACCATTCCCGACCAGATCCTTTCAAAAGATATAATCCATCCAGGAGGCTATCTCATACTGGAGCACGGAGGAGAGCATTCGTTCACCGGGCATCCACTCTTCACCAAGGAAAAAGTATACGGAAGGGTGCATTTCACCTTCTTCACAAAATAGAGACTGGCTCAATGAAAACACGATTAAAAACTCTTATCCCGGTTTTGCTGTTCGTATGTCAGATTTCCGGGACATTCGCAGCGAATGCTGCAGTCTCAGCTTCACGCAACGGTTCTTTAGGAATTATTCCTGCTCCGACGGAAGTCATTCAAAAGGAAGGCTCTTATAAATTCCTTTCTTTCGATGTATTCATTGAGAACGGCGTATATTCCGACAGGCTCGTTGAGATGTTGGAGTGCAAGCTTGAGCCGCCTACCGGTCTCGATGTTGTCCCGGTTTCAGCAAAAAAGGCCAACATCAGGTTTGTGGAGGATCCTTCCCAGCCGGTGGATGGATATACCCTGACGATCGGAAAGAAAGGTGCAACCGTCTCCGCATCAAGTTATGGGGGCCATTTTTATGGTCTTCAGACATTGCTGCAGTTGCTTCCTGTTGAAATAAAGTCAGCAAAAGCAGTCAGTGCCGACTGGACTGTCCCGTTCGTGGAGATCAAGGACAGTCCGAGATTCCCGTGGAGAGGACTTATGCTGGATGTCTCCCGTCATTGGTTCACCAAGGAAGAGGTGATGAGATATATAGACGAACTTGCAGAATACAAGTTCAACATCTTCCACTGGCATCTTACCGACGACCAGGGATGGCGCATACAGATCGA
>JAZRXV010000138.1:0-26526 GCA_045600405.1 Candidatus Cryptobacteroides sp.
CTCTGATCCGTTCGAGGCCATGCACAAGCGGGTGTACCGCATGGAGCAGCACAAGATGTCAGCCTTGAGCACCCAGCTGCAGAGGAAGGCGAAATACTTCGATGAGACGTTGGATCTAACAGGATTGATATGATACGTATAATAAGACAACTCAGGGTCCGTGACATCGACGGATCCTCATCATTCTCGACGTTGCCGTTAATTCCCGCTTCCGGCACGTTCCGGCGAGTGTCCGAAAGCGGTGACAACGGGAAAGCGGAAAGCATAGAGATCCGCGCCCGTCTGAAGTGGGAAGCGGACAGGGCTATCCTCCATAAGGACCTTATCATGGAGTTGACTTTTGACAACGGCGACACAGAATCGGTCGGAACCGTTGATATGCCGCTCAGGTTGAATGTGGAAGAAAATGGCCCTCTGATTATATCAGCAAGCTATTTGCGACGCCTTTGACCGCCTGTCCTTTGCCGTTAAGCCCCGTTTCATACCTTTGCCATAGAAACACTTATACTATGAAAAAATCATACAGAAACAATCAGTCCCTTGCCCTTGAGATAGTCAGGGGTAAGTGGCTGATCCGTGATGCTGCCAACTTCCGGTCCGTGGCAAGGAGATTCCTGGACCGCGAGGCGGTCGTGCAGAATGCTGTGGATGAAGACGGGAAGCCGCGTCCGCAGTTGTGCGGCATAAGAGGTGAGAGCTTTGATGTCGACACTCCGGATGATCTTCTCCCGAAGGAGGAACAGTTTGTTCTGGTGATCCCGATGCACGGCTGCCTGACGAAATACGATAACTGCATGGGCGTGGCCACCATGGAAGTCGTGGACATCCTTGAGAAATACCGTCAGGATGAGTCAATCATCGGATTCATCCTCGATATCGATTCTCCGGGCGGCTCCGTTGCAGCTGTCATGCCTCTCGTTGATGAGATCCGCAAGATCCAGGAATCGGGCAAGCCGATAATAAGCCATGTGGATGACTGCTGCAGTGCGGCCTACTGGATAGCCTCGCAGACTGACGCAATCTTTGCTGACAACCTGCTGAGCATGGTCGGCAGTATCGGCGCATACTGCGAGATCTTCGATGATCGGGAGAATAAGGCGACCGGTGCCAAGTATGTGGACATCTATGCTCCGCAGTCTTCCGACAAGAACCGCTCATATCGCGAGGCTCTGGACGGGAAATATGAACTCCTTCAGAAGGAGTTGTCGGACATCGTGGACCATTTTATCGCTGCTGTTAAGGCCGGCCGTCCGGACATCCGGTCTGACGCCGAGGGCGTCATGAGCGGAGCGGTCTTCGAGACTGCAAAAGCCATCGATCTCGGAATGGTCAACAGCATGGCACGGCTGGAAGACTGTATCGAAATTGTATATGTACGAGCCAATAGTCAATAATAACAACTCTTAAATTATGGGAAAACTTTCCAACAAGAGCATTTTTGGCATTGTCGCCAAAATGCTTGGCAAGAAGGAACTTGCCATGAAGGATGGGAAGGTCGAACTCTCAGCTGAGGAGAAGGATAAGGTCCGCCAGGTCTATGGCGAGGCTTTCCTTAACCGCCTTGAGGCTGCTTCCGAGGATGAGGATGACGCCACTTCCATTTTCAATGCGATGGTTGCCGATGCGAAGGCGAAGGACCAGACCCTTGCGGCCCGCGATGCTACCATCCAGCAGCTCCAGTCAACTGTCAATGATCTTGCACAGACTCCGGAGTCAGCTCCAGCCGCCACCCCTGCACAGCCTTCCGCTGCAGCAGGTGCGACCTCTCAGAAGGGCTATGCTATCAACGCATCCGCGATGCATAACCGTATCGCAGCCCAGGCTTTGGCTTCCGGCAATCCGGCAGCTGCTTTCATGCAGCTTCAGGCCAGTGCATCCAACGGCATCGATGTCACGGATCTCAATGCAGAGCTGGGCACCGTCATGCCGGCAGGTGTGAGAATCGAAATCCTCTCAAAGCGTATCTACAACGGTTTCGAGGATGCGAAGTTCTTCACCAAGATCCAGAGCAACACCGATTACAAGGCTTCTGCAGCCCTCATCACTGAGGTGTCCCAGCAGTTCACTCCGAAGTGGACTCCTAAGGGTGGCATGAAATTCACCCCGCTCACCATCAAGTACCGCCGCCACAAGATCAATGTCGCTATCCAGCCGGCCGAGATCCTGAAATCATGGCTGCTTTACCTGTACGAGCAGGGTAAGACCCAGGCCCAGATGCCTATCACTAAGTACATCATCGAGCAGCATATCCTTCCAAAGGTTGCTGACGACATCACCCTCTCCATGATCGGTAAGGGTAAGTTCGTCGAGGCTACCAATGTGTCTGACGGTGATGAGGGAAGCGCCGCTTCCGCTTCCATGGACGGATACGAGACCATTCTCGTGGAAGGTGTGAACGACGACAAGTGCAAGATCAACTACTTCAAGAACGCCATCAACATCCTTGACAGTTCTGTCTCCGATGCGGAGGTCCTTCAGTATGTTGACTCCTTCGTTGATGCAATCTCGCCGCTCTTCGCGAAGCATCTCGTTCTCCACTGCTCACAGGAGTTCCTTACCCGCTATAAGCGTGCTGACTTTGCCATCAACGGCAAGTACACCGGTCTTGAGTCAGGCGGCAAGGTGCGCTTCACCGCCTTCACCCTGGAGCCTATGGAGTCCATGTACAACTCTCCGATCCTCTTCGCCACTCCGAAGGAGAACTTCGTGATGCTGGTTGATCTTGCCGCTGCAGAGCGCTGCATCAACAAGATCGAGGAGCAGAACTACGACGTGAAGGTCTTCGGCGAGTATTCTCTGTCCACCGGCTTCAAGATTGCGGAGGCTGTCTATGCTGCTGTCCCTGCCGGATACGCTCCGACAAGCAGCATCGCAACCGATGCAACCTCTGTCAATGACAAGTGGGCGAACGGTGGGGATCCTTCTCTCCCTGGCCATGAGGGCAGCGGCTCAGGCAGCGGCTCAGGCAGCGGTTCAGGCAGCGGCTCAGGTTCAGGAGACGGTGCATAGCCAATAACACTGCAGGGGTGGTCCGCCGCCCCTGCTATTAACTTTTCAAGAGATGTACAATAAAGTTTCAATACCAAAAGCGGCTGACGGCGCCGGGTGCGCTGTCGCCAAGGATCCAACCGTCATCCTCATGGATGTCGAGGATATTACCGTCGAGCCTACCAGAGACCACGGTAATGTGGCCCTTTCCGGGAATTTCACTCTCGGTACTGCCGGTAAGGCTGTCGGTGTTTACGCTACACCGTCCACCATCGAGGAGGTTCCGGAGTATGGCGGAGATGTCGATGCCCGCGGTGTGAAGCAGGGTGTCTCATTCGAGCATCCGGGCAATGATGACGCTGTGGCCAACTTCCGCGAGCACTGTCTCAACAGAGGCTTCGTCGTGCTTGTGAAGGAATGCAACGGCGCTTCTGGCACATACCGTGCATTCGGCTCAAAGTGCAACCCGATGTATGTTACTCCAGAGGTGACAAACAACAGGGATGCGAACAAGACAAAGTTCACGTTCAAGCAGGAGCAGAACGGTATCTTCGAGCCTGGTAAGTATTCCGGTACTATCCCTACGCTGGCTGATGCCCCAACAGAGGGTAGCGGCAGCGGTGACGGAGCATAGCCATGACCGCCAAGAAGAAAATAGTCCAACCTGAGCAGGGTGCGGCGATAACCAAGGCCGCACCTGCGCCTCAGGTCGAGACAAGCGAAATCCGGACTGACAAAGTTTCGCTTGTTGTCTGTGCGTATCCCGGGACTGAAGAGAAGATGCGTGCACTCTGGGAACGGGCCCTGGCAAAGACCGGCCATGCTTTCAAGGTGGTCACCGTCCAGCCCGAGGCATCCGGGCTCAATGTGGTGCTTCCTGCCATTCTTGCCGACACGGAGATAGCAGACGTCTTTGTATGCGTACCGGCGAACACCTTCCCTACATCTGATATCATGGTCGAAGAACTCAGGCTCCCGGTCGTGTATGTGCGTAAGGATGGCAAACGGGCGTATCATCATCGTCTGCCGAAGTTGTTCAGCAAGGATTCGGTCGCGGAGCTGCTCTCCGGCCCGGAAATGGATGATGAAGCACTTGCCAGAAAGTGCGCCTCACTTCTCTCAAGACCTGTGGAAGTCGGCCACTCTTTCGGCAACTTCGTCACCCAGGTCCTGAGGGGGAATCCGTGCGAGCACGAAGTGATCAAGGCTATGCTTCCTGACCATGGTCGCAAATACGTTGCGGTGACATACCAGGGCTGGCAGGCTGTCGAGCACCTTGTTGACGAGTTCCTTCTGAAGAAATGAACGATGTAAGCAAGTGGTTGTATGCAGGGGCCGAGGTCCGTGAAGGGCTTCGGCTTCTGTCTTTATATGCCCCGAACAGGCATCTGGAGAAGATAGTATCTGCCGCTCCGGAGCGGTACTCCCCTCTTCTGCGGACGGCGCTGATACCATTTGCGGATGACGCCGGGGCTCGTGCGTATTCGCCGCCATCATCCCGCCGGCAATTCCGGGAAGACTGGCCGTTCCTTTCAAATCCGGCGTGTCCGATTGAGATTAAGGCCCTGGCTGCGGACAAGATATCGGCATGGAAGAATTATTGTGATCTGCATGAGAAGCTGTTCGACTGTGACGATCTGGAGACGGCTTTCGATACTGCAAAAAATCTTTTGGAAAATTATAGGCAAAATCGGCTTATTCTGGCCGAATTTGCTTACTACAGGGAGCACGGGCGGGTGCTCGGAAAGCATCCTATATTCAAGGAGTCCAGGAAACTCTCCAGTTATCGCAAGATGTCGGCATTCCAGCTGTTCAAGGAGCAGCAGCGGCTTAACGGTGCGATCTGGAGAATCAAGTCGGAAATGGCGAAAGGAGACAAGCCGCATCTCCTTGCCGAGCGGCAGGCGCGGCTTGAAGAGAAGAAGCGCGAACTTGCCGTCGTGAATGAACTGATGTCAGATTTTGAAAAGCAATGACGGAAAACATAATCCCTACCGGCGAGGTGTTCGATGGAATCATCCTCTCGGACAAGGAAAAGGAAGATCTTCTCAGGCTCGGCGGTCTCCGCTGGGAGGAGAATAAGATTGCAGCTTACTTCGGCTGGGACAGGAAGGCCCTGCATCATGCGCTGGAGAATCCGGAAAGCGAGATATCCAGGCTTCTGCTGAGAGGGGAACTGGAGTCCGATTTCAAGATAGAGGCGAAGCTGATGACGGACGCACAGAGTGGAAATCTTGCTGCTGCCAGGCAGTTCTCGGAACTGCTCCGGGACCGGTCGTTCAAACTCAGCAAGATCGATATATTCGGAGGTGCTGAAGACAGGAGCCTGTATGATGTTGTGCAGCGGTATATCGACAAGGGTTGCCCCGGAGATCTGTCCACGAGGGAACAGCTGTATATCGATATGTTGCAGATGGTGTATTCCATGTCCGCCAAGCTTGGAGACAGGGCTACGATCCGTATGCTGTACCGCGCTCCGTACAATCTTTCATATGACAGGGCCCGGGACCTGATTGCTGAAGCCGTGGAACTTTTCAACGGTGGCCGCCGGTGCTCGAAGGAGGCCATGCGGTACCATACTGCCGAGACCTACGACAATCTGTATCACATGATCATGAAAGTCGCCAAGACTCCCCAGGATATAGCTCTGGCCGCACAGATGCTGGAGAAGAAGGTTAAACTCCTGCAGCTGAACGAACCGGATATCCCGGTGCTCCCTCCGGAGCAGTACCTGAAGACATACCGCGTGCTGTCGCTTACGCCTGAGACACTTGGACTTCCCGCCGCCAATCGTGATGAGCTGGCTTCCCAGATTGATGCCCTGGACATCCCGGACGGTGAGAAGCGCAGGGTCCGCATGGAGGCCGGTGTTGTGGATATGGATATCGTTGAAATGCTTGAAAATGTCGTATCGGAAGAAAGTAAATGAGACACGGACATCCTCGGCGTCCGTCCAGTACCAGAACAAGGTCGCTCAGATCATCTCTCTTGTCGGAGCCCGCAAGACTTACGTCGAGCTCGGCCGAGGCTCCGCCAAGACTACGGATGTGCAGGTGGAGCGGCTTATCGATCTGATCTATGACATGCCGGGGGCTCCGGCCATATGGATCGCGGACACGTTCACCAACCTTACAACCAATGTGTTCCCGTCCGTCATGGAGGGCCTTGAGCGCAAGGGCTACCGCGAGGGCGTGCATTATGTTGTCGAAACGGCCCCGCCAACCTACACTGACAAGGAGAAGGAGAAACTCCCGGACTGGCTGAAGCCGCATTTCTGGACTCCGCACAATCATATAGTCAGCTACAAGAGGACCGTGGTTTTCTTCACAGGCTTCAATATAACTTTCGGATCGCTGGACCGCCCTTCGACATTGGCCGGACGGTCGTATGTGTTCGTCTTCGGGGATGAGGCGAAATACTTCAAACCCGAGCAGGTCGGCAATCTCCTGAAAGCTGTGCGAGGTTATTACCTGGAGTATGGCCGGAGTATTTTCTACAGGGGCGTATGCTTTACTTCGGATGTCGCCGACACTTCTCATATCGGAGAGTATGACTGGATGAGCCGTGAGGCCGGGAACGTGAATGTCCAGGCTATACTTCTGGTCATCAAGGTCGGTCTGGTTTGGACGGAGGCGATGCACGAGGCGGTGGCCGCGAAGGATAAATGGAAGAAGACCGGCAGGCAGGAAGACCTTGTCAAGTATAAACAGAAGCTGATCATCGCTGACAGGTGGAAGGCACGGCTCGATGTCGCACGCCGCCAGCCCGGTGCAGATACGTTCTATTTCCGGGCATCCAGTTATGTCAATGCCGACATCCTGACTGCGGACTGGTTCGCCGATGCCTATGCCGCGTCCCTTCCGGATACCAACACTGCAATCCTATCCATGAGGCCGACGCTTTCATCAGGCGAGCGTTTCTATGCCAATCTGAATGAATCGCATTTCTATTATGACGGGGTTGATGAGGCGGCCTATGATGAGCTGGCAATGCGTGAGGAGCCTGATTGCCGTATCCTCCGCTATCTCGACAGGACCCGCCCTCTGCGTCTGGGCGTGGACTTCGGTAACATGTGCTCCATGTGCTGCGCTCAGGTGGCACCGTCCGGTGGCAGGGATGTGATCCGGGTGCTGAAGTTCATATACACACTGGCGCCGGAGTATGTGGAGGAACTGGGTATGAAGTTCAGAAAGTTCTTCTCCCCGATGCAGAATCGTGTGGTTTATTTGTACTATGACAGGGCCGGTAATGCCTATAAGAGTGTGGGGAAGGATCAGGTCAGCACGCTGAAGCGGGCCATAGAGTTTGCGGACGGCAAGCGGACGGGCTGGGTGGTTCATCTGATGTCCCTGAAGCAGGGAGATCTCCGTCAGAGCGAGGAGTACAACTTCATGCAGATATTCATGTCCGGGAGGAACCCTCGTCTGCCGCAACTCCTGATAGATGCGTACCAGGCCAAGAATCTCAAGATGTCTTTGGAACTCGCTCGGACCAAGATCAAGGAAGGCATCGTATATAAGGACAAATCGTCCGAGAAACTGCCTGTCTCGGACCTGCCTACGCACTCCACCAATCCTTCAGATTCGTTCAAGTACCTGCTCATGACCCCGGAGTGGCGGAAGATGATCAAGGGCGCACCGAAAGCAGCCCCGGGCAATATCGATCAGTCCACCCGGGGGTGACCCCTCTGCCATATATCACCTTTTCACCCTCTTGCGATCGCATCGACAAAAGAGCGCGGGCCGGGCTCTTCTATCGTTAAAAACAGCGTTTCCGGCCCTCGCCGCCGGTCATCTGATTGTGCTATACCTGCTTGCTGGAATTTTTATCCCAAAATCGCGTATGGAGCATTGTTTCAGATGAATACAATCGGCCTTCCGGCATATTGCATCGGAATATTACGGTAGGCGTTTGTCCTTTTTAACAGTGCGGCATAAAATATCTTTGCAGAAGTTATGGATCTGTATGATGCGATACATGAGATGAGGCGGCTGTCGGAGAAGAATATACCGTTCAGCTTCACTTTCATGTCCTGCAATCTGACCGACGGAACCAGTGACGGGGTCATTCAGGTCCATCACGCACGCTTCCTCTCCAGGGAGGTCAAGCAGCGCCATAAGGATGCTGACATCGTCGAAAGATATGTCAACCTGGACACCATGGAGACACGGCATTTCTATCAGCCCCTGCTGATGACATTCAACGGAAACAAAGTGACACTACAGTAATGGATAAGAAACGCATATCGGAGCACACCTGCGCGGCCCATCTTGATGACGGGCGGGTGCTCTTCCTGTCAAACCGCCCGGATGATTCGGTCGCGTCTTCGGTGATATGGCATAATACCGAGAAGAATTGGGAGACTCTGCCTCAAACCGTAGGGGACGTGCAGATAGTTCCTTTCGGCTGGAATAACGATGTCCCGACATTTATCAGGGACATCATCGGTGACAACAACCTTGTACCCGGTATCATCAACCGTCAGCTTGGTCTGCTCTGGGGTCAGGGCCCGCATCTTTTCCAGCTCGGATATGAAGGCGGCGTCATCACCAAGATCTGGATGGAGGATAATGAAATACAGTCATGGCTTGACAGCTGGGACTATAAGGCGTACCTGCGCGGATGCATTACCGACTATCTCCAGCTTGCCGGATTCTTCGATGCCAAGTACCTGGAACGTGGACATCGTATCGGACGGGTCCCGAGAATTGCATGCCTTGAGCATATCTCAGCGAAGAATGCCAGGCTTGAATGGCCGGGCAATGAGTTTTTCAGGCTCTCCGATGTCAAGCATATCGCCGTCGGGGATTTCGAGCACGCATGCCTGAACACGGGTGTCACCCTTTACCCGGTCTATGACCGCAGGCATCCGGCGAGATATCCGGCCTCTGCTTCATACAACCGGCTGGAGTCTTTTGCCAGGGACTTCTATTCCATCCCTCAGTTCTGGGGTGCGCTCAGGTGGATTCTGCGTGGCTCCGAGATTCCGGTGATCTTCAAGTATGTTACCGACAACGGCATCAATCTGGCTTATCATGTGCATAGCTCTCAGGCTTATTGGGAGTATCGCCGTGACATCCTCAGGAATATGCATCCGGATTGGGATGATGCAGCGGTGGAAGAGGAGATCATGAAGATCACGGAGAAACTTCTGGACTCCATGGTCGCGGTACTGACCGGGAAGGAAAATGCCGGCAAGCTGTTCCATTCTATCGATGTCACTGACGAGCAGGGCAATGTCCAGGAATGGAAGATCGAGGCGGTGGACCAGAAGATCAAGGATTTCGTCGAGTCCCAGCTCAAGATCGGGGAGGCCTCGACATCGGCAATCACATCCGGCATGGGCCTTCACCCGTCGCTGTCTAACGTGATGGTCAACGGCAAGCTGGCTTCCGGATCCGAACTGCTCTACGCTTTCAAGCTGTACTTGAATTCGGACGTGGACATCCCGAGCGATATCGTTCTGGAGTCCATCAATCAGGCAATCGCATTTAATTTCCCGGAGAAGAACCTCAGGCTGGGCTTCTATCATCAGAGCCTGAAGAGCGAAGAGGCTATCTCATCCGGCGACCGTATAAAAAACAACTGAAATGCTTTTCAACAAAAGAGGAACAGGGTCTCAGGAACTCTATGAGATATCCGGTACATTTGAAGCCAAGACAGATTACCACAGCATCGCGAGCGAGGTGCAGAATGCAATGAATGTCGTGGCGTCGTTTGTCGGCCATGGCGTCATCATCGCTGCCGAAACTATTTATGAAGCGGAGTCTCCGTCCTCCAGCGAAAAGGCATTTCTGGCTGCAGTCCAGAAGCCGGTTGCGTACCTTGCCATCTCGATGCATGCCCGTCTGTCCGGCCTGAGCCATGGAGACACCGGTCGTAAGATCAAAGTCGATGACAATGAGAAGATCCCGTTTGAGTGGATGGTTGACAGGGATAATCTGGAGATGCGCGAGCGCTTCTTCCGTGCGATGAGTGACCTGTTCTCTTTTCTGGAAGGTGAGACTGTCCCGGAAGATGCATTGTCCGCATGGCATGCTTCCGAGGCATATAAGATGGCCCAGTCGTCAGTTGTCCGGACTGCAAGGGAATTCGATGTTGTCTATCCTATTGACGGCAGCGGGTACATGTTCTACAAGATGCTTCCTCTGATCATCGAGGTCCAGCCGAAGCTGAAGGCCCTGATTGGCGACGAAAAGATGGAGCAGCTGCTGGCCGGATCCGAGGCGAGTGCGCCTTATGCCGGCCTTGCTATCCGGTATGTCGTCCTTGAGTCCCTGGTCCGCGCTGTCGAGCGGTGGTCCCTCAGTGTGTTTCCTATCGAGGTCGCCAGGCGATTTTCTCCGACGTATCAGGGGAACAGGTCTTCATCACCGGCTGCTATGACCGAAATTGATTGGTATCTGAACAAGCTGAAGCTCCAGATCAAGGATGTGGCCCTTGAATTGAAAACCACCATTTCCGGCAATCCGTACAACGGCATGGAACTGATCCCGGCCAATGACCCTCGAAAAAAATACTTTACTACATGACAAAGATTGACTTCCGCTCAGATAACGGAGACCTTGAATTCAGTGCGGATTTTCCGTCATCTTGGGAAGAAATGACCGCATCGCAGGTCCAGTATGTTTTCCAACAGTATGACAGATGCCTGTGCGGCAAGGTGTCGCCGTTGCAGATGAATCTGCTGGTGCTGTACAATATCCTTGGTCTTGAGCGGCGCATCCCGTCAAGCAAGATTGCATCGGATTCGTCCATATGCGCCAATCTGTATCGGCTCTGTGAGCAGTGCCTTGATTTTCTTTTTGTCAAAGAGGATGATGGTCAGATGCCGCGCTTGTCGTTCAATTCTGTCCAGAATCCTTTGCCGGTGGTCAGGGGCGGAAAGGCTCGTGTGCTCCTGACCGGGCCGGCTTCCCTCCTGCAGGACCTTACCTTCGGGGAGTTTCGCAGAGCGTCGGCGGCTCTCAATGCTTTCTTCAAAAGCGGGGATGCATCCGACCTGGATGAATGCATCGCACATCTGTACAGACGCCGTGCCGCAAGACCGAACCGTGCAGGACGGCATGTGAAGCCATTCGACCAGAACTCCTTCGAGAACGATGTGCAGATTGTGTCAACTCTTGCCGGCTGGCAGAAGAATCTGATAATGATGTGGTTCTCGGCATGCTTGGGTTACCTGCAGACGGGAACTCTGGTCATGAACGGTGAGACGGTCGATTTCGGCAAGCTGTTCGGAAAGGAGGAGAAAGGATCCGGGCCGGCATTCACATGGAATGATCTTCTGGTGCAGATAGCGCGGGAGAATACTATCGGGAATATTGACAGGGTCGACGAGGAGTCCCTGTTCACAATTCTGTCAATTATGTGGACAAATTATAAGGAAAACTTGAGATATGAAAAGGCTTCAGCGACTCCGCGCTCTTAACCGGTATCTGCGGGACTTCTCCATTGCGGCTTATCAGGGGACGGTGAAGTTCTCTTATGTCACATCGCAGGCCGATGCCACATCCTACCTTGACAAGGCGGGCGGATATCAGGTGCTGCTGGCCCGTCCGGAGCTGCATCAGTCCGGGGATGATGACGGATACCGGGACACTCTCGATACTGTCATCTTCGTGCTGGCTCCCGATCTTGGGGCCGGGAAGACCCAGGAGAAGGATAACGCCTTGTATGATGCCCTTGAAGGCATTGCCGAGGATGTCCTGCAGAAGATTGATGACGACATCACTTCCGGATCGTGCTCCCTGCTCCCCGGGCTGTCCCTTGAGGATGTCGTTGTGGTACCCGAAATACAGATATTCGGCAGCTGGTGCGGGTTCAGTCTCGAAATAACCTTCAGATAGGATGGCAGCAGTAGACAGGTTCATATCCGATACCCTGCGCGAGGCAGGGACCCGGCTGCTCACACGCCAGGGAAAGGAGATCTCGGCCAAGGTGACAAGCCGTTCCGGGCGGCTCATGAGCGGTCGCAGCATATCGGTGACGAATTCCACCTTGACATTGACTCATCCTGTCTATGAGCGGTTCCTGGACATGAAGAAGATATCGAACAGGCGCAAGTCCTCACGCCGGCGTATTCATAACCGCTTCACCTATGGGACATATGCATCGATTGCGGACCGACTCATGAACGGCTTTTTCGATGAAGCATCCGGTAAATAGGGCTCCGCTCATGGCATAGCGTTTGCTATGTTTCCAGGAAAGGAGGACCTTGTTATGAAACGGATATCTGTCATTCTATTCTTAATGTTCATCTCATTTTGTGGCTTTTCCCAGAATTTGCCTCACAAAATGGATATCAGCCGTTTCCGTACTGTTGAAGGGCTTTCTAAAGAAGATATATATAAACGCATGGAGGAGTGGGGCGATGATATTGCATCAATGTCTCGCTTCAATTTCGGGTCTTATGATGATTTCTCCAACAAAATAGTGAGATTTACATACGTTGATAGGAATGCCCCGAATTTTGGGTATCCTGAGATTTTGGGAGGTGGTCCGGCTGAAATCTCATTCCATGTAACAATATACTGTAAGGCCAATGCGTACATAGCAAAGATAGAAGATATCCTGGTGTTGGCAAATCCAAGTCTTGGCTATCTATACGGTGAAGGCGGTGTTTTATATCCTGAATGTTATTCAAAAAGACAATTGAAAAATAGTGGCCCTGTAATTGATTATCTGTACAGTCTTTCAGACGAAATTTTTAATTCTATCGAGGAATCAATTATCCCTGACTGAACATCCTTCTGTCCTTTTTCAGCCGCCTTAGGGTGGCTATTTTTGTGCCATAAAATCAAGTCATTATGGCCAGAATCAAAGAAGAGGACCTGCGTCTGAACATCATAGTCAACGGTGCTGCAGCCGGGAAGAAACAGCTTCAGGAATATAAGACCAATCTATCGGCAGCTCAAGAATATCTTGACAAACTCCAGCAGAAACAGAAAGCGCTGGAAAACACGAACCGTCAATCGTCCAAGGAGTATCAACGCCTCACAAAGGAGATACAGTCACAGCAGGCTGCTGTCAATGGTCATAAGCAGAAGTTGTCCGAGCTTGAGCGGCAGCAGAAGTTGAATAACATGACCTTGTCCGACCTCCAGAAGCATCTGCGTCTCACGAAAATCGCCCTTGCTCAGGCGGTCCCCGGTACCCAGAATTGGAAGGCTCTGCAGAAAGAAGTCTCCGAGACATCGTCGAGACTGAAGGAACTGAAATCAGGAGGACAGGGAATCGGTTCGGCATTGGGTAAAATCTCCGGGCTGAAACTGGGTTGGATAGGTGCCGCCACTGCTGCTTTTGCCGGGTTGACGAAGTTCGCGAAAACTGCTTTCGACAAGATATCTGATTTCGAACAGGCCAATGCCAACCTGTCCACCATTCTCGGAAAGAACGTCAATGATATTAAATCCTTGACCGATTCAGCCCTGAAATTGGGCCGCGAGACGGAATATACCGCATCTCAGGTCACACTCTTGCAGACGAATCTCGCGAAACTGGGCTTCGGTGAAGCCGCTATCCGGAACATGCAGAAGCCTGTTCTGGAGTTTGCGACTGCGGTGGGCACAGATCTGCCGGAGGCCGCAGCCCTGGCCGGTGCTACTCTCAGGATATTTGGCCTGCAGTCCGGGGATACCGAGGACACTCTGGCCACATTGGCCGTTGCAACGAACAAGTCCGCACTTAATTTCAGCTACCTGCAGACATCGATGTCGACGGTAGGGCCGGTGGCAAATGCCTTTGGCCTTTCCTTGAAAGATACAACGGCCCTGCTCGGATCACTGGCGAATGCCGGGTTTGATGCTTCATCCGCAGCCATCGCCACCCGTAACATCCTTCTGAACCTTGCGGACGCTAATGGCAAGCTTGCAAAGGGGATGGGGAAGCCGGCCAAAACCTTCCCGGAAATCATCGCTGCATTGAAGGAGCTACAGGCCAGAGGCGTGGATCTGAGCGAGGCTCTGGAGATGACAGACAAACGAAGCGTCTCAGCATTCAGCAGTCTCTTGTCTGGAGCAGGCTCCGTCGAAGAACTGAGAGCGGCGCTTGAGGATGTCGACGGCGAACTGGAGAGAATATCCAAGGAGCGTTTGAATACCGTTCAGGGATCCGTTAAGATGCTGCAGTCTGCATGGGAGGGATTCATCCTCAGCATGTCGGGAAGCAAGGGCGTGATAAAAGGTACAATCGACTTCATCACGAAAGCTGTAACCGGAATGACCAAGGCCCTGTTTCCTGAGGCTGCGGTCCAGTCGCAGGCGGATGAGTATTTCAACCGATTCAAGACGATTTATCAAGAGCAGGGCTCTGATGCTTTGGAAGCGATGCTGAAGGATTGGGAAGGCAAATCGGCGGCTTCGGTGGAACGAGCGGAGTATGGCGGTATCAGGAAGGAAATCAAGCGGGCGACACGGGATGACCAGGCGATAAAATTGGCGGCCCAGCAGATTCGGGAGGTCGTGGCAAATGATGTCGTCGAGGCTGCTCTGCGTGAGTCGAACTCTGCCACAACCCCGGGCGGGGGTTCATCCTCGTCTTCCGGCAGCAAAAGCAAAAACGATAAGAATAGTACTGGCCGTGAGAGTGTTTGGAGCCTGGAGAAAGACCAGGCATTCCTTGCTGCCAAGGCGGAACTGACCAGGCAGTTCAATGAGGGCGAAATCACGATGGAGGAGGAATACAACGAAAAACTCTACCAACTTGAAGCCGCTTCTCTTACGGCGCGACTTGCCTTGAATGAGGATAAGGGTGCTGCCCGTGAAAAAATTGAAGCCGATCTGCAAGGGAAGATCATGGCTCATAAGAAGATCGAGCAACAGAATGAAACTGAACTCGCAAAATTCCTGGAAAACTTGGAAGACGACAAGACTCAAATAGCCTTAAATGCGGAGAATCGCCGATATGAAGAAGAATGGAAAGCATACAAGAAATTAACTGTACTGACCGGCCGAAATGCGGCCGAGATTGAGGAAATAAAAAGAAAGCACGCCAATAATCTTCTGAAAATAGAACTCGATCGGATCAACAGGATGAGAGAGTTAACCTCTTTGGCGCATGCAAATTCCAACGCCGCAATAAAGAACTATTTTGCAAATCTGATGCTGGATTACAAAAATGGGTCCGCAAAAGAGAGGGAGGCACTTCGTGCTCAAAATCTGATTATTGCTAAATCTGATGTTGCTTATTATTCCCAATACGTTGATGAGATCCGCAAGATGATAACAGAGTCCAGGGAAAAACTTGGCAGCATGTCGGAAGAAGATGGCAGAAAGATGCTCGATGATCTCAATGCAAAACTTCAGGACGCCTATGCCAAATTTTATGCCGCACAGGAAATAATCAACGGCGAGAATGAGGGCCTACTCAGCGGCTCGGGTCGGGGGGATTTGTTTGGCGTTTCAGCAGATCAGTGGGATACTTTGTTTGAGAGGTTGAGTAATGGCACCATGCAGGCCCAGGATCTTTCCACTATCATCGAAGGCGTCGGCGCCGCTGCTGCTGAAGGGATGAAGATTGCGTCTCTGGCCATCGATAAGACCAACGCCAAGGAGCAGGCGGCATTCGATGAGTACAGAAAGCAGAATGACAAGAAGAGGGACATCCTTGACGACAGACTGAAGGCCGGGCTTATGAGCCAGGCGCAATACGACAAGGAGATCGAAGATATGCAGAAAGAGGAAGATGCGAAGGAAGAAGCGATGAAATTGCAGCAGGCGAAAAGGGACAAGTCCATGGCCGTCTCACAGGCGACTATCGATGGGGCCTTGTCTGTCGCAAAGACATTCGCGGCATTCCCTTGGCCTACCAGTCTGATTCCTGCCGGCATCGCCGCCGGTCTCGCTGCGACACAAGTCGCGCTGATTGCCAGTACCCCGATAACGACCGGATATGCATCTGGCGGATATGTAACGAGGGCGCAGGACGGGCGTCGGTTCCCTGCAAGGCTTTCTCCGGATAAGCGCGGTTTTGTCTCCGGACCAACAATCCTTGTGGGCGAGGCCGGAGGAGAATATGTCATCCCTGCAGACGGTTTGCAGAATCCGTCGCTCGCACCTTTTATCGGCTCCATCGAGACGGCAAGGAAGATGGGGACGCTTCGGAGTATCAACTTCGGGGCCATATCACCGGCCGCGCCGGCATTGGCCATGGCTTCAGGGGGATTCTCTTCTCAACCAGCCGGGGCGTCCGTCATGTTCAACGCCGATACAGCCCGGCTCGTCGAAGGCCTTGAGCGTATCCTTGAGAAGATGGATAACCGTCCTCCGGTGGAAGTCCCGCTGCTTGGCAGGCGTGGCATCCGCGCTGCTGAAGAGAAATATGAACGTTACAAAAACAACGGCAGGATATGATAGAGATATTTTCATTGGCTTCCGGAACGATGCTGGATATGGCGCCGGACACCACTTTTGAAATTGAATATGACAATCCTCTTTTCGAGGACTCCCATATCCCTGTGCCGTTCTCGACAGCGATAACTTTTCTTCCTACGGACCATAACAAACAGGAGTTCGGTCTCCTGGATGCAATGTTGCTGGAGCCGGCGAACAGGCGGATTCCCGTAGAACTGTATGCCTCTGGAGTGAAACTTATGTCCGGTATCCTTATTTACGAGGGGATGGAGGACGGCGGGATCAATTATTCCTTCTCCGGGAAAAGCCTGGAAGATGACTGGTCCGGGAAGATATGGGAGAAAGATTTATATCAGGTTCCCGCAGGAACCGCCACCGAGCATAGGGCTTTCTTCAGGGATGTCCTATCCGGAAGTATTGACGACGTATATGCTCCTGTGCTCATCAATTCCATGTTCGCCGCCGATACCGTCGTAAAGCTTGACGAATCTCAGGATGACGTCGTAGATGTCGCCGTCAAGTATCATAACTGCCCGTTGTTGCACCAAGGGAATTTCGAGATCACCGCTCACTCCCAATACTCCTTCTTTACTCCTGCCATCCCCGTGCTGAAGGTGTTGGATGCGGAGTTCGGCAGCATTGATATAGATCAGGCTATTTTTCGGCAAGGACAACTGAATAACCTGGTAATCCTTGGACAGTATAAGAAGGACTGCGCGTTCACGGAAACGTCCATCCCGTCTGAAGGTATCGATGTGGCAAGGATGCTCCCGGACATCACCGCACTGGAACTTGCTCAGCTCCTTGCAAAAATCTTCTGCGCTGCCTACTACAGGGACGGTGACCGGTTTCTGCTTCGGAGTGCCGAGCAGGTGCTGTCCGCTGCCCCGGAATTGGATTGGGATCCTCTGGTTTCCGACAATGCTGATCTGTCTGCGGAAGTCGGTTCAAAATATACGTTCGGCTTTGACAACGATGCTGATGAGAATGTCTATGATCCGGCGTCGGCCTCGGTATCAGACGGGGATATTGTCACGTTCGACAGCCTTGCGGACGCACTCTTGGCTTTGGAGGAAAATGCGTATTCCGCATGGAAGTTCGCTCTTACCGGCGACATTTACTCGTCAATGAAGGTAACGCCGTCTGTGAATACTACAGTGGATTACCCGGAAGGTTCTGACGGGCCGGAGACCGGGTATATAAAAGGGATCATGTCCGATGTCCTGCTTCACAGGCTTGAGACATTCGACCTCGAACCGGAAGATAATGGAACGGGGTCATTTGACAACAGTGTTCCAGCGAAGCTGGTCAGATGTGTTCCTGACACGCTTTTCGTGCAGGAGGCCGTTATCGACGGGTCACATTTCGAGGTTCGCACTGTTGCAGCCAAGTTCGCCATGGCCGCTATCGTGAATGCTCCTGGCGTGCATGAGGACAGGGGTTCAGAGGTTTATATAGGTACCATCCATAAGCCTGATACCAATGGTACCATTACACAGATTATGGACAAAGGCGTAGCCTTGCCTGATGATATAGCTCAGAGGTACGCTCAACTGGTACCGAATCTTGATCCGGCCGTACTCTTTGAAGGATATCATAAAAGTTTTGCACAATGGGTACGGAGCAGGCGCCAGGTTGTTGTCGCCAGCCTGAACCTGTCAATGTCCGACATCGCGAATTTCCGCATGTGGCAGAAAGTGGTGTTTCGCGGACGCTGCTGGTTCGTGAGAAAGCTCACTCTGGATTTCTATGCCGGCAGCGACCGGATAGAGGCTACCGGAGAATTCGTCTCGATATAGGTGTCCTTTCTCCGCACATACCCCGCTGTAATTTTGTTGAAAATAATGTGCGGGTATGTTATTCAATGACGGAGTTAACACTGGCAATCCGATATCCAGTAAGAATGCGAAGGATTTCAACCTGACCGGGGTGGAGTCATCCTCCGTCCTGATCACCGTGTCCTGTGGCTCACAGTCATATTCTTTCAACGCAACTCCTTATGACGGCATCGTTCCGATCAGGATCGGGGAGATATTGCGTTCACTGAGGCCTCTGGCATTCGGCAGTTTCCCTTCATCCGATGCGAATGCTGCAGTTCCGGAAGTGACCTTGACGGCAGAGGGGGAAGAAGACACGGACCCTACTCCATGGGTGAAGAAGGTATTTCACGGCGGTTATGCGGATGTTGCCTATCAAGGCCTGGTGAATAACAGCTATTGGTGGACGTGGCGCGGTCAGATCAGCCGGACATACATGCATGGAAAGGAATTCATAGCCGCTCTTTTCATGGCAGGGTCCAGCTCTGTATCTTTCTCTGTGACGGCGAAGATTAATTTTACTGACGGCACGTCCCAGACCAAGACCATACAGTCTTTCACCATTGCTTCCGGCACTCCGAAATTCTATCTTTTCGATGTGTCATACACCAGGATTGCAGCGCTGGTGTCCTCGTCAGGAAAGCAGATAGCTTCTTACGATATAGGAGGTACGTCCAAATATGCACACAGGTATATTGTGCATGACAGAGACGAGAATGTCAAGGTGTTCGTCTTCCGGAACGGACTGGGCGTATTTGATACGATCTATTCGAGTGGAGAAGTGTCGGAAGGATTGGACTATGATCTGCAGACAGTCGTGTCCGGGCGCGTAGAGGCTGAGATATCGAATAATTCCCGTGAGTCCATATCGGTCAAGTCCGGATATCTGGAGACAGCAGAGGAAAAGGGCTTGTGGGCTGATTTCTTCCTGTCTGACGAGAGATATGTATGGGACGGCGCGGCTTTGCGGAAAATCGTACTGGACGAGGTTTCGCAGGATAATATTTTCCGAAAGAGTTCTACGGCATCCTTCAAGTTCCATTATTCCAAGGAGCCGGAAGGTCGGTATTATGAAAAGCATGCCCTATGAGAAAGACCGGCCAGACAAATTATGTCAAATACGGCGAGCTCAGCAGGATCAAGGGTGTGACCACCATCATCAGGGCTGATGTTGCGGGGAAGCAGGACAAACTGACAGAACCGCAGCTGGCTGCCGTGAATTCCGGGATTACCGCCGCAAAGGTGCAGGCCTATGATATCGCGGCCGGCTTTGCCCATTCTCATGACAACAAGACCACGGTCCTCGATAAACTGAAATGGAGTGCTCGGAATAATGCCATCTACATCGGAGACGAAGATCATCCGATAAACTTCTATGTCTACGGTGCCATCACAGCCGGTGGCGTCGGATCCGGAGGCGGTGGCGGTCAGGGTGGCATCAGTACCATCTACCTCGGAAGCACGCGGTATGATGCCGAAGAGGGCTCTACGGCCATCTATCTCCCGGCTTACCCTACACAGGTCACCTGGGCGAACATATCAGGCAAGCCGTCATGGATCGGCAGCAGCAAGCCTTCCTACGCCTTCAGCGAGATAACCGGGGCGGCCTCGGCTGCACAGATTCCTTCCCTTGACGCGAGCAAGATAACTACGGGCACGTTCGATGCGGCGAGGATACCGGGGCTTGATTGGAGCAAGATTACGAGCGGCAAGCCTACGACAATAGCCGGATATGGAATCACGGACGGCGTGACGACTGCGACGCTGGCTGCATGGTCCGGTAGTGTCAATATCACGAAAGTCGGCACAATTGCTACGGGTGTATGGCATGGCACGGCCATCGGCGACTCATACATAGCATCCGCCACCAACTGGAACGATGCGTATGACAAGCGCCATGTGCATAGCAACAAGACCGTCCTCGACAGTATCACGGCCCAGGACATTACGGATCTCCGGAACCTCGCATCCTGGTTCGGTTGGGATTCTACGAATAAGGCTGTCTATGTCAAGAAGAGTGCGACCGATGAAGCCAGAAACTTCTATGCCTACGGAGCCATCACAGCCGGTGGCGTCGGATCCGGAGGCGGTGGTTCAACGGGTGCTCTTTACACCTGCGTCGATGTGACCGCCTACAACAGCAGCAAGGTTGGCAGGGACAGCACGCATCCGGCTCAGTCCGGCGACCTCCTCGCCTTTGACGGCAACAAGTGGCACGCGGTTGTGGCACCTGCGACCGGAGTGACGAGCTTCGGAGAGCAGGCTGGAGCGATAATAGTACGTGGTGGCCAAACCGCCAACGGAAGCGTCAACCTCGCCATGAGCGGAACACAGTTACAGGCTTCGATAGTGGGACTTGGCTCACTTGCTTACAAGTCAAGCCTCTCATCCACGGATGTAACAACGGCTCTCGGATATACGCCTTACAATGCAAGCAATCCAAATGGATATATAAGTGTAGCGGACTACATCACTTACCGCGATACGCGAAGTGCTAACCCAGTGCCTTATTCAACGGATTTCAAGAAAGGCATTGAATATGCCTTGAAAAATAATACGGCGGACGGATTGTTACAAGGTGGAACCTATCACGGAGTAATGACCTTACATCAATGGGGGGATGTGAGTGGCGGAGATGCTTGGCAACTCGGGTTTACCGCCAACGGGAGGATATATGCACGACACGGCACAAGTGCCTGGGGTGCTTGGGGTGGACTTGCTTTCACTTCTGACATCCCCACCAACAACAACCAACTGACCAACGGTGCTGGCTACATCACGAGTAGCGGTTCTTGTGCGTATGCGACAAGTGCGGGGAACGCTGACACTCTTGACGGGCAGCACGGAAGTTACTTTCAACCCCTCGCTACGGCAATCAACACAGGGAATATAGCAAGCCAAAGTGTGGCGTATTCCGCTAATTCAGGCTATGCCGATGTGTTGCGTGACCCTTCGTACCACGATTATTCCCATCGTCGAACCTCGGGTAACTTGAACTGGGCCGACGCCGGCCTGCATTATTTCCTTGCGACAAGCACTATGACTGAAGGCAAGCCGAATGGAGATGGTCATGTACTTCACATGTCTTGGGATAACGGCTCATGGGAAGCACAATTATCGGTGCCGAGCAATCCTTCTAATAATATGCAGTGGCGGGCTCAATACGACGCTTGGGGGGCTTGGAATGTTGTATATGACAGCCATAACGCCAACAAGTCCGATGTGGCATGGGCCTGCTCAACGCTTACCGCAAGCGGGATTACATTCTCCGGGACTTCGGGGAAGAAAGTGACTTTTTCTGCCGGAGAGACCTTAGATGGATTTGGGAGCTTCATTTTTGGCCCAAACAGTAGCTCGTGGAATATCTTTTCATACAATTCATCAACAGCAGTTTTTAGTGTAACTACGGCTGGGAATGTCACGGCAGCGGGCAATGTCGGCATCGGCAGAACAAGCGCAAGTGCGAAACTGGATGTCGAGGGTGAGGTTATGTTTTCATACAACAGTGACGCAACCATTAAGTTTTACGGTGCAACCAATCCTACGCAGCCGTCGTCTTATGGCACCGAGACTTTTTGCATACAAAGCTGTTTCGACAGACACGACGGACATACATCTACATATCCGACATCATACCCGAATAGATGTGTTCTTTCCTTACAGCCGAGAGGCGGAAGGGTGGCTATTGGGGCCCTATCGTCCGGGTATGCCCTCTATGTAGTAGGGGATACAGTGTCCACCGGTGCAATAACGGCAGGCTCAGACCGCAGGTGGAAAGATAATATCAACTACTCAGTTGATGGAATCTCGGCAATCATGGCACTCCGTCCTGCTACATGGGATTGGAAGGAGGGTCACGGCAAAGGCAAGGGAGCCGGTCTGATTGCTCAGGATGTTCAGAGAATCCTTCCTTACGCAGTGGTCGGAGACGAGGAATCGGGCTATACGCTCAATTACAATGTGTTCCACGCCTTTGAGATTTCCTCCCTGCAAAATCACGAATCACGCATAGAGGCCCTTGAAAGGGAGAACGCGGAACTGAAAAGACGACTTAACATTAACGGATAAAGATATGATAGAATTTCTCAAACAAAATTGGGTGACATTTTCGGTTTGGTGGACAATCATCTCAACGGCTCTTGCCGTGGGGGTATTTGTGTGGTTGATTATCGGGGCAAAAAGGGTCAGCAAGATGCGTGAGAACATCAAATTCAAGGATGGGAATGCCTATTTCAAAGGCGGTGTGACAGCATACACAAAGGAAGAAGATTTTAAGAAACTCAAATAACAGCATAGTATGAAACTGAAGAACAACATCATCGTGGCACTCGCACAGGTCGGGTGCTTGAACATTACAGCAAACACCCTGTCTGCGGCTGACGGATACAAGGTCATCAAGTTCCGCAGAGCCGTGGCAAAGGCTTTCGAGGCACTTGGTGAGGCAGAGAGAGCCATCATCAAGGACTGTGGTCTTGAGATAGCCGACAAGGGCGAACTTACAGGCAAAGATGAAGACAAGGCAAAGTTCCGCAAACTCCAGTCCGAACTCTACGCTGACGAAGCTGACCTCGGGGACATCAAGGCCGTGTCATACGAGTCGTGGCATCTTCTCAAGAATGAGAACAAGGGTCTTGGAAACGCCTTTGTCGAGGACTCGCTTGAAGGGGGGTTGTGGAACGCGCCGGAAGAATAATCACCTTTAACAATCAAATATTATGAAACTCGTAAAAACAGGCGAACAGGTCAACAGGGCATTTGTTGACGGGAAGCAGAAGGACATCGTAACTGGTGCGACCTATGACATCAAGGATGGAGACCAGACCATTGGCTCAGTACAGGCTTATTCATATGGATACAACCTGTCAATCAACGGCTCTGCCGATAGTATCGAGGCCGGTGAAGCTGCGGTAAAGAAGATTCTCGGTCTTGAGTAAAAACCTTGCCCTGCGGTGCCTGACCGTGCCGCAGGGCTCTAATCAACAACGCCATAATAAGGACAGTGTATGATAGTAAGCGGAAACGACTCAATAACAATCATCGGCCAACTCAATACCATCCTCGGATGCTCAAGCGGTGACTGGGGAACGCTATGTACGTGGAATGGAATTAATAAGTGGGCGAGACGTAAGCCGATTCGGAACGCAAATCCGGGGATACTTGTGGAGCAGGACTTTGTTGATGCGAACTTCGGCCTTGAACTTCCGATAGCAAGGCCTGATATGATCGATGCCGTAACTCTAAGCGGATTTAATTACTTGAAACCGCAAGGGGCGGCAATCAATGAGTGGTACAGAATTCTTGACTTCAACGGATACAATCATAGCGCACTTGCAGTTGTCAGGGCACTTGATGCCAGTGAAAAGATAAAAGATGTTGATTATGATACCGTGACTTTTGAAATACTCTTCGAAGACCAGGGTGACCCCGATGCAGAAATATCCTTCTCAGAGATTGCTGCCAACATTCAGAAGACACGTGGGATTGATATAACCACATGGTATCTTGCATTCGGCATAGTAAGGAACAGTATCCTTTACTATCACACAGAAGATACTCAGATTGGAAATGCCTCATCAAGACGGAGAAGAATCAATTTCAGGACCAATCAGCCCCCATTCACCAATATTCCTGTTTCTGGGAGTGTTGACTGCTATTACTACATCTGTCTGGCTAAAAATAAATACACATATACTGACACACAGCCTTCGAGCAACCAGTTCATAGCCATCCCTGTCAGCACAGGAGGAGAGACTGGTACTTTGTCCATAATCAATTCAGCCGGAAGTTGGAGCATTGATGTGTCAGAGGAGAACGGGCACATAGACACTCAGTACCGTTCTCAGGTATTTACGGCGTATCCAGAGTACGACACCTATAAGTGGAAGGATATTGAAAGTGCGGAGGTTTATTGGCCGATACCGAGTAGTAATGCCCTGTTCTTCGGTGTTGCAATTACAAACACAGCAGCAGTAGCAAAGACCCTCAATGCATCAGAGTTGAGCATGTCGTTTGAGACAAGCCCTGTGAACTGGGTCAGCCGCCGTGGAACAGGTCAGGTGCACCCGAACATCGCGTATTATTTCGATGCGAGGTCATCGGGGATAGGAACATCCTTCACAACCCTCAATCTCGCTTCCGGGCAGACGAAATACCTGCTGCTTGGATTCTATGATTTCTGGAAATACTATCTCGATGCCCAAGGTACACAGCACTCTAACGGAACTCCGATAGCGGGTTCTACGGGAACAAGCGGAACAATGGGATATGTGTATTACCGCGATACGGTGATAGGCAGTTTCCGAATGAATCTCAAGAAAATCTAAGATGAATACGATTGTCACAAGGTTTAAAAGTAAAGTGGAATCGGCTCTGAGATTCGGGCTTGACTACTACGGCATTGACGGCATAACGCTGACTGTCAGCAGGAATCTGTCAATACTGCAAATGCTCTCTCCTGAAGGCGTGGAGTTGACGGCAATCCTTTCTCCGTCTGTGATCAAGGGATGCTATTCGATTTACTCAAGGTACGCCAATCTTGACATCAATGAGATATTTCACGAGATAGAGCATATCCGTCAGTGCGAAGAAGGACGTATGCATATAAATCCTTTATCCCTCTCGGTGACATGGGAAGGCAAGGTCTATGACAACAGTGTACCTTATGAGCAAAGGCCGTGGGAGATAGAGGCGTTTGCAATGCAGAAAGAACTTTATAAAGAGTACAAACAATATGCAAAACAACAAAAACAACAAGCCTAACTACGCATGGGGCATCTTCGTGGGATTGTGCCTCGTGGTGGCGGTTATAATGATACTCGGATTATGAAAGCGATACTGGCAATAGGAAACAACCCTCTCGTGGTGGTGCTCTCCTCCCTGTTCGGAGCGGGGGCTATCGGATACCTCGATGCGACACTCGGCGAGGTGGTCCGATGGCTCATCCCTGTCGTGATGATTATCCTTGCAGACCTCGTTACGGGGGTCAGCGCGGCGAAGTTCCGGGGCGAGGCTATACGGTTCAGCAAGGGCGCCAGAAGGACTATCAACAAGCTCATGTCATACAGCTGCTGGCTCATCTGCTGCGTGGCACTCAATCAGTGCTACGGCACACATTGGATTGCATGGGTGGGTATGGCAATAGTGTTTCTCATCGAAGGTACGTCTTTCCTGAGCAACCTGCTTGAGCCCCACGGCATACGCCTGTCCATCCGTGGCTTGCTTCGCGTGATTGGCGGCAAGATCCACGTAGATAACCTGGATGAAGTGATTGAAAAAAAGTAATGGAAATACTGCTCAATAGAAGATACCCGAAGGTGGGGTATTCCATCGGCGAGATACGTATCGATGGAAAATGGTTCTGCAGCTCTCTGGAGCCGGAGGATCGTGGTCTGGCATCTGACATGTCTCTGGCGAAAATCAAGTCTCTCAAGGTGACCGGCCGGACCGCTATCCCGAAGGGTCGATACAAGGTCACCCTCAACTATTCGCCGAAATTCAAAGATAAGTCATGGGCTAAGCCATACTCCGGCAAAGTCATAGGCATCGAGAATGTACCCGGCTTCGAGGGCGTCAGGATCCATCCGGGGAATACGGTGCATGACACCAGTGGCTGCATCCTGTGCGGACTGAACAAGATAAAAGGCGGGCTGACAAATTCCTGTAGTACGTATCTCGATCTCGTGGACCATTACATACTGCCGGCGCTCGCGCGCAAGGAATCTGTGTATATCTCGATAATATGAAGAATCTCTATCCCATCCTCTCTCTCATATTGTTGCTTGCGGTGGCCGCCGGGTGCGGCTGCCACAGGCGTTTACCCGTTACTCAGGTGGAGACCCATGCCGATTCGGTGTTCATGAATGTCAAGGATTCAACCGTCATCAGATATGTATATATGGACGTGCCTGTGCCAGCCGGGTCAGCAGTTGCCGTGCGACCGGTAAGCGATACGTCGCATCTGGAAACCGATGTTGCCGAGTCCGACGCTTACATAGACAGGGACGGTCTGCTGCATCACACTCTTAACAACAAGCCAGGGCGTCTGCCGATGCTTGTGCCGGTAAAGGAGTATTATCATGATCTGGCGGTTGAATCAGCGCGGACATCCTCCATTACGAAGACCGTTACGATTGAGGTGGAGAAAGACTTGTCTTTTACGCAAAAGGCCCTGATTCGGCTCGGAATCGCGTTCCTGTTGGTCGCCTTTGTCGGTATAATCGTATTCCTTGCCAGGAACAAATTGCTACATTTGTAAAAGAATAAGCCCGGACGTTTCCGCCCGGGCACTTCTTGATGAATGTCGCCAAACAAATCAAAAAGAAGTATTCATAAGTTCTGCCCCTAATTTATGAAGGGCGGATTCTATGCGGCAA